>NZ_KB895836.1:0-143942 GCF_000374985.1 Micromonospora sp. CNB394 | reverse complement strand
TCGCGGCGACGAAGAAGGCCGGGATGGACGAGCGTGCCGCGGTGGTGTCGATCGCGACGGCGTTGCAGGAGTCGAAGCTGGAGAACCTCGGTCACCTGGGTGACCGTAACGACCACGACTCGCAGGGTCTGTTCCAGCAGCGCCCGTCCTCCGGTTGGGGCACGGTGGAGCAGATCACCGACCCCGAGTACTCCACCCTGGCGTTCCTGAAGGGTCTGAAGCAGGTCGACGGCTGGCAGGACATGCCGCTGACCAAGGCCGCCCAGACCGTCCAGGTGTCTGCTTACCCGGACCACTACGCCCAGTGGGAGCAGCAGGCCGCCGACCTGGTAGCCGAACACTGGAACAAGTAAGCGAGACAGGCCGGCACCCCGAACAGGGGTGCCGGCCTTTCACGCGTCCGGGTGAACCGGGCCCGGTAGACGGGGTGGCCGCAGCGGTGGCGGAGGTTGGATGCGGGACATGGACGAGGTGGACGCCCCGGCACTGCGGCAGGCGTACGAGGAGTTGCTCGCGGAGCTGGACGCGGGCGGGTTCGGCCCGCCGCCGGAAGGACAGTTGAGCGCCGAGCAGATCGTCGCGCACCTCGCCGCCAACGACGAGCTGATGAGCGAGGCGACCGAGGCTGTGCTGGCCGGCTCGCCGTTCGCCTACTACGACCTGGACACCATCCACCGGCCGCAACTGGATGCGCTCGTCTCCGAGTGCGGCGGGCTGGACGGGCTGGCGGCACTGTTCCGGGCCACCAGCCAGAAGTTGTGCGCGCTGGCGGAGCGGCTCGGCCCGGCGGCGGAGGCACCTGTGGACACGGTGCTACGCGAGGGCTTCGACCTGGACGTGGACGACTCCCTGCCCTGGGGCAGAGCGCTGGACCTGCACATCCGCGTGCACCTGCCGCTGCACCTCGCGCAGCTCCGCGCCCTGCGCCGCCAGCCCCACCTCGCCTGACCGTCGGACCGCCGGTCAAGGAGTTGTGGCGGCGGACAACTCCGACACGTCCGGCGCCCCAGGCACCACAACTCCAAGATCGACGGAGGCGGAGCTCGGCGCAGGGGACGGGCGGAACGTGCGGCGGTAGGCGGTGGGGGACACGCCCACCCGCGCGTGGAAGTGCTGGCGCAGTGCGGCGGTGGTGCCGAAACCCGAGTCCCGGGCGATCCGGTCCACGCTCAGATCCGTCGTCTCCAGCAGCACCCGGGCGTGCTCGGTGCGCTGCTGGAGCAGCCACTGCGCCGGGCTGAGCCCGGTCTCGGAGCGGAAGTGCCGGGTGAACGTACGGACGCTCATCCGCGCGTGCGCCGCCATCTCGCGCAGGGCCACCGGCTCGTGCAGCCGTTGCTGTGCCCACTCGCGGGTGGCGGCGGTGCCGTTCTCAGCGCCGCGGGGCACCGGCCGTTCGATGTACTGGGCCTGCCCGCCGTCGCGCCACGGCGGCACCACGCAGCGCCGGGCCGCCCGGTTCGCCACCGCGCTGCCGTGGTCGGTGCGGACGACGTGCAGGCACAGGTCGATGCCGGCGGCCACCCCGGCCGAGGTGAGCACACGTCCGTCGTCGACGAAGAGCACGTCGGGGTCGAGCCGTACGCCGGGGTGCAGGCGGCGGAAGCGCGACGCGTACGCCCAGTGCGTGGTGGCCGGGCGGCCGTCGAGCAGGCCGGCGGCGGCGAGCACGAACGCGCCGGTGCAGATGGACATGACGCGGGCACCCCTGTCGTACGCCGTGCGCAGCGCCTGGGCCACCTCGGCGGCCACCGTGCCGTCGTGCAGCGGAGGACCGGCGTGGATGCCGGGGACGATCACCGTGTCGGCGCTGCCCAACAGTTCCAGGCCGTGGTCGGGGAGGACCTGGAAGCCGGCGCTGCTGCGGATCGGCTGCCCGCCCGGAGTGCAGGTCGCCACCACGTACAGCGGGGTTCGGTCGTCGTCGCGGGCGGCGCCGAGGACCTGGGCCGGGGTGCCGAGGTCGAGCGCCACCACGCCGTCGAGGGCGAGGACGGCCACCCGGTGCGGTACGGACATGGCCCGATTATTGCGTACGATGGCTTTCCGGCCACTCGTCGGCGGAGCCACCCGGCCGGAGACTCGCTGGGTGACCCGCTCCCGCCTGCATCCGGCCTGGCTCGTCGCCGCTGTCGCCTTCGTCGCGCTCGTCGGCGCGGCCGGTTTCCGCGCCACCCCCGGCGTGCTGCTGCACCCGCTGCACGCCGAGTTCGGCTGGCCGCTGGCGACCATCTCCGCCGCCGTCTCGGTCAACCTGCTGCTGTACGGCCTCACCGCGCCGTTCGCCGCCGCGCTGATGGACCGGTTCGGCATCCGCCGGGTGGTGGCGGGCGCGCTGGTGCTGGTGGCCGCCGGCAGCGGCCTGACCGTGGGGATGACCGAGAGCTGGCAGCTCGTCCTGTGCTGGGGTGTCCTCGTCGGGCTGGGCACCGGCTCGATGGCGCTGGCTTTCGTGGCCACGGTCACCGGGCGCTGGTTCGTCGAGCGCCGTGGCCTGGTGACGGGTGTGCTCACCGCCGGGGGCGCGGCCGGGCAGCTCGTCTTCCTTCCGCTGCTCGCGCTGCTGGTACGCGACCACGGCTGGCGCACGGCGGCACTCGTCGTCGCCGGGGCCGCGCTGGCGGTCGTACCCCTTGTGGTGTGGTTGTTGCGGGAGCATCCGGCGGACCTGGGGCGGCCCGCCTACGGCGCGACCGAAGTCGTGCCGCCGGCCCGGCCGGAGGGCGGCGCGGCGGCGCGGGCGGTCGGCGCGTTCGCCGCCGCCGCGCGGACGCGGCCGTTCTGGCTGCTCGCCGGCGGTTTCGCGATCTGCGGCGCGACCACGAACGGCCTGGTCGGTACGCACTTCGTGCCGGCTGCGCACGACCACGGCATGCCGGAGACCACTGCTGCCGGGTTGCTCGCCGTGGTCGGGCTCTTCGACATCGCCGGCTCGATCGCCTCCGGCTGGCTCACCGACCGGGTCGACGCCCGGCTGCTGCTGGGTGCCTACTACGCGTTGCGCGGGGCGTCGCTGCTGGTGCTGCCGAGTCTGTTCGCCGGTACGGCCGAGCCGAGCATGCTGGTCTTCATCGTCTTCTACGGGCTGGACTGGGTGGCCACCGTCCCGCCGACCGTGGCGCTGTGCCGGGAGTGGTTCGGCGCGTCCGGCGCGGTGGTGTTCGGCTGGGTGTTCGCCGCGCACCAGTTCGGCGCCGCGCTCGCGGCCACCGGCGCCGGTCTGGTCCGGGACCGGCTCGGCGACTACGCGCTCGCCTGGTACGTGGCGGGTGCGCTGTCGATCGGCGCGGCCGGGCTGTCACTGCTGCTGCGCCGCCGTGCCGCCGACGAGCCCGCGTTCGCGCTGCCGGTCGCGGCGGGCAGACGCGCCTGGAGTTACCGGGGCTGACCGGTCAGCCGGCCGCCCACTGCTGCTCGGGAGCGCCGCTGCACGGCGCCTGCTCCAGCTCGCGCCCGGCTTCGGTGCCCGCGTCGTCGACCTGCGCGCACTTGCCGCTGTGCACGGCGACCAGCAGCGCCGCGCCGTTACCGGCCGACTGGAACCGCCACTGCTGGTTGGCCTGCCCGTTGCAGGACCACTGCTGCACGTCCGCGCCGTCGTCGGTCTTCGCCTCGTTGACGTCCAGGCACTTGCTGCTCGCCGCGTTGACGAGCAGGTAGGTGTCGTTCGTGACCGGCGTGACCACCCACTGCTGCTCCGGCCCGCCGGTGCAGTCGGCGAGCGCCGCCTGCGCGCCCTCGGCCTCGTCGCCGGTCACGCCGAGGCAGCGCCCGGACGGCACGCCCCGGATCACCTTCGGCGTGGCGACCGGCGCGGCGGGTCTGCTCGGCGTCGCGCTCGGCGAGGGTGACGCCGACGGAGTGGGCTCCGCCGACGGTTCCGCGCTCGGCTCGCTCGGTGCCGCGGTGGGCGCCGCGGCCGCCGGCACCACCGGCCGGTCGTCGCCGCCACCGAGCACGCCGGTGGCGAAGAAGGCGCCGAGGAGTACGCCCGCCGCGCCGACGCTCAGCGCGACCCGCATCAGCGGGTCCTGAGGCAGCCGGCCACGTACGCCACGGGCGCGGCGGGCGCCGCCGTACATGGTGCCGGACGGGTCGGAATGCGGGTCGGCCATGGGGGCATAGTGACCCACCGGGGCCGCCGGGTGCCAGTCGCCCCGGCGGCACGGTGGCTCAGTCGACGACCCGGACGTCCTTCCAGAACGCCACGCGGTCGCGGACCATCTCCGCCTCCGGCTTGGGCTCGGGGTAGTACCAGACGGCGTCCGGGCTGGTGGCGCCGCCGTGTTCGAGCGTGTAGTAGGAGGCCGTGCCCTTCCAGGGGCAGACCGTGTGGGTGTCGGAGGAGCGGATCAGGTCGTCGCGCAGCGCGGCACGGGGGAAGTAGTGGTTGCCCTCGACCACAACGGTGTCGTCGCTCTCGGCGACGACGAGGTCGTTCCAGACGGCTTTCGGCATGCCCTCCACGCTATGCCGGTGGCCGCGTACCGGCCACCGCTGCGCGCGTCGGCCACCGCTCGGGCGACCACCGGCCAGGCGGTGGCGGAGGTAACGCGCGCGTCGTCGGTGAGTCGTCGAAAGGCCACCGTGGACATCCCACGAACTTGTCGTACCCGAGCGTAAGGTGATCTCATGCACGCTGTCCGTGATCATGAACGGGCGGTGGACACGCTGCGGCGCTCCTACGCCGCGGTGCCCGCCGGGGAGCCCGTACGGCTGGCCAAGCAGACCTCGAACCTGTTCCGGCCCCGCTCCGCGCCGCGTACGCCGGGGCTGGACGTGAGCGGCCTGACCGGGGTGCTCGCCGTGGACCCGGCCGCCCGCACGGCCGACGTGCAGGGCATGTGCACCTACGAGGATCTGGTCGACGCGACGCTGCCGTACGGCCTGATGCCGCTGGTCGTGCCGCAGTTGCGCACCATCACGCTGGGCGGCGCGGTGACCGGTCTGGGCGTCGAGTCCACCTCCTTCCGCAACGGCCTGCCGCACGAGTCGGTGCTGGAGATGGACGTGCTCACCGGCGCGGGGGAGATCGTCACGACAGGGCCCCGCGGCGAGCACGCCGACCTGCACCGGGCCTTCCCGAACTCGCTGGGCAGCCTCGGCTACGCCACCCGGCTGCGCATCGAGCTGCAACCGATCGGCCGGCACGTGTCGCTGCGCAACATCCGGTTCACCCGGCTGGAGGAACTGGTCGACGCGATCGGCGAGGTGGTCGCCAAGGGTGCCTGGGGCGGGGAGCCGGTCGACGCCATGGACGGGGTGGTGTTCAGCCCCGGCGAGGCGTACCTCGTGCTCGGCGCGTTCACCGACGAAGCCGACGACGGCCCGTCCGACTACACCGGCCAGGAGATCTACTACCGCTCGCTGCGCCGGCGCACCCGGGACGCGCTCACCGCGTACGACTATCTCTGGCGCTGGGACACCGACTGGTTCTGGTGCTCGGCGGCGTTCGGGGTGCAGCACCCGGTGGTGCGGCGGCTGTGGCCGCGGCGCTACCGGCGCAGCGACGTCTACCACCGGATCGTGCGGCTGGAGCACCGGCACCGGGTGGCGGCCCGGGTCGACAGGTGGCGGGGCCGCCCGGCCCGGGAGCGGGTGGTGCAGGACGTGGAGGTTCCGCTCGGCCGCACGCCCGAGTTCCTGCGCTGGTTCGCCGCGGACGTGGGCATGACGCCGGTGTGGCTGTGCCCGCTGCGGCTGCGGGAGCCGTCCGGTCCCGGGTCGGCGAAGGCGTGGCCGCTATATCCGCTCCGACCGGGCGAAACGTATGTGAACATCGGCTTCTGGGGAAGCGTGCCCATCGCGGCGGGCTCCGCCGACGGTGACGTCAACCGCCAGATCGAGCGAATGGTGTCGGAGGTGGGCGGCCACAAGTCGCTCTACTCCGACGCGTACTACGACCGGGGCGAGTTCGACCGCCTCTACGGCGGAGACATCTGGCGTGCCGTGAAGGACCGCTACGACCCGGACCACCGACTCACCGGACTGTACGAGAAGGCGGTATCCCGAGCATGAGTCTGACCGACCGAACACCGGGGGCGGCGAGCACCCCGGCCGGCCCGCCGGCGGGCGGGCGGCGTACCGGACCGACAGTCGCGGACGTGGTCCGCGCGGTCACCACCGGCGACCTGCCCGTCCGGGTCACCGGCTACGACGGCAGCGCGGTGGGTTCGGCCGACGCCGGGATCACCCTGGCGATCCGCACCGAGCGGGGCCTGTCCTACCTGCTCACCGCGCCGGGCGACCTGGGCATGGCCCGGGCCTACGTCAGCGGGGACCTGGGGCTGGAGGGGGTGCACCCGGGCGACCCGTACGAGGCGCTGCGGGTGATCAAGGACGGGGTGCCGCTGCGCGTCCCGGCGATGAGCGAGGCGCTCGCGCTGGTCCGGGGCCTGGGCTGGGAACGACTGCGCCCGCCGCCGCCCCCGCCGCAGGAGGCGTCGCCGCGCTGGCGGCGGCTGATGACCGGCCTGCGTCACTCGCGTACCCGGGACAGCACCGCGATCTCGCACCACTACGACGTGTCGAACGCCTTCTACGAGAAGGTGCTCGGGCCGTCCATGACGTACACCTGCGCGGTCTTCCGCGGCCCCGGCGACACCCTCGAAGAGGCGCAGCGGAACAAGTACGACCTGGTCGCCGGCAAACTGGCACTCAAGCCGGGAATGCGGCTGCTGGACGTGGGCTGCGGCTGGGGCGGCATGGTCCGGCACGCGGCCCGGGAGTACGGCGTCAAGGCTCTCGGTGTGACGCTGTCGAGGGCGCAGGCCGACTGGGCGCGGGCCGCGATCGAGCGGGAAGGGCTGAGCGAACTGGCCGAGGTGCGCCACCTGGACTACCGGGACGCGCCGCGCGAGCAGTTCGACGCGATCTCCTCGATCGGGCTGACCGAGCACATCGGGGTCCGCAACTACCCGGCCTACTTCGGTGCGCTGCGCTCCCGGCTCAAGCCCGGCGGGCGGCTGCTCAACCACTGCATCACCCGGGCCGACAACCGGGCGCCGCACCGCTCCGGCGTGTTCATCGACAGGTACGTCTTTCCCGACGGCGAGCTGGCCGGTCCGGGCCGGCTGATCAGCGAGATCCACGACGCCGGGTTCGAGGTGCACCACGAGGAGAACCTGCGGCAGCACTACGCGCTGACGCTCGCCGGCTGGTGCCGCAACCTGGTCGAGCACTGGGACTTCTGCGTCGGCGAGGTCGGGCCGGGCACCGCCAGGGTGTGGGGGCTCTACATGGCGGGCTCCCGGCTGGCGTTCGAGCGCAACGGCATCCAGTTGCATCACGTGCTCGCCACGCACAACGGCCCGGAAGGGGTGAACGGGTACCCGCTGCGTCCGGACTGGACTCCCTGACGCGACGTACCGGTGAGAGGCCGCGCGGACCGCGCGGCCTCTCGTCGAAGTCATCGACAAAGCTCGCCAAGAAAGACGTCCTGCACCTGGAACAGCGCGAGCAGGCCGAAGTCCTGCTCAAGCCGCAGCGCATCAAGGTGCTGCGGCGACTCGCCGGGCCCCGCACCTGCACCGACGTCGCGGCCCGGCTGGAGCAGACGCCGCAGCGCGTCCTACCACGTCAAGCAGCGCGTCCACTACCACGTCAAGCAGGTCGTCGCGGCCGGGCTGGCCGAGCAGGTGGCGCAGCGGCAGGTCCGCGGCATCACCGAGGGCATCTACCAGGCCGTCGCCCGGTCGTACTGGCTCTCGCCCCGGCTCGTCGGCCGCATCGGCGGCACGCGCCGGGTCCGCGACGAGCTGAGTCTGGGCTACCTGCTCGACCTCATGGAGGAGGTCCAGGCCGACATCGCCGCGCTCGACCGCACCGCCCCCGAACTGCCGTCCATCGGCGTCTCCGGTGAGATCCGGGTGCCCGCCGAGCGGCGGCAGGAGTTCCTGCACGACCTGCAGACGACGTTGCAGGACCTGTTCACGCGCTACGGCGGCGCCGAAGGAGACGCCTTCAAACTCGCCGTGGCCTGCTACCCGAAAGGCGACAAGCATGACTGAGCCGATGGCCGTCCGCGCCCGCCTCGCCGCCCCGGTGGTGACCGTCCGCCGGGCCCTGACGACGCGCCGATGGACAAGGTGTGGACCTCGATCACCGACTCCGAGGGACTGGAAGCCGATCTGGCTCGCTTGAGGTGTAAGGAAGGGCCCCCTCTTAACGTCTCCGGTAGAGGAGGGGGCCCCTTTTAACACGAGCCCCGGGTGGGTAATGCCGGGCGATGTTCTTCATCTTCGGGCTGCGGACCAAGGTCGTCCGGTCCGGCGTCGTCACCGAGGTCTGCCGCAACTGCGGCAACCAGGCCGCCCAGGTGATCACCCGCCGGGTCACCAAGTTCAGCCTCTTCTTCATCCCGCTGATCCCGCTGCGCACCCGGTACGCGCAGCAGTGCACGTTCTGCGGCGCCGAGTACGACGTCTCCCGTGCCGAGGCCGAGCGCCTCCCGGTCGGCTGACCATGACCCGCTTCCTCTGCTGGCTGATCGGCCGCCCGCCGGCCACCCCGGTCGCCCCGCCGGTGCACACCGCTGCCCGTCCGCCCTGCGCGCCCGGGCGCCGGCACCGCCGCCGGCGTCGTCCGCTGGCGGGAGCGCAGTCCCCGCGCTCGCCCTGGAACCGCTCCGGCCGCTGACCGGGTGGCGCGGTCAGCCGGGCCATCCGGTACGCCGCCACGGCCGACTTGGTCGACGCGGTCGCGGTCCGCCGCGGGCGAGACGGCGTCATCGGCACACCACGACGAAAGGCCGACGCCGGGTAGGCGTTCCCGGGAACCGCGGCAGCCGACCCCGGCCCGGCCGATCGCTCGCCCCCGCGCGTCGACACCCGTACCCGTGCGGCGATCCGTCGCATCGAAGACGGATACGCCCGGGTGCTGCGCCGACCGGCCGAACGCCCGCAGCGGCCCGATCCCGGCATCGAACCGGAGGACCATGGCGGGTTGCTCGCTCCTCGCCCTACCGTGCCGGGCCCCTGGCCGGTCACCGACCGAAACGGGGCCGACGCTGGTGGCGGCCCCCGCGCGGGTCTGGCCGCCATGTTATTATAAAAAGGGCCCCTTCCTCTACCGGAGGGGTTAACAAGGGGCCCTTCCTTACACTTCATCGGGTGGAAGATCGGCTGGCGCAGATCAGGGGTGGCGGGCCGCCCCGGCGGCACAACGCCCGCACCATCGCCGCGCTGACCGGCAACCCCGGCTGTACCCGTCGCGCCGTCCTGGACAGCGCCGGCGCGGACAAGCCGGCGCTCGCCGAGCAGCTCGGTTTCCCGGCGAGGTTCGGCCAGTCCCGCTTCGCGATCACTCGCGGCAACGCGTTCGAGGCCCAGGTCAAGGCCGACGGCGGGACGGAGTTGCTGCGCCTGGTCGCGGAGCGGCTCGGCGTACCGGTGCCGGAGGGCGCGACCTGGACCGATCTCGGCGCCGACGACGACCGGCCGGAACGCTCGCGGCCGGCGCTGACCGCCAGCGGCGACGGCCCGGCGTTGTTCGACCACCCGCTGCTCGGCCTGGACGTGGCCGGTACCCGGGTGCACCTGGAACCGGACCTGGTCGCCGCCCGGCTGGCGGGCCGGTTCCACGTCGTGGAGATCAAGTCGTTTCCGGTGATCGACGGGCAGGCCGACCCGGGCAAGGTCGCGGCCGCCGCGATCCAGTCCGCCGTCTACGTGCTGGCGCTGCGCGAGCTGCTCGCCGCCGGGGGACGCGACCCGGAGCTGGTGTCGCACGAGGTGGTGCTGGTCTGCCCACGTGACTTCGCCAACCAGCCGGTGGCCAGCTTGCTCGACGTTCGCCGGCAACTGCTGGTGCTGCGCCGCCAGTTGGCCAGGATGGCCCGGGTCGAGGAGCTGCTCGCCGCCGTACCGGCCGGGTTCACGGTCGACCCGGCGGCCGATCCGGCCGCGCTCGCCGCCGCGCTGCACCGGGTGCCCGCGCGTTACGCGCCCGACTGCCTGGCCGCCTGTGAGCTGGCGTACTTCTGCCGGCACGAGGCGCGCGGGCAGACCGGCGCGTTGGGCCGGCCGGTCCGTGAGGCGCTGGGCGGCGTCGAGGACGTCGCCGACGTGCTGGCGCTCGCCGGGGGCGTGGCCGCGCCGGAGCCGGAGCAGGCGGAGGCCGCCGCGCTGCTGCGGGCCGCCGCGCGCCTGCGCGCCGACGCCCTCGCCGGACAGACCGCATGAGTACGCTGCGCGCCGACGCCTTCGCCGGACACCCCGCGTGAGTACGCTGCGCGCGCTCGCCCGGGCGCAGGCGGTCGCCGCGGGGCGGGCCCAACCGGTGGCCACGGTCCGCCACCTGCATCTGTCGGACCGGCCGCTGGTGCTGGTGCCGCTCGCGCTGGCCGGTGAGGCGAACGCCCCGCTCGCCGCGATGGTCGGCGCCGCGCCCGACGAGGCCCGGCTGCTGGTGGTGCCGCAGCCGCGCAACCGGGACCAGCGGTTCGCGTTCGCCGCCGAACTGGCCGGGGTCGTGCTGCCGTACCTGGACGAGTTCCGCGACCTGACCGAGGCGGTGCCGGTGGACCGGGGCCGCGACGTCCGTCACCGGTACGCCGACGCGCCGCAACTGCTGGTGCCGAACCCGGCCGGGATCACGTTCCTGCGGTTGTTCGGCCGCTCGACCCGGTTCCGCCGGACCGACGGCGACTATCCGGTGCACCAGTCGGTGCCGCTGCTCGGCCGGTGGCTGACGTTCTTCGCCGAGCGCGCCGAGCAACCGGGCTCGTCGGCGCTGCTGGCGCTCACCGATGCGCTGACGTTGCACTGGGCGACCGGGCAGAGCGTGGTGGAGGATCTGCACCTGCCGGCGGTGCTGGGCTGGCTGGAACCGCCGGCCGGGCTGACCGGCACCGAGGCGGCGGCCCGCGCCGAGGATCCGGCACGCTGCCCGCCGGCCGGGCCGGCCACCGACCCGGACTTCGACAACCGGCGGCTCGCCCCGGCGATCGAGGCGTACACCCGGGCCGAGGGCGATCCGGCGGCCCGCGCGGCCGCGTACGACGAGCTGGCCGGCCTGTTGCGCGGCCAGCTCGCGCCCACCTGGGAGCTGATGTGGCGCGGTGTCGGGCTGCTGCGGACGCTGCCGGCCGGCGCGCGGGTGACCGGCCGGTGGGCCGGTGACCGGGACGCGTTCACCGCGCACGCCGAGCACGTCGACGCCGGGGGCGGCCCGCAGCCGCGGCGCGACGGCGCGGTGGCGGCGGCGCTGCGGTTGCAGCGGCTGGAACGGGCGTCGACCGCGTGGGCGGTGCAGCGTGCGTACGACGATCCGTTGGTGATGGCCGAGCACCGGCTGTCCGGGGAGGCGTTCGTCGGTGAGGTGACGCTCGCCGACCCGGCGCGGGTGGACGACTCCGGCAAGCGGCCGGTGCTGCGCCCGCGCATCCAGGTGGTCACCACCGAGCCGGTGCCGATGCCGGTGGGCGCGACGCTGTACTCCCCGGCCCGCCCGGCGCAGAAGGCGAAGATCGTGTTCGTGACGCCCGGCGGCGACGGCAAGACCGAGGTGGTGCTCGAACTGTCCGGCGGGATGGGCCGGGGGCTGACCGCGCCGCCCGGCAGCGTGCCCGAGGTGGGTGAGCGGATCTGCCTGACCGGCCTGTCCGACGGTTTCCTGCCGGGCGGCGCGTTCCCGGCGCCGGAGGAGACACCGTGGACGCACGGCGGGCCGCCCGGCACGGCCGCCGCGCCGCCGGACCCGGCCCCGGCGGAGGACTGGTCCTGACCCGCGCGGTTCAGCCCAGGGCGGCGAGGGCCGTCCGCTGCTCGGCCGCCGCCGGCCGGTCCGGGTCTGCCGCCAGCAGCGCTTCCAGGCTCCGGCGGTACGCGACGTCGCGTGCCCGGTCGGCCGGGGTCGCCACGTCCGGGGCGACGCCGCAGCCCTCCCAGTTGGTGCCGCTCGCCGCGTGTACGGGCCGGGCCACCGGCACCGTCAGTTCCAGGTGCGGTGCATCCGGTGCCCGATGCGGGGGTGCGCGCCACCGCGGGTCGGCTCACCGACCACTGTGGCGCGGCCGAACTGCTGAAGGTCGTACGCCAGTTCCTCGCCGCCGGAGAACGTGGCGGGGCCGGTGAGGACGTGGACCGGCTTGTCCGGCGCGTAGCGGTGGACCGGCAGCCAGGCGGCGCTCCAGGACTGGCGGGTGGCGCCGGAGCGTTCGTGCATGGTGTGCAGGTGCGTCGGTTCGGCGAAGAACCAGCCGCAGAGCAGGGCCACGCCGTCCGGGCTGCCGCCCTCGGTGCCGCGCAGGTCGAGCAGGAGCGCGTCGGTGCCGGCGAGCAGCCGCAGCGTGGCGGTCAGCGCGTCGCCGGCCAGGTCGGGCGGGAACACGTACGGCTTGATCTCCAGCAGCCCGACGTTGCCGGGCAGCCGTTGCACCCGGGTCACGCCGCCCATGCCGAGCGCGGCGAGGCGCGCGAAGTGCTCCCCGGTCGGGTCGTCGGCCTTGTCGGACAGCGGCTGGTCGTGGTGCTTGAGCCGCAGGCGCAGGTCGCCGTTCACGGACTGGAGGTCGGTCGTGACGAGCGCGCCGAGCGTGGCGGGGTCGCCCGCCTCGGCGTACGCCCCGGCGCTCAGCCAGCTCGCTGCCCGTCTCGGCGCGGCGAAGGGCACTGTGGCCCACCACCTCGGGGTGCTGACCGAGGCCGGCATGGTCCGTCCGGCGCACAGCCGCCAGGTCCGGGGCGGCACCGAGCGCTACCACGAACGCACGTTCCGCCGGCTCGTCGGCACGGACACCGACGCGGGCGCCACGGCGGCGCTGCTGGGCGCGTACGCCGAGGAACTCGCCGGCGACCCGGACCCGCTCGTGCACCTGCGGCACCTGCGGCTCACCCCGGCCCAGGCCCAGCACCTCCGGTCCACGCTGGACGAACTGGTGGGCGAGGCCGAGGAGGCGCCGCCGGGGCAGGCACGCTACGGCGTCCTGGTCTCGCTCTACCGGCACCCGCCCGCGGTCCGCTGACCGACACTCGCGACTCTGGCGGCAGTCCCCGGCGCTGGCTAGGCTTGCGCCGTCCGTCGTCCGGTCCTCGTCGTCGAGGGTGCACGTCTGGAAGAGAGCCGGAGCGCAATCGTTGTATCCCAGCACGACGTGAGCCTCGCCGCCGCGGCACCGGCCCGTCATCCGCTCGTCGGCCGTGTCGGACTCGTCGCGGCCGCTGTCGTCGTACTCGGGGAGATGGCCTGGCTGGCCGCCCGGCTGCC
Organism: Micromonospora sp. CNB394; assembly: GCF_000374985.1. Taxonomy (NCBI): domain Bacteria; kingdom Bacillati; phylum Actinomycetota; class Actinomycetes; order Micromonosporales; family Micromonosporaceae; genus Micromonospora; species Micromonospora sp. CNB394. The sequence goes on along the minus strand of NZ_KB895836.1, from coordinate 130,736 downwards.
CGGTGCGGCGCTGGTGAGCGACCTCGGTGCGATGGCGGTGTCGAGCTGGGCGGCGGTGCTCTGCGCCGGCGCCTCGCGACGTCAGCCGGCCGTGTTGCGCCGGTTCTGGGAACTGCTCGCCGCCACCATGGCCCTCGCCGCGCTCGGCCGTGCGGTGTGGACGGTGGAACGGCTCGGCGGGCTCGGCCTGCCTCACACCCCGCTGGTGGCGGGCCTGTTCGCCGCCGGCATCGTCACCGGCACGGGTGCGCTGCTCTGCTCCCGCACCGGCCCGCGCAGCGTGATCGGCCGGGCCCGTACCCTGCTCGACGGGGTGATCGTGGGGCTGGCCCTCATCCCGATCGGCTGGGTGGTGGTGTTCCACCGGATCACCGATGCCGACATGGCCGATCCCATGCGCACGTTCGGGCTGCTCTACCCGATGTTCGACCTGATGCAGCTCACCATCCTGGTGGCGGTCGCCGGCCCGGGCCGGCCGATGTGGCGGGCGCTCACCGTCATCGGTGCGGGCCTGGCGATCCGGTCCGGCGCGGACGCCGTCTACGTCTCCCTGGTCGCGCGCGGCGACTACGCGCCGGGCCACCCGGTCGACGTCTGCTGGCCGCTGAGCTACCTGCTGGTCGGCCTGGCGACCCGCTACCCGCCGCCGAACGACGCGGACGGGGAGGACGACGTGGTCGAATCACCGCTGCCGCCGTGGTGGCGGGTCGCGCTGCCGTACCTGCCGGTGGGGGGCGCGATCGTCGCGGTCCTGCTGTCCCGGCAGCCCAGCGGGCAGACCCCGCAGGTGGTCTTCGTCGGCATGATGGGCCTGCTCGGGGTGCTGGCGCTGCGCCAGGGCCTGGCCGCGAACGAGAACCTGCGGCTGGTCGGGCGGCTGCGCCGGCTCGCGTACTCCGACCAGCTCACCGGCCTGCCCAACCGGCTGACGTTCGTCCGGCGGCTGCGGCGGGCGTTGCGCGTGGGTGGCCCGGTCGCCGTGGTGCTGCTCGACCTGGACGGCTTCAAGCAGGTGAACGACAGGTTCGGGCACGCCGCCGGGGATCGGCTGCTGACCGCCACCGCGGAGCGCATGCAGGACGCGGTCGGCCCGGACGGGATGATCGCCCGGCTCGGCGGCGACGAGTTCGCGGTGCTCGTCGCCGGGGAGCGCCAGGTGTCACCCGAAGGGCTCGCGGTCCGGCTGCTCGCCGCCCTGGAGCCGCTGCCCGGCGAGGAGGATCTCGGCGTCCACCCGTCGGCGAGCATCGGCATCGCCGAGTACGGGCCGCAGCACACCTCCCACACCGACCTGCTCCGCGACGCCGACATCGCCATGTACGCGGCGAAGGCGGCAGGCAAGGCCGCGTACCGCACGTGCACGCCGGAACTGCGCGAGTCGGCGGTCAGCCGGGCGGAACTCATCGCCGACCTGCGCCGCGCGGTCGACGAGGGCCAGTTGCTGATGGAGTTCCAGCCCATCGTCGACCTGGACACCGGCACGGTACGCAGCGCCGAGGCGTTGGTGCGCTGGCGGCATCCCCGGCTGGGAGTGCTGACCCCGGCCCGGTTCCTGCCGCTGGCCGAGGAGACCGGGCTGATCGTCGCCATCGACAGGTGGGTCATCCACGAGGCGTGCCGGGCCGCTGCCACCTGGCGGGAGCACGCGCCGGACGTGACGGTCGCGGTGAACATCGCCGCCGCCCACCTGTGCCGGCCGGACCTGATCGCCACTGTCACCGGCGCGGTCGGCGCGGCCGGCCTGCCGCCCCGCGCGCTCACCCTGGAACTGACCGAGTCGGCGCTGATCGAGGGCAGCGAGTCGGTGCTCGACCGGCTGTCCCAGCTACGTGACCTCGGCATCCGCATCGCCATCGACGACTTCGGCACCGGGTACTCGTCGCTGAGCTACCTGCACCGCATCCCGGCCACCGAGCTGAAGATCGACAGGTCGTTCGTGTCCCGGCTGGACGCCGGCGACGCCCGCGCGTACGCCACCGTGGAGATGGTGAACCGGCTGGCCGGCGCGTTCGACCTGGCCGTGGTCGCCGAGGGCGTGGAGACGGTCGCGCAGCACGCGGCGGTCACCGCGATCGGCTGCCGGCAGGGCCAGGGCTGGCGGTACGGCCGCCCGGCCGCCCTGCCGGACCTGCTCCCCGCGTTGTCCGGCGCCGAGCGCTGACCGGCCCGGGTCCACGGGGGCCGAAGGTCCCGGCGGGGACGGGGGGTTCGACCCTGCTCGGAGCGGGTGGCCGCCGCCAGGATGGTTCTCGTCACCAAGACGAACACATCCTCCACACGGGAGCCTGATATGAAGCGACGGACGCTCGACCTGTTGTTCAGCATCGGTGGGCTGGGCCTGGCGGTCCTGCTGCTCGTCGTCGGCGTCGTCCTGACGACGAACGCCAACTTCGCCAACGACTACGTACGCGACCAGCTCGGCGCGCAGCACATCACCTTCACCCCGGCGGACGAGTTGTCCGACGAGGAGAAGCAGTCGGACTGCCTGCGCGAGTACGCCGGCCAGAAGATGACCACCGGCAAGCAGGCCGAGTGCTACGCCAACGACTACATCGGCCTGCACCTGAAGAACATGGCCGGCGGCAGGACCTACGCCGACCTGGGCGAGCCGCAGAGTGCGCTGCGCGAGCAGGTGGCCCAGGCCCAGCAGAGCAACGCCGCCAACCTGGCCGACCTGCAGAAGCAGCTCGCCGAGGTGACCGCCCAGCGGGAAACCGTGTTCAAGGGCGAGACGCTGCGCGGCCTGCTGCTCACCTCGTACGGCTTCAGCGAGTTCGGCCGCAAGGCCGAGCAGGGCGCCCTGGCCCTGTACCTCGGCGCGGGCCTGCTCCTGCTGCTCTCGGCTGCCGGCCTGGTGCACGCCTTCCGCACCCCGACTAACGCGACCTTCGCCGCCCCGGAGAAGGAGAAGGTCACCAACTGACCGCACCGGCGACGCCCCCGGCCGATCATGGTCGGGGGCGTCGTGTTTTCCGGCTTGACCCTCACGCAGCGGGAGGCGGGAGTCTTGGTCGCAGAAGGGAGGGAACCATGGCGTACACGGTGGGTCAGGTGGCGCGGGCGGCCCGGGTGACGGTCCGGACGCTGCACCACTACGACGAGATCGGGTTGCTGCGGCCCAGCGGGCGCACGTCGGCGGGCTACCGCCGCTACGACGAGGCGGACCTGGACCGGTTGCAGCTCATCCGTTACTACCGCGAGCTGGGGTTCCCGCTGGAGGAGATCGCCGAGATCCTGGACGACCCGGACGCCGACCCGGTGGCGCACCTGCGCCGGCAGCACGAGCTGCTGTCCGGGCGGATCGGGAAGCTCCAGGAGATGGTCACGGCGATCGAACACGCGATGGAGGCGAGGAAGTTGGGAATCCAGTTGACGCCGGAGGAGCGGTTCGAGGTGTTCGGAAACTTCGACCCGGACGAGCACGCCGAGGAGGCCGAGCAGCGCTGGGGCGGAACCGAGGCGTACCGGCAGTCGCAGGAGCGCGCGGGCCGCTACTCGAAGGAGGACTTGCTGCGCAACAAGGCGGAGAACGAGGACTGGGGGCGGCGGTTCGTCGCGCTCATGGACTCGGGCGCGCCCGCTGACGGCCCGGAGGCGATGGCGCTGGCCGAGGAGCACCGGCAGCTCATCACGAAGTGGTGGTACGACTGCTCGTACGAGATCCACACCGGCCTGGCGGACATGTACGTGGCGGACCCGCGGTTCACCGCTCACTACGAGACGCTGCGGCCCGGGATGGCCGCGTACCTGAACGAGGCGATCCACGCAAACGCGATCAGCCGGTCCTGATCGGGATCGGGATCGGGCGTGGCAGGATGGCCGGCATGCTCATCGTCGCCGGCACCCTCTACGTCGATCCGGCCTCGCGGGACGCCTACCTGGCGTCCTGCGAGGCCGCCGTCCGCGCGGCCCGCGCCGCGCCCGGCTGCGTCGACTTCGCGGTCAGCGCCGACCTGGTCGAGCCGGGCCGGATCAACGTCTACGAGCGGTGGGAGTCCGACGAGCAGTTGCTGGCGTTCCGGGGCTCCGGCCCGGAGGCCGAGCAGGTGACGGAGATCCTCGGCGCCGAGGTGCACAAGTTTCGCATCTCCGGCGTCGAGGCTCCCTGACCGCCGCTAGATGAACACGTCGAGCAGCAGGACGCCGAGGAAGCCGACCACGGAGATGATCGTCTCCATCACCGACCAGCTCTTGATGGTCTGCCCGACGGTCAACCCGAAGTACTCCTTCACCAGCCAGAAGCCGGCGTCGTTGACGTGGGAGAAGAACAGCGACCCGCAGCCGATGGCCAGCGCCAGCAGCGCCACCTCGGGGCCCTGGAGTGTGGCGGCTAGCGGCGCGACGATGCCGGCGGCGGTGATGGTGGCGACCGTGGCCGAGCCGGTGGCGACCCGGATGCCGACCGCTACCAGCCAGCCGAGCAGCAGCGGCGAGAGGTTCGCGCCCTCGGCGGCGTCCGCGACCAGGTTGCCCACGCCGGCGTCGACGAGCACCTGCTTGAAGCCGCCACCGGCGGCGACGATCAGCAGGATGCCGGCGATCGGCGGCAGCGAGCCGCCGAGGAAACCGGAGACCTGGGTACGGCTGAAGCCGGACCGGTAACCCAGGAAGATCATGGCGAAGATGACGCCCGCGAGCAGCGCGATGATCGGGGTGCCGACGATGTCCAGCGCCTTGCGGCCGGCGGTGCCCTCGTCGAGCGTCAGTTCACCGATCGCCCGCAACAGCATCAGCACCACCGGCAGCAGCACGGTGACCACCGCCGCCCAGAGCGCCGGGGGCCGGGTCGACCGCCGCCCGGCCGGTTCCTCGATCGCGGCGCCGGGGCGGCCGGTGCCCGGGTTGAGCAGGTCGTCCTCGGTGACCAGGTCGCCGTCGGCGTCGAGCCGGCCGTCGCCGGGCCGGGTGGGGCTGCGGTCATCGGTGTCGCGCCGGGTGGGCAGCAGCGCGGCCGGTGCGGTGGCCGGCACGTACCGGGCGATGAGGTTGCCGAAGACCGGGCCGGCGATGATCACGGTGGGGATCGCCACCAGCAGGCCCAGGGCGAGCGTCTGACCGAGGTTGGCGCCGAGCGCGTCGATCGCCACCAGCGGGCCGGGGTGCGGCGGCACCAGGCCGTGCAGCACCGACAGGCCGGCGAGTGCGGGAATGCCGATCTTCATCAGCGGCACGTCCACCCGCAGCGAGACGAGCAGCACGATCGGCACCAGCAGCACCACGCCGACCTCGAAGAACAGCGGCAGGCCGATGAGCGCGGCCACCCCGGCCATCGCCCAGGGCAGCGCGCTTCCGGAGACCCGGCCGACCACCCGTTCCACGATGCCGTCCGCCCCGCCGGACTCGGCCAGCAGGCCGCCGATCATCGCGCCGAGCGCGATCAGCAGGCCCACCCCGCCGACTGTGGAGCCGACGCCGCCGCTGAACGACGTGACGATCTTGTCGACGGGTACGGCGGCGACCACGCCGAGCACCGCCGCGCCGAGGATCAGCGCCAGGAACGGGTGCACCTTGCCCCACGCGATGAGCAGCACCACCGCGGCGATGCCCAGCAGGGCCGCGAGGACGAGCTGGGTGTCACCGGCGTTCGTCAGCGGTTCCGCTGGTGCGGCGAGCAGTGTGACCACGGCTATCACGCCCTTCGGTCGTCAGCGGGGTGGTGCGGTGGGTGGCGGTTCCGGCGGCAGGCTCGGCGCCATCCGCCGCAGGGACGCGAACGTGGGTACGAGTGCGTCGTACAGCTCGGAGAAGAGCGGGAGCAGCGCCGCGTACGTGGCGGCGGAGGCGGGATCCGGGCGGACCGTCTCCTCGATCCGGACCAGATCGGCGGCGACCTCGATCGACGGGATCAGGCCGAGCGCCTGCATGCCGAGCAGCGCGGCGCCGAAGCCGGACCCCTCGTGCCCGGCGGGGAACCGCACCGGCATGCCGAGCGCGTCCGCGAGGATCTGCCGCCACAGCGCACTACGGGCGAAACCGCCGCTGGCGCGGACCTCGCGTACCTCGTTGCCGGCCGCGCGGACCGAGGCGAGGACCAGGGCGAGCTGCTGGCAGACGCCCTCCAACGCGGCCCGGACCAGGTGCGCCCGGCCGTGGCCGTGGGTCAGCCCGACGTACGCGCCGCGGGGTAGCGCGCTCCAGTGCGGTGCCCGCTCGCTCAACAGGTACGGCAGCATGATCAGCCCGCCGGAGCCGACCGGCGCGGTGGCGGCCAGGTCGAGCAGCTCCACCTCGGCGTTCTCGCCCAGTTCGGGGGCGAGCGCGTCGTTCGCCCACTGGAGGACGATCCCGCCGTTGTTTATCGCGCCGCCGACCACCCAGCGGTCCTCGGTGAGCGCGTAGCAGAACACGCCGCCGAGCGGGTCCACGCCGGGACGTTCCACCATCACCCGCATCGCGCCGCTGGTGCCGATCGAGCAGGCCACCACGCCGGGGCGGACCGCGCCGAGCCCGAGGTTCGCCAGCGGTCCGTCACCGGCGCCCACCACGATCGGGGTGTCGACCGGCAGCCCGGTGGCCCGCGCCGCCTCGGCGGTGAGCCCCGGGAGCACGTGGGTGGTCGGTACGAGCTGGGGAAGCTGCTCCTCGGTGATGCCCGCGACGCGGAGCGCCTCGGTGTCCCAGGCCAGCCGGTGGATGTCCATCAGGCCGGTGGCGGAGGCGACCGAGTGGTCGGTGACCAGCGCCTCGGCGAGCCGCCGCAGGACGAGATCCTTGATGCCCACCCAGTGCGCGACCCGCTCGTGCAGTTTGGGTTCCTGCTCGGCGAACCAGACCAGCTTGGGCAGCGGTGCCATCGGGTGCACCGGGGTGCCGGTGCGCCGGTGCAGGGCGAGCCCGGACGGCGCGGCGCGCAGGCGCTCGGCCTGCGCGCTGGCCCGGGAGTCGGCCCAGGTGATCGACGGGGTCAGCGGGTTGCCGTCGGCGTCCAGCCCGATCAGGCTGTGCATGGCGGTGCTGAACGACAGGCCGGCGATCGGCCGGTCCAGCTCGTCCACCACTGCACGGATCACGCCGAGAACGGCCTGGTGGATGAGGTCCGGATCCTGCTCGGCCCAGCCCGGGTTCGGATCGTCCAGCGGGTAGCCGATCGAGTGGCCGGCCAGTTGCCGCCCGGTGGTGTCGAACGCGACGACCTTGGAACTGGTGGTGCCGATGTCCACTCCCACCACCACGGCCGGGTCGCCCACCGGTGCACCTCCTCGCCGCCCGGGGCCGCTCCGCCCCGCCGTTGCGGCTGACGTTACCGACGTGTCCACGGTCCCGCATGACGAAGCGGGACCGCCGCGACCCGGTGGTACGGAAGGCGAATCGACGCAGGGGTTTCCGCCGATTGTGTCGGTCAATCAGCCGATCGGTCTAATTGGTGACTTTCGCGTGTCTTGGTACCCCTGCCGCACCGTTGACATGAATGACACCCCGATTGGTGGACTCGCGCGGCGGAGGAGTCGGCGTGGCGAAGACTGATTCGACGGGTTCCACATGGCGGTACCGGTGGGCGCACCGGCAGAACGAGCGGCGTCAGCGGGCTTTCCGCGCCGCCGACGAGGCGTGGCGGCGCCGGGACGACGAACTGCGCCGCCTGCGTACCCTCGCGGTGTCCTTCCACGGCTCGGCCCAGGCGGGCGTCGGCCTGCCGATGGAGCTGGCCCCCGGAGAGGTGGTCTTCTGGACGCTCCCGGCCGCGCAACTGGTGGAGGTGCGGCACACCGCCGTGCTGCCCGCCCCCGAACTGACAGTCGAGGCCGACCCGCCCGCGCTGCGCCCGCGCCGCCCCGAGGGCGTCAAGGTGGTCGACGCCGGGCTCGCCGTGCTCACCAACCGGCGGCTGGTGCTGCTCGGCGGACGCGGCCGGCGCGACTGGGCGTACGGCCGGATGACCGGCCTGTCCCACGACCCCGGCGCGCCGGTCACCCTGATCCAGGTGCTGGACCGGCGGCGTACCTCCGGGCTGCTGCTGCCCACCGGCGCGGCGGCCGACTTCCGGTTCACGCTCACGCTGGCCTTCGCCGACGCGATCGAACAGCGCGCCGCGGTCGTGGCCGAGCTGGACGAGCTGATCGCGGAGCACACCGCGGCGCAGCCAAAACGCCCGGCCGTGCTCACCCCCGCCCAGGCCCGTGTCACCGCGCTGGTGCCGGGCGGCCGGCGGACGGTGGCGGTCGGCGCGGCGCTCGCGCTGCTCGTGCCGGCGATGCTCGTCGCGTCCAACCCGCCCACCCGGGCCGGCTCGGAACGCGCCGCCGCCGCGACCCCGGGGGCCACCGGCACGCCCGCGCCGCCGCACGTCGCGCCCGCCGTCCAGGTCCGGCCCAGCACGAGCCCCGAACCGTCCCGCGCCCGTCCGGCACCGCCGCGCGGCACGCCGCAGCCGCCGGTCGAGCGCCGCTGCGGCGCCCCGGCGAACCCCTTCGGGTACGACTTCTGCGGCGGCCAGCGCATCCGCCGGCCGGCCGCCGGGGTGTGCGACTGGTTCGACTGCGTGCCCGGGTTCTGGTCCGAGCGCGGCTGGCTGGTGCAGTGCCGCGACGGTTCGGTCAGCCGCACCGGCGGCCAGCGCGACGTGTGCGCCGGTCACGAGGGGCTGCGTCGTACCGTCTGGCGGTGAATCCGCTCGCCTCCCGTAGGGGCGCCCGGATACCGTCCGGCCGTGTCCCGCACCGTGACGCTGGTCCTGCTCGACTCCGCCGGCCGCCCGCTCGGCGCGCTGCCGCCGTTGCGCGTACCGGAGCCGTGGTGGCAGGAGGTCCACTCGATCGTCGCCGCCGTCCGGCAGCGCCACAGTCTGGAGGTCGCGGTGCTGCGGCTGCTCGACGCCGACCGCCCTGCGCCGCCGGGCGGTCACGTCCGCTACCTGGCCCAGGTCGTCGACGCGCCCGCCGTACCCCTGGAACCGGCGGCAGTGGACCTCGCGCCGCATCCGCTGCGCCAGCCGTGGGCGGAGGCGGGCGGTCCGGCCCGCAGTGTCGCCTGGGCGACCGGCGAGCTGCGCCGGCTCGGCCGCCGGGTGGCGGCGGTGGCGCAGCAGCGCACCTGGAACCTCTCCGCCATCTGGCGCCTGGATACCGACCAGGGCCCGGCGTGGCTGAAGCAGCTCCCGCCCTTCGCCCGCCACGAGCCCACAGTCCTGACCTTCCCCGTTGATCAAGGAGTTGGTGTCGGTGTCGATCTCCCTGGTGACCCGAACTCCTTGATCAACGGACCGGTGGTGCTCGCCGCCGACGGGAAGGGGCGGATGCTGCTGGCGGACGTGCCCGGGGAGGACCGGTACGGGGCCGGGGAAGGGGAGCGGGCTGCCGTCGCAGCCGAGCATCACGCGGTGCAACTGCGGGCCTGGTCGACGCGTGGGCGCGGCGGTGGCGGACCGACGTGCCCGGCAGCGATCCGCGCCGGGCCGTCGACCTGCTCCGGCCGGTCGCGCCGCTGCGGCAGGCCGCCGTGTACGCGATGTTCCTCGCCGCCATCGAGCCGGCCGAGCACCCGTACCACGCGCACGACGTGCCGGCCGCGTCGGCGCGAGCGGCGGCGGTGGCCGGACCCTAGACCCGGCGCACCGGGATCCACAGCTCCGCGTCGGCGGTGCCACCGTCCTCGGCGACCCGGACCCGCGAGATCTCCGGCCCCGGTCGGGTCTCGTACGGGTTCGACGGGAACCAGGACGTGAACACGGCCCGCCACAGGTGCTGCACCGCCACCGGGAACGCGCCGGAACTGGAGAACACCGCCCAGTCGCCGGCCTCGACGGGCAGGCTGCGCAGGTCGTCCGGCACGTCCGCGCCGGTCACCGCCGCGTACCAGTAGTCCAGCTCGGTGCCCTCGCCGCGGGAGCCGGTCAGCTCGGCGCTGACGTTGACGATCCCGTACGGCTCCTGATCGGACAGCGCCTCGATCCGGCGTACCGTGGCCGGGTCGAGGCCCCTGACGAACGCCACGATGTACGGGTTCATGCCCTCGTGCACGAGCGGCACCCGGGCCGTCAACCCGGCGAGCCGGAAGGCGTCCTTGGTCACGATCCGGTAGTCCATGCTGGTGTTCCCTTCGACGACGAGCCGGAAGGAGATCCGGGGCTGGGACCGCAGCACCGCCCCGGCCTGCCGGGCCTGCGTCGGCCCGACCCCGTGCACGGCCCGGAACGCGCGGGCGAACGCCTCGTTCGAGCCGTACCCCCACCGGACCGCCACGGCGAGCAGCGACTCCCGGCCGGCGAGCACGTCGGCGCCGGCCAGCGTCATCCGGCGACGGCGCACGTACTCCGACAGCGGCAGCCCGGCCAGCGCCGAGAACAGCCGGCCGAAGTGGTGTTCCGACACGCCCGCGATCCGGGCCAGCGCGGCCACGTCGAGCGGCTGGTCGAGCCGCTGTTCGAGGTGGTCGAGCGCCGCGTTGAGCCGATCCAGCACCCGATGTTCCTTCCTGGTGACGCCTTCGACGCTAGGTTCCCGGCCGCGCGCCGACCCGATCGCGCCGGACCCGGTCCGGTCGCCTCGTTCGACAGTGGCGCGGGTGTCGCATCATGGCGTGGTGATCTTCCGGAAGCGGCGCCACAGGACGAAGAAGAGCCGGGACTGGTGCAACTGCGACGTGCCCACCTGTGACGGGCCGGGCTGCTGCGACCTGGGCCTCTTCTCGATGCTGCTCACCCTGGGCTCGGTGACCGCCGGTGTCGTCCGGCGGCCCGCCGTGGATCGGGCCGGGCGGGCCGCCATCCTCGTCTACCGGCGCCGGCTGTCGCACCGCTGGCCGGCGACCTGCCGCTACACGCCGACGTGCAGCGCGTACGGGCTCGCCGCGGTCGAGCGGTACGGGCTGGCGGCAGGCGGTCGGATGGCCGCCGACCGGGTACGTCGATGCCGTCCCGACGTGCCGCACGGCACCCACGACCCGGTGCGCTGACGCCACCCGCCTCCGCGCGCGGACGTGCCGGCGCCACCTCGGGGAAGTGGCGGTGTTCCGGTGTGCCGGATGCCGCCACTCCAGCGACCTGGCGTCGACCGACGTGGCGGTCACCCGACCGACGTGGGGCCGCCGAAGACGACCGGGACGCCGGGGGAGTAGAGCACGCTCACCGGCGGGCAGTCCGGTGCGGGCAGACCGGCGGCGGTGACCAGCTCGTCGTCCAGGTGCAGCAGTTCGGCGTGGTGCAGCGGCCACTGTGGATGCCAGTTCGGCACGTGGAGGGTGCGGCCGTAAGCGCGGGTGTGCAGGCCCCAGCGGGCGGTGAGGAAGTGTTCGAGCGGCGTCGGCTCGGGGATCGGCGCGTCGACGCGGACCGTCATCCGGCTGGTCGCGCCGGCCGGACCAGGCCAGCGGCGGCGGCAACGGTAGGTGAGCGTGTCGCCGGCACGGTCCAGCCGCATCGAAGACCACTTGTACGGCAGGCGCAGGCTCAGTTGCGCCACCAGCACGGGCACCAGCCGGGACGCGTCGAGCGAGCGGAACACCACAGCGCGGCGCCCCGAGCCGTCGACCGAGTAGAGCCGGACGTTCGTCTCCCAGAACGTGCCGAAGTAGGGCACGCCCGGACCACGCCCGAGCCCAGCCCGACCATCTGGAACCCGATCAGCCCGACGTAGGTGAGCCCGTCGAACGTGTCCGGCCGGGTGCCGGCGGGCAGCAGCGGCGCCACCCGCTCCGGCGGGACCGCCCGGTGCAGGAACGTCAGGTCGTGCCAGCGCTGGGCCAGCCAGGCGAGGCGTATGGCGCGTACCGGGGCGTGCTCGACCGGCTCGATCTCCACGCCCTCACTCCGGACGGTGGCAGACCGCCTCGACGTTGTTGCCGTCCGGGTCGCGGACGAACGCGCCGTAGTAGCCGGCGTGGTATTCCGGCCACTCCTTCGGCGCGTGCAGCACCTCCGCGCCGGCCGCGACAGCCGCGTCGTGGAACGCCCGGACCGTGGCGCGGTCGGCGGCGGTGAACGCGATGTGCACCGGCACCGGCGTGGCGCCGGAGGGCGCGGGCTCCACCCAGAAGTCGGGCGCGTCGACGCCGTAGCCGATCGGGCCGGGCTCCATCAGCCGCCGCCCGCCCAGCGGGGCGAGGACGGCGTCGTAAAAGGCGCCGCTGGCCGCCAGATCGCGCACCGCTACGGAGAAGTGGCCGAGCACGTCGCCTCCTGTGATCGTCGTTGACCGCGCCAGGCTACGAGCCGCCTACGACACTTCCGCCTCCCGGTTTGCGTCGCGCCCGCCGCCGCCGGGCAGCCGTCGGTGACGCCAGCCGTCGTCGAGCGCCCGGGCTCGGTGCTCCAGCCTCGTTGAAGACGTAAGCCGATGAGAGCGATATGCCTCAGAGTCATAGTTATGACTCTGAGGCATATCGCTACCGCCTCCATGTATTCCCAGCGGCGGTAAGGACCGCCGGGTGGGACGCGCGTCGTCGCCGGGCGCTGTCCGCGACGATCAGCAGGCCGGGCGCGGCGCCGAGCAGCCAGATCGCACCCACCGGCCAATGGATCACCTCGCCCACCGCGCCCCGGATCACCGGCACGTCACCCACCACGTAGGACGCGTCCGGGTCGTCCGCGCGGCAGTCGAGCGTCCACGTACCCGGCGACGGCACCCGCACGGTGGCCACCCAGGCGTAGGTGGCGGCGTCGCCGCCGTAGTCACCCGGCGGGACGGAGACCGGCTCAGCCGCCCGGACCGCCGAGCCGCCGCCGGTGACGCGGCAGTCCGGGTCCGCCGGGGAGAAGCCCACCGAAAAGATCGCGTACGCCCCGCCGGCCGGCACCGTGAACCGGCCCGCCGACGTCGGGCCGACGCCGCCGTACTCGTGTGGAGGTTGCCCGATCGTGCTGTCCTCGGCGCCGAGCCGTACCGCGGTCTGCGCCAGCAGCGCGCCGATCACCACGGCGAGCCCGCCGACCAGATAGCCGCGCCGCGACGCCGGGCGGGCCCGGTGGGTCAGGTGCCCGCCCACGGCGTACCCGATCAGCGCGCCGGCCTCCGCGAGCGTCGCGCCGGCGAGCAGTGCCCGCCCCCAGCGGGCCGCCATCGGGCGCCTCCCGGATCATCGACGGAAGTCCGCGAGGCGTCCGAAAGGGATTGCTCACACAGCGTAGGATCACGTGCGACACAGCCGAACACACGGGGGAAACGATGTTCGAGCGCCTGGGCAGATTCGTCGTGGGCAAGGCCTGGTGGGTGATCGGCGGCTGGGTCGTCGCCGCGATCGCGATCATCGCCGCCAGCCCTTCGCTGAGCGACATCACCTCCGCGGACCAGGAGAGCTTCCTGCCGCGCTCCTACGAATCGGTGCAGGCCACCGAGCTGGCCGAGAAGTCGTTCCCGCAGGCGGCCACCGCCACCGCCACGATCGTGGTCAAACGCAGCGACGGCAAGCCGCTGACCCCGGCCGACGAGGCGCGCGTGGGGCAGCTCGCCGCCGTGCTCAAGGCCCGCAACATCCCGCAGACCACCGGCTACCTGACCGGCCCGCAGGCGGTCGCGCCGGACAAGTCGGTGCAGATCGTCTCCGTCGGCCTGGACGCCGACACCCCGGACGACCCGAAGCTGCTCGACGCCGTCCGCGACCTGCGCGCCGGCCTCGCCGCGGACCTGGCCGGCAGCGGCCTGACCGCCGGGGTGGCGGGCGACGTGGCGAGCTTCGTCGACAACGAGGACACGTTCAACGAGGCGTTCGCCGTCGTCGGTGTCGCCACCATCGTCCTCATCATCGGGCTGATCCTGATTATCTTCCGCAGCCCGATCGCCGCGCTGCTGCCGGTGGTGGTCATCAGCGTGGTCATGTCCGTCACCACCGGGCTGGTCGCCGCCGCAGGCAAGGCGTTCGACCTCAACGTCAGCCAGGACCTGCAGACCATCCTGCTGATCGTGCTGTTCGGCATCGGCACCGACTACATCCTGTTCCTGCTGTTCCGCTACCGGGAGCGACTGCGCGCGGGCGACGACAAGCGCACCGCCATGATCGTCTCGGTACAGCGGGTCGGCGAGGTCATCACCTCGGCCGCCGGTGCGGTCATCGTGGCGTTCCTGGTGCTGCTGCTCGCCTCGCTCGGCTTCTTCGGCTCGCTCGGCCCGGCGCTCGCCATCGCCGTCGGCGTCATGCTCGTCACCTCGCTTACTTTGATCCCGGCGCTCGTGTCCCTGCTCGGCCGGTGGGTCTTCTGGCCGTCGAAGGCGTGGCAGCGCCCGCCCAAGGCGACGCTGTCCCGGCGGCTCGGCGTCGTCGTCGGCCGCCGTCCGGCCGTCGTGGCCGCGGCATCCGGCGCGCTGCTCGTCGCGCTCGCCGCCGGGGTGCTCGGCTACAAGGCCGACTACGACTTCAGCGCCGGCTTCCCGCAGGACACCGAGTCGGCGCGGGCCGCACAGGATCTCCAGCGCGGCTTCGCCGCCGGTGCGCTCGCGCCCACCGAGGTCTACCTGACCACCGGCAACGGCACTCCGCTCACCGACCAGCAGGTGAACGACTTCGCCGCCGCGTCGGCGCGGGCACCCGGTGTCGGGCAGGCGCAGCCGCCGGAGCGCAGCGCGACCGACCCGAGCGTCGCCCGGATCAACCTGCTGCTGGACGAGAACCCGATGTCCAACGAGGCGATCATGCTGGTCCGCGACGACCTGCGGGACGCGCTGCACGAGGCCGCTCCGCCGGGCACCAAGGCTCTGGTCGGCGGCGCCACGGCGATCTTCGCGGACATCAACTCGGCCAACAACCGGGACCTGTCGGTGATCCTTCCGGTCGCCGCCGCCCTGATCGCGCTCATCCTCGCGCTGTTGCTGCGCAGCCTCGTCGCACCGGTCTACCTGGTGATCGCGGTGCTGCTGAACTTCGCCGCCACGCTCGGCGCCACCGTCTACGTGTTCCAGGGGCTCCAGGGCAACCCGGGCGTGACGTTCCAGTTGCCGATCATCCTCTACCTGTTCGTGGTGGCGATCGGCACCGACTACAACATCCTGATGATCGCCCGGCTACGCGAGGAGGCGCGCGAGGGTCACGAGCCGCACCGGGCCGCCGCGATCGGCGTCGAACACGCCGGCCCGACAGTCGCCGCCGCCGGGCTGATCCTGGCCGGCACGTTCGGGGTGCTGATGCTCGCGCCGATCTCGTTCCTCCAGCAGATGGGCTTCGCGGTGGCGATCGGGATCGTGCTGTCCGCGTTCGTCATGTCGATGTTCTTCGTACCGGCGCTGACCGGCCTGATCGGCCACACGGCCTGGTGGCCGGGGCACGGCGACGAACGGCGCAACGGCGAGGGCCGGCACGCGGCTCCGGAGCCGGTGGGCGAGGCGCAGATCTGACCGGGCCTCACTGCTCGCCGGGACGGACCAGCCCGCTCTCGTACGCGATCACGACGAGCTGCGCCCGGTCGCGGGCGTTCAGCTTCTGGAGCAGCCGGCTCACGTAGGTGCGGGCGGTGTCAGGGCTCAGGAACAACGCCTGCCCGATCTCCGTGTTCGACCGTCCGGCGCCCACCTGCGCCAGCACGTCCCGTTCCCGGGTGGTCAGTCCGGCGAGCCGCCCCGGATCGGCCACCGGCGAGCGGGCCGCTGCGGCGAGCACCCGCCGGGTCACGGCGGGGGAGAGCAGGGCGTCGCCACCGGCCACCGTCCGGACCGCGTCCCGCAGCGCG
Organism: Micromonospora sp. CNB394; assembly: GCF_000374985.1. Taxonomy (NCBI): domain Bacteria; kingdom Bacillati; phylum Actinomycetota; class Actinomycetes; order Micromonosporales; family Micromonosporaceae; genus Micromonospora; species Micromonospora sp. CNB394. The sequence goes on along the minus strand of NZ_KB895836.1, from coordinate 115,147 downwards.
TCGGGCGGGGTGTCCTTGAGGAGGAAACCGGCCGCCCCGGCGCGGATCGCCTCGAACAGGTACTCGTCGTCGTCGAACGTGGTCAGCATGACCACCTGTACGCCGTCCAGTGTGGGGTCGGTCAGGATCCGCCGGGTCGCCTCCAACCCGTCCCCGCCGGGCATCCGTACGTCCATCAGCACGATGTCGGGCCGCTGCTGCCGCACCACCGAGAGTCCGCTGCCGCCGTCGCCGGCCTCGCCCACGACCTCGATGTCCGACGCCCGGTCGAGCAGGGCGCGCAGGCCGGTGCGGACCAGGTGCTGGTCGTCGACGAGGACGACGCGGATCGGGTTCACGCGGCCACCCCCGCGAGCGGCAGGTGGACCGACACCCGGAAGCCGCCGCTACCGCCGGTTGCCCTGCCTCCGGTTGCCCCGGTGCCGCCGGTTGCGGCGGTGCCGGTCTCGACGGTGCCGCCCAGCAGCGCCACCCGCTCGGCCATGCCGCGCAGGCCCTGGCCCGTCCCGTACCCGGCGGGCGGCCCGCCGCGGCCGTCGTCCACCACCTCCAGCGCCAGCCGACCGGGCGTGGCGCGCACAGCCACGGTGACCCGGGTCGCGTCGGCGTGGCGCAGGACGTTCGTCAACGCCTCCTGCACGACCCGGTAGACGGTGCTGCCCACCACCGCGGGCAGCGTGTCCACCGGACCCTCGATCCGCAGGTCCACGACCAGCCCGCCCCGGCGTACGCCGTCCACGAGCGCCGGGAGCCGGTCGAAGCCGGGGACCGGTTCTCGTGGCCCGGGCTCGCGGCGCAGCGTGCCGAGCGTCGCCCGCAGCTCCGCCATCGCGCTGCCGCTCACCGACCGGATCGCTGCGAGCGCGTTGTCCGCCTGCGCCGGATCGCTGTCGGCGAGCGCCTCCCGGGCGACTGCCGACTGCAACGTGATCACCGACATCGTGTGCCCGAGCGTGTCGTGCACCTCCCGGGCGATGCGCAGCCGTTCCGCCTCGACCTGGCGGGCCGCCTCCCGATGGCGTTCCTCGTCCGCCGCGACCGCCTGGCGGACCAGCGCCGCCCGCAGCGACCTGCGGTTGCGTACCGCGTCACCGAGGGCGATGACGGCGAGCAGCAACGCCGCCTCGGAGCCGAGTTCCGTACCCACTACCACAGCGACGTCGTCGCCCTCGACCAGCCGGGCGGCCACCGACACGGCCAGCAGGCTTCCGGCCACCACGGCGGCCGGGACGACACGCCCGCGTTCGGACACCCGGTAGAGGACTGCGGCGGCCGGGGCGGCCACCCCGACCGGCGGCAGGTCCAGCGCGTAGTACCCGAGGATCACGACCGCCGTGGCGACCAGCGCCGGCAGTGGCCGTCGCCTGGCGTACAGCACCAGCCCGCCGAGCACCGCGCCGACCACGACCGCGAGCGCCGCACCGCCGGGCGCGGGCCGGTCGGCCGCCACGGCCACCACGACCAGGCCGAGCGTGGCCGCCGCGAGCAGCGCGTCGGCGCGGGTGGGCGAGGTGTCGGGCACGCCTTCGAGCCTAGGTCCGCACGGACCCGCACCGCTGTCGTCCGCAGGCGTCAGGGTCGACCCCGAGGCGTACGCCGAGAAGCGACATCCGGTCGCGCGGCCACGCGGACGACGGCGGAGGACGGCCGGCCTAGCGTCGATGGCGTCCCCGAAACGTGAGGAGCACCCTCGTGGTACGCACAAGACTGACCTGGATCGCCCTTATTGTCATGGTATGGGCGTCGATGATGTCGTTCGGCGGGGTCGCCGCCGAGACCGTCATGCTCTACCCGAACATCTTCAACGATGCGCCCGCCTCACTCGACCGGGCCCGCGAGTTCCTCGTCCACGGCGGCCCGCACGACTACTTCCCGCCGCTCGGCGCCTCGGTGATCCTGAGCAGCATCGCCGCCACGCTGCTCACCTGGCGCGACCGCCGGCTGCGCTGGTGGGTCGCCGGCGCCACGGCCGTGTTCGTCGTCTGCGAGTTCCTGTTCTCCGCCGTCTTTTTCTGGCCGCGCAACGAGATCATGTTCGTCGACCCGCCCGGCACGCACTCCGCCGAGTATCTGCGTCAGGTCGCCGCCGAGTTCGTCGCCGGTCACTGGGTGCGCTTCGCCGGAGGTGCGGTGACGGCTGCGCTGGCGTTCGTCGCGCTGCTTCGCTTCGTGCGTTCGACCGCGTCCGTTCCGGCTCCCGCGTCGGCTCCGGTGCCGGCCTCGGCGCCTGACTCCGGGTCGGCGGAGGTGACACGATGAGCGCGGGTCGCCGTACCCTCGGCTTCTCCTGGCCGGCGCTGGTCGCGCTCGCCGCGCTGGCCGCCCCGCGCGTGGCGCTGCACGACCTGGACGTGGTGCCGGAAGGCACCGTCGTGGCCGCGCTGCTCGCGGTCGGGCCGCCGCTGTGCTGGGTGGCCGCCGTGCTGTGGCGGCGTCCGCCGCGACCGTTCCTGACGATGGTGGTGATCGGGGTGCTGTACGGGGTGTTCCTGGCGTCCGGCCACCAGGCGTTCTGGGACTCGTCGCTGGGGATGGACGCGCCGGGGCTGGCCGGGCTGGAGCCGGGGGCGCGGGAGGCGTTGCTGCGAGGTGCGGCGGTGATGTCGAGCCTGGTCACCGGCACGATGGTCGGGGTGGTCGCCGGTGGGGTGGCGGTGCTGCTCGGCCGGGTGCTGCCCGCGCCGACCCGACGTGGTGACCAGGTCGGCGGCTCTCGCCCGCCAGCCTGATCAGCGGGCGGACGGGAGCCGCCGCTCAGGCGGCGATCGCGCGGGCTGCGGCGTACATGTCGGCGGGCAGCGGATGCCGCAGCTCCCAGAGGATCCGCATGGGCCGGTCGCCGCTGTGCTCCCGGTATGTCATCGGTCCCGCGTACAGGTACGGCGGTGCGCCCAGATCACGGTCGGCGATCTTGGTCTCGCGGACGAACAGGTGCACCGTTGAGCCCTGCGCGACGTGGTCGACGTACCGCTGGCCGGTCGACGAGCCCGACGACGTGGTGCTCTGCGACTCCCACTGGAACAGCTTGTCCGTGATGGCGCGGTCGGCGTACATGGTGGTGGGGGAGTAGTGCTCCTCGGACTTGACGAGCGTGACGAAGAACAGGTCCGCGCGCTCGTCGGGCAGCCACTTCACGCCCTCGCGCAGCGAGCCCGGACTGGCCATGCCGAAGGCCGCGCACGCCTCGTTCCGGCTGTAGCGGGCGTGCACCCGCAGAGGTACCCGGCCCGACGCGGGCGATTCGGTGACCCGGTGGATGCGGTCGCGCAGCACGTCGGCGACCTGTCGCAGCTCGGCGCAGCGCGCCGGTTCCGCCCACAGCCGCTCGAGCCGGGCGTCGCGTTCGGTCAGCGGCACCGACGGCCCCCACAGGCTGAAGTGCAGCATGTCGAGCAGCCGCCCGGTGGCCGGTAGCTGACCGGCTGCGACCCGAGAGATCAAATCCAGCCGATCGACATCGTCGGTGTGCAGCATCCGCCCGATGGCCCGGCCCAGATCGCGGTCGTCCGGACCGCCCTCTGCCGGGTCGAGACCGGCGAGACGCCGAAGCCCGGCCCAGCCGCCGATGGTCGCCGAGCGGTAGACGTCCTCGATCTCCAGGCCGGTCTCGCGCAGGAAGCCGGACAGGCTCACGTCACCGAGCTGCCGCAGCTCCGCCACCAGCGCGCTCTTCGAGGTGGGCAGAGCCGACTTCAGGTTGGCGAGCACGATCTCCTTCGCCACCCGGTCCAGCTCGATGTGGCAGCCGCTGGGCAGCGAGGGGAAGTCCTCCCGGACGGCGGCTTCGACCGCCCGCCGGCTGACCCCGGCAAGCGCCCGCCAGCGCAGGTCGAATCGGAAGTTCGCGTGCTGGCCGCCGATGAGGTCGAGCACGGTCAGGCACGGCTTGTCGTCGTCCAGCCGCAGCCCCCGGCCGAGCTGCTGGAGGAAGATCGTGGCGCTCTCGGTGGGACGCAGCATGAGGATGGTGTCCACCATCGGCAGGTCGACACCCTCGTTGAACAGGTCGACTGTGAAGAGCACCTTCAGCTCACGCTTGCGGAAGCGGTCGATCAGCGCGTGGCGATCCGCCCGGTCGACAGTCGACGTGATGGCCGCGGACCGCACCCCGTGCTCGGTGAACCAGTCGGCCATGAACTCCGCGTGCCCGATGCTGACGCAGAAGCCGAGCCCGCGCATCCGCCCGACATCGGCGATCCGCCGGACCGCGTGCAGGATCAACCGCGCCCGAGCGTGGTTGCCGGTGTAGACGCCGTCCAGCTCGGCCTTGTCGTACCCCTGCCCGCGCTTCCACCGCACCCGCGCCAGGTCCACGTCATCGTGCAACCCGAAGTACTGGAACGGTGCCAGCAACTGCCGTTCGAGGGCCTCCCACAGGTGTAACTCCACCGACGCGTGGCCGTCGAACCACCGGCGCACGTCACCGCCGTCACCCCGCTCAGGTGTCGCGGTCAGACCCAGGAGTACGCGCGGCCGAAGCCGCTCCAGCAACGCCGTGTAGGTCGGTGCCTCGGCGTGGTGGAACTCGTCGACGATCACCATGTCGTACGCCTCGGGGTCGATCTCCTGCCGGTGCAGCGACTGGATCGATGCGAAGACGTGCTTCCACCCCTGCGGCCGGTCGCCGCCCACGAACGTCTCACCGAACGTGCCGTCGCCCATGACCTGGCGGAACACCGACCGGCTCTGCCGCAGGATCTGCTCCTGGTGAGCGACGAAGAGCAGCGAATCGACATGACCGGCACGCCGGAGCCTGCGGTAGTCGAGCGCCGCCACCACCGTCTTACCGGTACCGGTCGCCATCACCACCAGGTTGCGCCAGCGGCCGTGCACCAGCCGCTCGGCGTCGAGGTCGTCAAGGACCTCCTGCTGGTACGGGAACGGCCGCACGTCCAGGTTCGCGATCTCGGTCGGAGCGTCGTCGGCGCGTTCTCGTCTCAACGCGATGCGCAGGCGCTCGGCATCGGTCGCCGAGTCGTAGCTCTCGAACGCCGAGTCGTTCCAGTAGTCGGCGAACGTCGCCTCGAACGTGTCGATGACGTGCGGCTGCTCCAGGTTCGAGATACGGACGTTCCACTCCACGCCGTCGACAAGCGCGGCCTTCGACAGATTCGACGAACCGACGTACGCGGTGGTGGTCCCGTTGTTCCGCCGGAACAGCCACGCCTTGGCGTGCAGGCGGGTGGTCCGAGTCTCGTAGGACACCTTTATCTCGGCACCCAGCTCGGCGAGCCGATCCAGCGCCCGCTGATCGGTGGCGCCCATGTACGTCGTCGTGATGACCCGTACCCGGCCACCTCGGGCGACCAGCTCGGTGATCGCTGGCTCGATGATGCGCAGACCGTGCCACTTGATGAAAGCGCAGATCAGGTCCACCTCGTCCGCCGACGCCATCTCGTGGCTGACCTCATGGCCGATGCGCGGCTGGTGCCGGCCGTTGACCAGGAGCGCGCCGGTGGAAAGCGGCGTCGAGGGGCGGATCGGGAAGACCGGTGCGGCCGGTGGTGCAGGCGGGGCGGCGATGGCGTGCAACAGACGTTGAGCGTCCGCCACCTGGTCGTCGGTGGTGACGGCACGAGGCTCGGCCTGAGCGATGTGCGCGGCGATCCGGTTCGCCAGGTCGACCTGCCGGGCCAGCTTGCTCTCGCCCCCGCCGACGCCGAGTAGCGCCCGCCGTGCGAGGCCCGCGATGTGCCGGGCGAGTACGTCATGTGCGTCGGCGGAATCCAGCTTCGCGTCCCGGACGAGGGCGCTGTCGACGCGGCTGAGCTGCGTCGCAAGCTTCTCCGTGATCAGGTGTTCGTAGATGCCCTGTTCAAGATCCCCCACGGTGGCAAGCTAGCCGGGCGGAAGCCGGCGGGGTAGGTGTCAGGAGCTTCGTCCTACCGCCTGTCAGATCATCGACACCAGACGCGTTGCCCATCACCGGCTCGACGCAATCGCTTTGATGCGGACCTCGAACAGAGGCGCGCCTTCCCGTGTCGGCTGGAGCCACCCGGCCGGTTGCCAACCCCAGGAGTCGTACGCCTGCTGGGCGGCGGCGTTGTCGGGCCGTACGAGCAGCGTGGCCCTCTGTTCCCGCCGGGTGCTCAGGAGCCGGTCGTGGAGCGCCCGGGCGATACCCCGGCGTTGCCACGATCGCCGCACCAGCAATTCGCAGACTGCGAACGTCCGGTGCCCGTTCTCGTCCGTGAAGCCGTCCGGCACCGGCTCGTGGATGCCGTCCCACCAACGCGTAGCGGCTCCGAGCGGGAAGCCGTAGACGTAGCCGACCAGCTCGTCGTCGACCCTGGCCGTCACCAGTTCCCAGCCTTCCCGGGGCATGTGCGCCGCGAGCTGCCGCTCGTACCGCTCGGCCGTGTAGCGCGGGCCGTCGTCGGCGTGCGCGTCGAGGTAAACGTCCACAAGCTGCTCCACCATGCCCTCGGCCTCTGCTGCGGTCTGGTGGCGTAGTCGCAGATCCAGCACGAGGACAGGATCCCACCGGGCAGCAGTTGCCCGTCCGGGGACTCTCAGACGAGATCAGCGAACGGTTTCCAACGTCGACCGTGGTCGCCCTGTGCGACCGACGTCATTCGGTTGGCGAATTCGGCCGCCACGCTCGCCGAACTCGCGAGAAGCGGCGTGGCGGCAGCGATCATCTTGAGCTCGCGCGCTTCCCGTAGAAGCGGCCAGTCGCGGTCGGACGTCACGTCGTACCCGTAGGCTTCGGCGAGCGCACGATGCGACCCACTGGTCCCGAAGCGCGCCTCGCCCACGGCAACCGCTGCCAGGTCCACCTGCCAGGGCCCGAGACAGGTAGCGTCGAAGTCGCAGAGCAGGATGCCGCCCAAAGCATCCCGGAGCAGGTTGCCGACGTGCGCGTCCCCGTGGATGAGCGACTGCTCGACGCGTTGGTTGAGGTCGGCTACCCGGGGCTCCAAGCGGTCGCACCACGCGGCCAGGTAGTCGTGGTCCTCTGCGCTCAACCCGTCGGCATCCGCCAGGCGTCGGCGCGCGTCCCCGATCGGATCCCAGCTTGCCAGCGGGAAGAGTGGGGGTTCGAGCGCATGAAACCGCCGCAGCGCCGAGCCGAGGTCATCCACCGTCGGAGCAGGGGCGGTGGGTGGCACATAGGTCCACACCGAGGCCGCCAAGTCACCGACCGCAACCGGCTGCGTCACGCCAGGCGCCAGCCGGATCGTGGGCGCCCCCAGTTGGGCGAACCATTGCGCCAGTCGAACGACCTTCTGCACCCGGTCCCGAAGTCGGTGCGTTCGTGCGATCCGGATGACGAGCCCGGATGCGGGCAACGCGAACACGGCGTTGTTGGTCAGCCGCAGGAGGCGGGCATCCTCGGTCGACGCCTCAAGTCCGCTGGCGATCTCCCGCATTGCTCGGGTCATCGCCTCTTCCGAGAACCGCCCGCTCATACCGTGGCCGCAGCTCGTACGGTGAGCGTCCGTTCGAATCCGGCAACGACGGGAAGGTGGCGGTGCCGGCCGAGATCACGGCGCAGATTGACCACTCGATCGACCACTCGACGGGAACTCAACGCACGAGACTTCTCGACCACGCGCATGCCGACAGCGACCGCCCGCTCGGGCTCATCGGTGAGGAAGAGCGCGCTGCACAAGCCGACCTCGTTCAGGACCATGCTGCGGACGTTCGCCGGGCCGAAGGCGACGATCGCCTCTTCGACGCTGCGCACCGCCTGTGTCGCGTGCGTTCCGGCCTGCCGGGCCATGTCGCGGTAGACGCGACCGTACTGGGCTAGCAGTTCGCCACGGTCGTAGAAGGCCATCCAGGTCGGCTCACGCTCGGGATCCACACGTTCGAACTGATCAGTCGCCCGACCGAGGACGGTCAGGGCGCTCCGGTGGTCGCCGAGTGCGGCTGTCGAGGCGGCCTCCGCGCCCCAGAGCAGCGCCCGCACCGCCGGGGTTGCCCGCGAGCCCAACTCTGAGTGGGCCAGCCTCAGCGCGGCCAGAGCATCCTCGTTGTGCCGAAGGTGTTGTAGCTGCTTGGCCTGCGAGTAGCGGATCAGGGCGGCCAGCGGGGCATCGTCAGCGGACATCGCGGCCCGCTCGCCGGCGGCGAAATGCCGTTGAGCGTCCGCGTGCCGACCGGCGTCCAGCGCGGTCCAGCCGGCCAGCTGACGCGCCGCCGCGACCGCCGCGACCAGGCGGGGTGTCAGCCCGGGCGCGTGCGACCAGTCGAGCATTCTGTACACCGACTCCGCGAACCGCGCGACCTCGCGATAGAGCAGGCCACCACCGCATTCGTAGTCGACCGACCGGTAGAGCTCCAGGATCGCGTTCAGCCGAGAAACGTCCGCGCTGCCGAGACAACGGGGCCGGGGCTGCTCAGCGCCCCCGACCAGCCCGGCTCCGGCCGACACCGCTGCGATGCCGGCCAGGAGGGTTCGCCGGCCCAGGTCCGGTGTCGCGCGGATCCCGTCGGCCGGAGCACCGGCCGGGGAGCCTGGACCGACTGCAAACCAGAGAGACCCCGGCGGGACGCGGAGCACTGTCGCCCAGTGCGCCAGCCGATCGAGATGCACCAGGGCTGGCCCGTTCTCGATCCGGCTCAACTGCGCCTGCGTGATCCCCAGCCACCCCGCGACGATGCTCTGCGGCAGCGGGCTCCGCCCGTGGTACGGGTGATGCCGGTACGCCCGGATCACCTGCCCGAGATGCCGCCGCGCCAGCGCCGTCCGTACCGGTTCATGGTCCCAGAACGAGTCGGGTACGGCGGGCGGCGTGCTGAGGCGGTCGCGTTCGGCGGCCTGGCAGGGCGCGCAGCGTCCCGTGTCGTTGTCGCGCGCCAGGCGGCCGCCGCAGCGGGGGCAGTTCGCGGGTGTCACCGGCAACCTCGCCGTTCGCGGAGAACCTGTGTCCGAAGTCGAGCCTAGCCATTCAACCCTTGCCGGAGCGGACCGGTATACGCACCGTGCATATCGCCCGGTGTTCCGTGGCGATGACCGAGCGTATGCGGCGTGTGCATGCCGGCCACGATCATCGGGGCATGCACTTCCTGCCGAGAAGGACTGAAGGTCGGCGCATGGCCCGGGGCGGGTGCCGGGCTCCGGCGGCACCGCGTCCCCCGATCGCGGGCTCCCGCCGACCCCGCCCGCCCCGGCGCCACTTCACCAGACCCGACCCCGGAGGTGCCTGCCGATGTCCGCCGTACTCGCCGACTTCCCCGTCCACACCCCGGTCACCGACGAGGAGCTGCTCGTCGCCGCGCTGGCCGTGCGCGTACACGTGCCCGAGCACTGGCCGCAGGGGCCGCTGTGCCGCAGCGAGCGCGTCCCGTACCCCTGCCGGCTGGCCCGGTGGGGGAGGGCGACGCTCGCCGCGGCCGGGCTGCCCGACGGGGCCGTGGTGGTGGTCCCGTGATCTGGGTGACCGGGGAGCGGGTGCAGGCGTACCAGGTGCGCAGCGCCGTGTTCGACACCCGCTGGCGCGGGCTGGACCCGGCGCAGGTGCACGACTACCTGCGCCGGGTCGCCGACGAGATGGACCGGCTGCACCGGGAGCTGACCACTGCGCGCACCGAGTCGGAGCGGGTCCGCCAGGCATTGCGCCAGTGGCAGTCCCGCCACAACGGCTGCCGGCGACGCGGCCACGATGACTGAGCCGCGCTGGATCATTCACCTGCCGACCACGCTGACCTGCCGGGACGTCGCCGCCGAACTGGCCGCCGCGCTCGCCCGGTCGCTCGGGCACCTGGACGCAGTCGACTTCGGCGAGACGACGCTCAGCGAGGAGGACGCTCAGCACCTGCGGTACCGGGTCTGGTGTGACGTACGGCTGCCCGGCGGCGGGCGCTGCGGCCATCGGGATGGTCACGGCGGGTCGTGCGGGGCGACGGAGCCACGATGACTTCGGCGTGTCGGTCGATGAGCGTCCGGGTGACGGGCCGGTCCGATGGGAGCGGTCCCAAGCAGGGCGACGATCCACACCGTACGGTCGCTACACTCCCCCGAAAACACCCGGAACCGCCCACGGACTCTGGAGAAGCCTGTGACCCGCGACAAGGCCGCACCGCCCGGAATCGACGTCACCGTTCCCAGCGTGGCCCGGGTCTACGACTACTTCCTGGGCGGCAAGGACAACTTTGAGGTCGACCGGAGGGTCGCCGAGCACGCGCTGCGGATCACGCCGGACGGACCGGCCGCCGGTCAGGCGAACCGGGCGTTCCTGCGCCGGGTGATCCGTCACCTCGTGACCGAGGCGGGCATCGACCAGTTCCTCGACGTCGGGTCGGGGCTGCCGACCCAGGGCAACGTGCACGAGGTCGCCGTCGAGCACAACCCGGCCGCCCGGGTGGTGTACGTGGACAACGACCCGATCGTCCTGGCGCACGGGCGGGCGCTGCTCGCCGCGGAGGGCACCGCGACGGTGATCCAGGCCGACGTGCGGGAACCGGAGGAGATCCTCAACGACCTTGACGTGCGCCGGTTCCTCGACTTCGACCGCCCGATCGGGCTGCTGCTGTTCGCGATCCTGCACCACATCGGCGACGACGAGGACCCGCGATCGGTCGCGGCGGCGCTGATCGACGCGATGCCGTCCGGCAGTTACGTCGCGATCTCGCACTTCCGTGACCCGGGAGAGCGGGATCCGGAGGGCTCCCGCAAGGCCCGCGAGGTCGAGCGGGTGTTCAACGAGTCGCTCGGCACCGGCCGCTGGCGTACCGATGAGGAGATTCTCGCGTTCGCCGACGGGCTGACGCTGCTGGAGCCGGGCCTGGTGCCGCTGGCCGAGTGGCGTCCGGACCCGGACGCCCCCGCCCCGCAGCAGACCGACACCTACCACACCTTCGTCGGCCTGCTCGCCCGCAAACCCTAGGCGGTACGAGACCGTAGGTGGGTGCGGACACCTCAGCCGGGCTCCTCCTCGCCCTTTTCGGGCCGTCCCGACGCGGCGGGCAGGTCCCGCAGGAACGCGTCGACCCGGACGCGGTCGTAACCGTGCGCGACGAGCGGCAACTCGGCCAGGGCGAGTTCCACCTCTGCCTTCGCACTCAGGCGCCCCAGGAAATCCTCCGACCGCAGCGCCTCCCGGCCCTTCTGTACAAGGGCGTCGACGGCAGCCCGGTCGTATCCGAGGGCTTCGACCGGGAAGCGGGCTGAGTCGAAAGGCTGCCGGACGAGCTGGCGGTGGTCGGTGAAGCGGCTGCCGCCGTACCGGGGGAGGGCATCGGCCACCTGGTCCGTCTTCTCCCGGACGTCGTGCAGTTCGAGCAGGAGCAGGCAGGGCCGGTCGTCAAACGGGCTGCGGTGGGTCAGCGGGACGTCGAGCGTCGACCCGGGTGCGGGTACGAGCAGCGGCAACGGCGACGGCATCCGCTTGCCGGCCAGCACCGGAGGCGGCTGGTACAGGACCAGGTGTTCGATCTCCGCCCAGGGCAGCAGCCGGGGAAGGTCCGTCGTCCCGCCTGCGATTCCCCCGTCGTCCCTGACCGGGAGTGTGGCAGCCGGGCGCAAGGTGATCGATGGGCGGTGATCTGCCTGGCGTCGCCGCGCGGTCCTGCCCGGGGGCGTGTTAAGAAGGGGCCCCGCCTCTACCGGAGACGTTAAAAGGGGGCCCTTCCTTGCACGAAGCGGAGCAGGTGATCCAGCGGGTGCTGCGGGATCTGCGCGACGGCACGCACCGCGGCGTCGTCGTGGACTCGCCTCCCGGCGCCGGGAAGTCGACCCTCGTCGTCCGTGCCGCGGTCGAGACCGCCGCGACCGGTGACCCGCTGATGATCGTGGCGCAGACCAACGAGCAGGTGGACGACCTCATCGACCGGCTCGGCCGCAGGGCGCCGGAGTTGCGCGTCGGGCGGCTCTCCGCCACCGACTACCGACCCACCGAGCGGGTCACCGGCCACCCGGCGGTCCGGGTCGCGGCGAAGGTCGCCGACCTGGGTGGCCCGGCGGTCACCATCGGTACGGCGGCCAAGTGGGCCACTGTCACCGAGGGGAGCTGGCCGTGGGCGATCGTGGACGAGGCGTACCAGATGCGCGCCGATGCGCTGCTGCGCGTGGCGGCACGGTTCGAGCGGGCCCTGTTCGTCGGAGACCCCGGTCAGCTCGATCCGTTCAGCACCGTGGAGACGTTCCGCTGGACCGGGCTGACCTGGGATCCGATGCAGTCGGCGGTGGCCACGCTGCTGCGGCACAACCCGGAGCTGCCGGTGCACCGGCTGCCGGTGTCGTGGCGGCTGCCCGACTCGGCCGCCCCGGTGGTGTCCGCCGCGTTCTACCCGTTCACCGGGTTCCGCGCCGGTACCGGGCCGGCGGACCGGGCGCTGACGTTCACCGAGCCCGGCGTGGGTGACGCCTACGACGCCTCGGTCGAACTGGCCGCCGCCACCGGCTGGGCGTTGCACGAGCTGCCCGCCCGGCACACCGTGCGTACCGATGGAGAAGCGGCCACGGCCTGCGCGGAGCTGGCGCTGCGGGTGCTGCGGCGCGGCGCGGTCGCGGTGAGCGAGGCCGCGCCCGGCGGTGCGCCGGTCACCGCGGAGCGGATCGCCGTCGGGGCCGCGCACCGCGACCAGGTCGCGGCCATCCGGTCCCGGCTGGGCGCGGCCGGGGCGGGCATCACGGTGGACACCGCCAACCGGCTCCAGGGCCGGGAGTACGACGTGACGATCGTGCTGCACCCGCTCTCCGGGCGACGTGACGCCACCGCGTTCCACCTGGAGTCGGGACGGCTGTGCGTGCTGGCTTCGCGGCACCGGCACGCCTGCGTGGTGGTGGCGCGGGCCGGGATCGGTGAGCTGCTCGACGCCTATCCGTCGACCGAGCGGGTGCACCTGGACGTGCCGGTGAAGTTCCCGGACGGCTGGGAGGCCAACCAGACGGTGCTGACCCACCTCGATGCCCACCGGGCGTGACGAGAGGGCCGTGGCGGCATGGTCGGCGGACCGTTCGGATCTTCCGGCGGTCCCGGCCGGTGGGCACGATGGCCGGATGCACCCTCACGATCCCTATCAGCAGGATCCGTACCCGCAGCAGCCGTACCAGCACCAGCCGTACCCGCAGCAGCCGTACTATCCGCCGCCGGCGTTCGTGGAGCAGCCGAGCGAGGGGACGGGCAGGTGGGCGATCGTCCTGTGGGTCATGGTGCCGGCGCTGCTGGTGATCCTGTGCTGCGCCGGATGTGTCGTCTCCGGGTTCGCGGGCGGGTTCATGGAGGGCTTCAACGAGGGCTACTCGTCGTCGTAGGTGCGGGCCGGTGGTACGCCGCCGCCCTCGGTGCGCGGGGCTGGCGGCGGTGCGTTAGACAGAGATCATGACCGCGAGCGTGCTGCAGTGGCTGGGCGGGGGTGCGGTGGCGGTGGCCGCCGGCTTCCTCGCCGTGTCGTTGCCCCGGCGCCGTGCCCGGGCCGAGGGCCGGCGGGTCGCCTGGTCGTCGGCGCGGGCGGCGATCCACGACGCCACGGTCAGCCGGGACGCGTCCCCGGCGGCGGTGCCGGAGGCCGAGCGTCTGCTGGCCCGCGCCGAGCTGCTCGCCGCCGCGGGCGGCGGCGCCGACGCGGCCCGCGCGGCGGCTGAGCACGCCCGCCGCGCCGACGGGCTGTGGCGGGCCGGGCGATGACGAGGGTACGCCGGGAGCTGCTGCGCTGGTCGCTGCTGGCCGCCGCGGCGGCGGTGCTCGTGGTGTTCCTGGTGGCGCAGCGGCAGAGCGTGGAGGTCAGCTACGGGCGTTCCCCGTCGACCGCCGCGCTGCCGGAGGGCTCGGCCGGGGAGTTGAGCGACGCGAGCGTGCCCTCGGTCGAGGAGATGACCGCGCTGGTCGCGGCCGATCCGGTGGTCCGGCTGCCGGGCGCTGTCGCGCGCTGGGACGAGCGACGGGTCCGGGCCGCCATCGGTGACCGGGCTACCCGCATCCTGGTCGCCCCGCCCGGTCTGGACGAGGCCGAACGCCGGCGGGTGAGGGACGTGGAGAGCGCCGAGATCCGGATCGTCGGCACCGAGGTCAGCGGTGGCCCGTACGGGGCCTCCCCGGACGACCTGCCGGGCTGGCGGGCCCGGTTCGCCACCGCCGACGTGACCGGCCCGCTGCTCACGCTGCTGGCGACGCTGCACGACCAGCCGGTCCCGCCGGACGGCGACGACCTGCGGTGGCGGGAACCGACCGGCCCGGAGCTGGCCCCGGTGGTCACCGCGCTGCGCGCCACCGGCCGGTACGTGGGCACCGGCGCCACGCTGCCCCGGCTGCCGGAGAAGGCGGCGGTCGCCGCGTTCCCGGACGGCGCCTGGTTCGTGGTGCTGCCCGTCCAGCCGTACGGGGAGCCGCTGCCCGCGTACGGGCCGGCGCTGCACCGGCTCGCCCCGGATCAGCCGCTGGTGGTGATGTACGGCGACTGGATCGAGTACCACGGTCCGGGCGCGGCGTCGTTCGCCGAGGTCGCCGCCGCGAGCTTCTACGCCCAGTTCGGCGGGCGGCTCGGCCGTTACGCCTATCCCCAGCAGAACGTGCTCGGCGCGTATCTGGCCCAGGTCACCGACGTGCGGTACGCGGGGCTGTTCGACCGCCCGCTGCCGTACCGGCCGTTCGACCCGCTGCGGGTGGCGTTGCCGGCGCTGCCCTGGATCTTCGCCGGGTGCGTGGCGGGTTTCGTGGTGCTGTCGATCCGTACCGTGCGGGGGTCCGGCCGCCGTCCGGCCGACGTCGGTCCGGGTGGCACGCCGGCCCGGCTGGCCGGGCTCTCCGCGCTGGCGGTGGAGTTGTCGCTGCTCACCGACGCGCGCAGTGACCCGGCGCTGGTCCGGGGTGTGGGCCGGTTGCGGGCGGCCCGGGACGCCTTCGACGACGGGCTGCCGGACCGGCACGTACGCGAACTGCTGGCCGACGCGGCGGCCGAGCTGGACGACGTGGCCCGGGACGTGCGGATGCCCGGCTACCGGCCGGACGTCTACCTGCGGGCGAGGCTGTCGTGAGCCGCGTCGCGACCCGTCCCGATCGGGCGGCGGCCCGTCGTGGCGTGGCGGCGACCGGCCCGGGCCGGCTGTTCGGCCGCCTGGTCGGCACCGCGTTCGGCCGGGCGGTGCTCGCCTGCCTGGCGCTGGCCGGCTGGGCGCTGTGGACCGGCGGCGTCCTGGACGGGCCGGTGGCCCGGCAGGTACGCGGCTCCTCGGTCTACGCGGCGCCCGGCGTGGACCTGGACCGGACCGCCGCCGAGCGGGTCGTCGGCAACCGGCGACTCGTGGTGCTGATCATGGAGCCGGGCGCCGACCTGCGGGAGGCGTGCGACGACACCGAGCGCGCCACCCAGGGCACGCTGGTGCTGGCGATGAGCCGCGACGGCGAGGACTGGGACACGTACGGCTGCTCCCGCCTGGGCGGCGACGGCCCGCGTGACCTCGGCCGGGCCGTGGTCGTCGAGACCACGATCGGCCGGGGCGCCGACGCGTTCGTGGACCGGCCGGTCGAGGCGCTGAAGGTGATCGTGCTCAACTACGACCGGCTGGTGCGGGCCGGTCTGGTGCCGGACGGGGCTCGTACCATCAGCCCGTCGTTGCCCCGCTATCTGCTGGCCGGCGGCGCGGTGGCCGGGGTCGTGGCCGGCGCGGCGGTGCTCTGGTTCGGTGGGCGGCGGGCCGGTCGGCTGGCCGACGCGCGGCGGGCCGGGCGGGACGCGCGCGCCGACGAGCGGGCCGCGCTCGGTGCCGCCACAGCTGTCCTCGCCCAGCAGATCATCGACCTGGACGGGCGCGCCGGGCCGGTCGCACCGGCGTACCGGCGGCTGGCCGCCGACTACGTCGGTCTGCTCAACGAGGTGTCCGAGGTGGACGGCGACGCCGGGGCGCTGCGCCGGCTCCGGGAGCGGGTCGAGGAGCTGAGCGGCCGCGCGGCGGATCTCGCCGACGACGCGGCGTCCGGCCGGGGCGCGGACCGGGCGGGCGGCGGGAGGCCGGACAGGACGGGAGCCGGGAAGTCCGGCAGGCCGGCGACGGGGCGGCCGGACAAGGCTGCGGCCGGGAAGCCCGGCAAGGCGGCGGCCGGTGCGGCGGGGAGGGGCCGGGCGCGCGGACGGGGCCGGCGGTGATCCGCCGACCCCGTCGTCACGGCGTCGTCAGCGCTCGGCCCACCACCGAGGCGGCCGGCCAGCTGCCGGTGAAGACCTCGAGGAGGTGGCCGATCTCGTGCGTCTGGACCCGCACCGGGCCATGTTGATGGTGTAGCAGTCAACCGTGCGGTGAACTGACCGGGCTCGATCATCCGTACCCCTGGTCGTGCGGACCACGGAGCTGGTGACCTGTCCCCGCGAGCCTGCCGACCGGCTCGGCCCGGTCGCCGTGCGCGCGGCTGTGCACCGCTGGTTGCGGCTGATCGCGGCCGACGCGGAGCTGGCGCCGTACCTGATCGGGGTGGACCGCCGGTGGCTCGCCGCGCTGCTCGCCGCCCGGCTGGACGCGGCGCTGCGCGGGATGCGGCAGGGCCCGGACGACGGGCCAGGGGACGCCGGGCCGGTCCTCGGTGGACCACTGCGGTCGCCGCTGACCGGGGAGCAGTGCTGGCGCGTCCTGGACTACCTGGCCGCCGCGCTCTGGTCGCTCGACCTGCCCGCGGCGACTGTCGTGCACGCGCAACGGGCCGTGGCCGGGTTGCTCCGGGGCTGACCGTCCACCCCGGGTGTTGCGTGAACCGGGCACAGGAACCGTCGTTCACGCCGCCGGGTATCCCCGGCTTTCCTGTCGGCCTCCCGTCACACAGAGTGTTTTTCTGATCGCATCCGGTCGATACCGTCGGGCCACTGCCGTCGACGAAGGGCCGACGATGAACGACAACGGACAACCGCTCGACCGTCGGCGACTGCTCGCCGGCGCGGCGGCGGCCTCGGCGGTCACCGTGACCGGCCTGGCCGTCGCCTCCACCACCGGTGCCGCGGCGGCCGCTCCGAGCCGCCCCGCGACCCCGCTCGTCACCCGGGACCGCATCGCCGCCGCCGCGCTGCGCGCGCCCGACGGGTCCGCGCTCCCGATCGCCGTCCAGGGCGACTTCCACGCCCGGCTCGCCGCCTGGCTGGCGTTCTGGTCGGCGAACTCGCCGTCGGCCTGGAGCGTGCCGGTGCAGGTCGTCGCCCGGATCGAGGCGGCCGGCGACGCGCTGGTCCTGCACGCCATCCGGCACCGCCGCGACGACGAGCTGCACGCCGGCTTCGCCGCCGGCCGGCGGGACGCCACCCACCTGGCCACGCTGGCCAGCCTGCACCACCACTTCCCGAGCGTGCGGGTCCGCCCGGACGGCACGATCCGGGTCGCCGACGGACCCGCCGGGTTCACCGGCGCGGCCGAACAGGTCGCCTTCGCGGTCGCGGCCTGCCGCGAACTGTGGGGCGACGCGGCGGCGACCGCCGGCCGCTGGGCGGAACACGCCGCCCGGGTGCTCGCCCGCGCCGGGCACCGCACCGACGCCGCCTCGCACGCCGGCTGGGCGGCCTTCACCCGCACCAGCCTGCGTCGCGGGCTGGGCACCGAATCGTACGAGTGACCGGAGGAAGCACATGGCCCGCAACGAGTTCCGCTTCGTGGTCGACGGCGTCGACCTGAGCCCCGAGCAGCAGACCCTGATCGCCGCGGAGATCCAGAAGGCCGGCCTGGCCGCGCTGCGTACCGCCGACGCCAAGCTGACCAACCCGCTGACCGTCGGCCACGGCAACATCAAGCTGCGCCCCGAGTGGTACGGCCTCTGGGTCATCGACGGCCCGTTCGCCCAGGACCTCGGCCAGAAGATCAACGACATCGGGTTCTGGATCCAGCGGTGACCGACACCACCCGGCCGGCCGGCACGCCGGAGCGGATGTGCCCGAGCACCCCGGCGTCGAACGCCACTGTGTTCCTCGGCATGATCACTCCGGCGGGCCGGGTGGCCTACGTGACCCCTGCCGTACCGGCCGAGGTGGCGCTCGCCGGGCTCGGCGGCTCCGACGGGCCGATCGAGTCGCGCGCCCGGCTCGCCGGCCCGTGCGTCACCTCGTCCTGCGGCTTCTGGACCGGATCGCACTGCGGGCTGGGCGCCCGGATGGCCGCCTCGTACGCCGAGACCGCAGCGCCCGCCGAGGAGACGCTGCCGAAGTGCGCGATCCGGCGTACCTGCCGATGGTTCGCCGAGCAGGGGCCGGCCGCCTGCCCGGCGTGCGCGCACGTCGTCACCGACGCGCGACTCTGAACGCCCCCCTGTTTGTCGGACCCTTCGACTAGCGTCGTGAGGTCATGGAGCCGCGGTTCGGCGAACACATCATCGGGCGGGAGCATCCCGCCGCGCTGCTGCGCGCCGAGGTGGCCCGGCTGGTCGACAGCCACGGCGGTCTCGTCCTGGTCACCGGCGAGCCGGGTATCGGCAAGACCACGCTGGTCTCGGCCGCCGCCGACGAGGCCCGCCGCGGCGGAGCACTGGTGCTCGGCGCCGCCTGCTGGGACTCCGACACCGCCCCCGACTACTGGCCCTGGGTGCAGGTGTTGCGGCGGCTGGCCCGGTCCGCCGACGACCCGCCGGGGGTGCGGGAAGCGGCCGGTGCCGGCCTGGCCGCGCTGCTGGGCGAGCACCCGGCGGGCGGCACGATCGAGCCGGATGACGCGGCCGAGCCGGGTGACGCCGGGCGGGCCGAGTTCGACAGGCACGACGCGGTGACCGCCGCCCTGGTCGCCGTCGCCCAGCACCGGCCGGTCACCGTGGTCCTCGACGACCTGCACTGGGCCGACCCGGCGTCGCTGCGGCTGCTCCAGTTCGTCACCCAGCACGCGTGGTTCGAGCGGCTGCTGCTGATCGGCACCTACCGGGACGCCGAAGTCGAATCCGTCGAGCACCCGCTACGGCCGTGGCTGCTGCCGCTCACCGCCAAGGCCACCACCGTCACGCTCGCCGGGCTCGATCGCGCCGAGGTGGCCGCACTGATGGCCCGTACCGCCGGCCGGGAGCCCGCCGCGAGCCTGGTCGACGAGGTGCACCGGCGCACCGGCGGGAACCCGTTCTTCGTGGAGCAGACCGCCCGGCTGTGGCACACCCACGGCCTCACCGACACCGTCGCTCCCGGCGTACGGGAGGTGGTGCGCCGCCGGCTCGACCAACTGCCCGCCGGAGTGGTCGAGGCGCTCACGGTGGCCGCGGTGCTCGGCCGCGAGTTCGACGCAGGGACGCTCGCCGCCTGCGTACCCGCTCCGGTCGCGCAGGTCGACCGGCTGCTCGGCCGCGCCGCCGCGGCCCGGCTGGTGCTGCCCCGCGACGGCGGTCGCTTCGTCTTCGTGCACGACCTGGTCCGCGAGACGCTCTACGACGGGCTCGCCGAGGACGAACGGCGGGCCCGGCACGCGGCTGTGGTCCGGGCCGTCGACCGGTCGGACTCGCTCGCCGGCGCGCTCAGCCCGGCCCACCTGGCCCGGCACGCCTGGCTGGCCGGCGCCGAGCTGGAGCCGGAACGCGCCGGTGACCTGCTGCTGGCCGCCGCCCGCGACGCCGGGGGCCGGATCGCCGTGGACGAGTCGGTACGCCACTACCGGCGCGCGCTGGAACTGACCGGCCAGCCCGGCCGGCGGGTCCGGGTGCTGCTGGAACTGGCCGGGCTGCTGCACCACGCCGGCCCGCCCGCCGAGGTCGAGCGGCTGCTGGCCGAGGCCGCCGCGCTGGCCCGGGAGCTGCCCGATCCCGGCGCGCTGACCCGGGTGGCGCTGATCGCGCACCGGCAGCACTCCGCCACCCGCCGCCGGCTCGACGCCACCGAGCTGGTCCGCGAGGCGTACCGGCGGTTGATCGCGGAACCGGACCCGGAGCGGCCGGTACGCGCGCTGGTCACCGACCTGATCACGGCGACCGAGACGCTCGCCCGGCACGGCCGCGACGACGAGGCGCTCACCTTCAGCCTGTGGGCCCGCCACGACACCACCTGGGGGCTCGGCACCGCGCAGGAGCGGGCCGTGGTCACCGCCGAGATCCGCGAGGTGGCCCGCCGCGGCGGCGACCGGGAGACCGAGCTGTGGGCCACGGCGCTGCGCTGGGTCGCGTTGCTGGAGCTGGGCGATCCGGGCTACCGGCACGAGCTGGCCGCGTTCGTGACCGGCGCGCAACGCGGCGACGTGGCCCGGCAGCGGGTGGCGGCGATCGCGGACACCGCCATCATCGCCGCCTTCCAGGGCGACCTCGCCGCCGCCGAGGCGGGCTTCGCCGAGGCGGAGAGCTACCGCGAGCCGGGGCACTCCGACCACGCGTTCATGACGCACCACCTGCGCTGGTCGATTCTGCTGCTGTACGGCCGTCTCGCCGAGGCCGAGGCGGTGCTCGACCGGGTGGGCACCGGGCACCCGCAGGCTGAGCTGCTCCGGGCGATCACCGCGGCCGAGCGCGGCGACGCGGCCACGGTGCTGCGGCTCACCGCCGCGATCGAGGCCGCGGGCACCGCGTACCCCCGGTCGGTGTCGCCGTTGTGGCTGCGCCTGCGGGCGCAGGCGGCGGCGGTGGACGGCGACCCGGCGCGGTGCGCGGCGGTGCGGGCCGACCTGACCCCGCACCGCGGGCAGTGGACGGCGGCGTTGTTCGGCTGCGACATCGGCGGCCCGGTCGACCTGTGGCTGGCCGTGGTGGAGGCGGCCGAGGGCCGGTGGGACGACGCGATCGACTGTTACACGGCGGCCCGGGAGGCCGCGGACCGCCTGGGCGCCCGGCCCTGGTCGGTGCTGGCACGGGCCGGGCTGGTGGGCGCGCTCGCCGGACGCGACGGGCCGGGCGACGCGGCCGAGGCGTGGCGGCTGCGGGCCGAGACGGTGGTCGAGGCGCGGACGCTGGGCATGCTTCAGGTGGTGGACCGGCTGGCCGCGACGGATCCCGCCCCGGCGGCGGCGTCCGCCCTGGTCGCGCCGGTGGCGGTCCGGCTCGGCGCGGGCGCTCCGGCTCTGGTCACCGCGTCGTCGCCGGCGGGCCGCCGCGCCGCGTCGGGTCTGTCCCGCGCGGGTGTGGTCCACGGGAACGCGCGGCCGCCGGACCCCGGCGTGGCAGGTGCGGACGTGGTCCGGCCGGAGTTCCGGCGGGACGGGCCGGTGTGGCGCCTCGCGTACGACGGCGTCGTGGTGCACCTGCCCGACGCCAAAGGGCTGCACGACCTGCGGCTGCTGCTGAGCCAGCCTGGCACGGACGTGCCCGCCGTCGAGCTGCTCGACCCGGCGGCCGGCCCGGAACTCGTCGCCGCGCGCCGCCTCGGCGCCGATCCGGTGCTCGACGACGAGGCGAAGGCCCGCTACCGTCGGCGCCTGCGGCGGCTCGACGACGAGATCGACCGGGCCGCGGTGCGTGACGACGGGCGGCGGCTGGCGGAGCTGGACGCCGAGCGCGCGGCGCTGCTCGACCAGTTGCGGGCCGCCGCCGGCCTGGCCGGGCGCAGCCGGCGTCTCGGCGACCAGGCGGAACGGGCACGCAAGGCGGTGACCGGGCGGATCCGCGACACCCTGCGCCGCATCGACGAGCGGCATCCGGCGCTCGCCGCCCACCTGCGCGAGTCGGTCACCACCGGCGGCGCCTGCCGCTACCGGCCGGCCGAGCCGGTGCCCTGGCGGCTCTGACCGGCGAGGTGGCGGGGCCGCGCGGCCCCGCCACCGTGTCACGTCAGCGCCGGTTGTAGCGGTACATGGTCAGCGTGCCGAACACGACCACGAAGAGGGCGCTCCAGAGCAGCATCCACATGGTGCTCGGGCCGTCCATCGAGCCGGCCATCGCCGCGCGGACCGAGGTGACGAGCTGGGTGATCGGGTTGACCTTGACGAACGCCTGCAGCCAGCCGGGCATGGTGGACGGGTCGACGAACACGTTGCTCAGGAACGTCAGCGGGAACAGCACCATCATGCTGGTCCCCATCACCGACTTCTCACTGCGCAACACCAGACCGAAGAACGTCCACACCCAGGAGAACGCGAACGAGAAGACCACCAGCAGGCCGATCCCGGCCAGCACCCCGAACAGCCCACCGTCGGGACGGAAGCCGAGCACCACACCCACGGTGAGGATGACCACGGCGGCCAGGACGTAGCGCAGCACGTCACCGAAGATCATCCCGACGAGCGCCGCCGGCCGCCAGACCGGCAGCGTGCGGATCCGGTCGAAGACGCCCTTCTCGATGTCGCTGTTCAGCCCGACCCCGGTGTACATGGTGATCATCACGACGCTCGTGACCATGATGCCGGGCAGGAAGAACTGGAGGTACGCACGCGGGCTGTCGGCGAGCGCGCCACCGAACAGGTACGTGAACATCAGCACCATGATGATCGGGAACGCGGTCACATCGAACAGCTGCTCCGGCACGTGCTTGATCTTCAGCAGCGCACGCCAGCCGAACGTCAGCGACGCCGACAGCGCGCTGGGCCGGGTCGGCCGCTCCGCCGGGGCGAGCACAGTGGCCAGCGCCTCGGCGGACGGCATGTAGACGGACGGCGCCCGCCCGGTGGTGATCGCGGTGTCGCTCATCGCGCCGCCTCCAGTTCGTCGTCCCGCTCGTCCGCCGGGACGGCCGGGTGGTCGGTCAGGGCCAGGAAGACCTCGTCCAGGCTGGGCTGGCCGAGGGAGAAGTCGTCCACCACGATGCCGGCGGCGGCCAGCTCGCCGAGCGCCCGCGCCGCCTGCGTACCGGCCTCCAGGTCGGTGCCGTGCTCGCCGACGCGCGCGGTCAGTGCCGCCGGGTCCGCGGCGAGCTGCACCGGTACGCCCAGCGACGCCCGCAGCACCTGCTCGGCCTGCGGCCGCTGCTCCGGATCGCGCAGCCGGATGTGGACGCTGCCCGCGCCGATCGACGCCTTCAACTCGCCCGGGGTGCCCTCCGCGATCACCCGGCCGTGGTCGACCACAGCGATCCGGCCGGCGAGCTGGTCCGCCTCGTCCAGGTACTGCGTGGTCAGCAGCACCGTCGTGCCGTACGCCACCACCGCCCGCACGATCGCCCACACCTGGTTGCGGCTGCGCGGGTCCAGCCCGGTGGTCGGCTCGTCGAGGAACAACAGGTCCGGGGTGTTGAGGATGCTCGCCGCGATGTCGATGCGCCGCCGCATCCCGCCGGAGTACTTCTTCACCTGCCGTCCCGCCGCCTCGGTCAGCCCGAACGCGGCGAGCAGCTGCTCGGCCCGGTCCCGGGCGGCTACCCGGCCCAGCCCGAGCAGCCGGCCCAGCAGGACCAGGTTCTCCGCCCCGGTCAGGTCCTCGTCCAGCGAGGCGTACTGGCCGGTCAGGCTCACCCGGGAGCGCACCGCGTCGGCGTCACGCACCACGTCGTGCCCGAAGACCCGGGCCGTGCCGCCGTCCGGGCGCAACAGCGTCGCCAGCACCCGTACGGCGGTGGTCTTCCCGGCGCCGTTCGGGCCCAGTACGCCGTACACGGTGCCGGCGGGAACCCGCAGGTCCAGCCCGTCGAGTGCCCGGGTCGAACCGAAGGACCGGACCAGGCCCTCGGCCTCGACGGCCAGGCCGGTGTTCCGGTTGCTCATGAATCGCTACCTCTCGTCGTCGATGTCCTCGACAGGCGGCGTGCCGCCAGACCGATCGCCTGTTTCAACGAGGCCGGCAAGCTGTGGTGGTGTGCCGGCCTCACCCCGAAGGCGCCAGACGGCCCGCCAGATCCGATCTGGCGGTGGCGATTCCGTCGACCTGCACGGGCCGGGTGGCGTGTCGGCCACCCGGCCCGGCACCGGTCAGCGTGCCGAGTCCAGCCGGGTCCGCTGCTCGGCGGTCAGCTCCAGGTCGACGGCGGCCAGGCTCTCCTCCAGTTGCGCCACCGAGGAGAAGCCGACGAGTGGGATGGACGGCTGCTCCCCGCCCATCAGCCAGGCCAGCACCACCTGGTTCACGGTGGCGCCGGTCTCGGCGGCCACCGCCCGCAACGCCGCCAGCCGGGCCGGAGTGGCGGGCAGCACGTACGCCTCGCCGAGCCGCTCCGGCCGGACGTACGCGCCCTTCAGCAGCGGCGAGTACGCGACCAGCGTGAGCTGCGGCTCCGTGCGCAGGTAGCTGAGCAGGTCGGGGCCGACCCAGCCGACGTCGCCGTCCGGGTCCAGCTCACTCGGCACGTCCAGGCGCCGGGGCAGGTAGCTGCGGTGGTACTGGAGCACCTCGTACCCGGGCAGGCCGGCCCCGGCAGCGAGCGCGCGGGCCCGCTCGACCCGCCAGGCGCGGTGGTTGCTGGCGCCCAGCAACCCGACCGTGCCCTCGGCGACCAGCTCGGCGAAGCCCTCCACGGTCTCCCGCATCGGGATCGTCCGGTCCTCGATGTGGGCGTAGAGCAGGTCGATCCGCTCGACCCCGAGGCGCTCCCGGCTGCGCTCGGCGGACTCGCGGATCACCTTCGCCGACAGCCCTTCCGGGTTGTCGACGTAGCTGGTGCCGGGCGCGAGCGGACGGGCACCGAGCTTCGTTGCGATGACCACCTCGCCGCCGATCCCGCGGCTGCGCCGCCAGCGGCCGAGCAGCTCCTCGCTCTCGCCACCCTGGCCCCCGTTGTGCCAGAAGGCATAGTTGTCCGAGGTGTCGATGAAGGTGCCGCCCGCCTCGACGTACCGGTCGAGGATGGCGAACGAGGTGGCCTCGTCGGTGGCGGTGCCGAACAGCATCGCGCCGAGGCTGAGCACGCTGACCTCGCGCCGGGTGGCCGGGTCCGTGCCGATGGTGCGGTATCGCATGTCTTCCTCCGTGTCGGGCTTTGCCGCTCACCCTGCCCCTTCGAGTGCGCGCGAAGTCAACAGAGAGCGGGGCCCCGGTCTCCCGGGGCCCCGCCGACGGATGAGGCGCTCAGCTCGGGATGTAGTCGAACTCGTCCGGGTGCGGGCCCGTCCGTCCGGCCTCACCCCGGTCCAGTGAGGTGAGCCGCTCCATCGTGGTGTCGTCGAGTGTGAAGTCGAAGATCGCGAAGTTCTCCTCGATCCGCTTCGGCGTGGTCGACTTCGGGAAGACGATGTCGCCGCGCTGCACGTGCCAGCGCAGCACCACCTGGGCCGGGGTCCGGCCGACCTGTTCGGCCACGTCGACGACGGTCGGATCGTCGAGCACCTTGCCCTGCGCGATCGGCGACCACGCCTCGGTGACGATGCCGTGCGCCTTGTCGTACGCCCGCACCTCCTCGTTGCCGAGGTAGGGGTGCGCCTCGATCTGGTTGACCGCCGGCACCACGTCCGCCTCGGCGGCCAGCCGCTCCAGGTGCGCGACCTGGAAGTTGGACACGCCGATCGACCGGACCGTGCCCGCGTCACGCAGCTCCTCCAGGATCTTCCAGGTGGAGACGAAGTCGCCGTCGTAGCGGGTGGGCAGCGGCCAGTGGATCAGGAACAGGTCGAGGTAGTCGAACTTCAGTTCCCGCAGCGACTGCTCGAACGCCTTGCGTGCGTCGTCCGGGCGGTGGAAACCGTTGTTCAGCTTGCTGGTGACGAAGACCTCGCCGCGGTCCAGCCCGGAGGCGCGCAGCGCCTGACCCACCTCGGCCTCGTTGCCGTACATCTGGGCGGTGTCGATGTGCCGGTAGCCGACCTCCAGCGCGGTGCCGACCGCCCGGGCGGTGTCCTTCGGCTCGATCTGGAAGACACCGAAGCCGAGCTGCGGGATGGTGTTGCCGTCGTTGAGTGCGATGTCCGGAATGCCGTTCTGGGCCATGAGAGCCTCATCTCCGATCGTGCGGTGCCGGGGGCGCGTCCGTGCCGACTGCCCCCGGCCCTACCAACCGGGTGTCTCTACCCGCTCGCCACGCTTCCTC
Source organism: Micromonospora sp. CNB394 (assembly GCF_000374985.1). Lineage (NCBI taxonomy): Bacteria > Bacillati > Actinomycetota > Actinomycetes > Micromonosporales > Micromonosporaceae > Micromonospora > Micromonospora sp. CNB394. The sequence continues at coordinate 89,455 of NZ_KB895836.1, read as the reverse complement.
ACATCGGGGACGAGCGTCAACTCCAGATCGAGCGCGCCCACTCGGGGTGGTCGACGAACGGGTTCCGGTTGCCCTGCCAGCGCTCGTAGATGCGCTGGTTGCGGCGCTTCTCGAAGGCGTCCGGCGGGTCCTGGTCGTTCCAGGCCAGCAGCTTCGACAGCCGCCCGAGCCGGGGCGCGGAGCCGTTGGAGACCGAGTCGTTCAGTTCCAGGTCCGGCCAGCCGTCGCCGCCCTCGTACCGGATCGCCATGTAGAAAATCATGCGGGCCACGTCGCCCTTCACCGCGTCGCGCGGCTCGAACGAGTCGGCGTCGGTGTAGCAGCCGGGTGCCTCGGCCACCGCGCCGCCGCCCGCGTCGAAGTCCTTGTTGCCGCGCGACGAGTTGACCGACACGTCCTCCGGCCGCAGGTGGTGCACGTCGGTGCCGGGGCCGGTGGCGGTGCCGAAGTCGCCGTGCGACTTGGCCCAGACGTGCTCGCGGTTCCAGTCGTTCACGCCGCCACCGTTGCTGGTCTTGCTCTGCGAGCGTCCGCTGTAGAGCAGGATCACGTTGGCCGGGTTGGCCGGATCCTGGTCGGTGTCCTTGAGCGCGTCCCACACCTGGTCGTAGCTGAGTTTCGTCTGCACCTTGATGATGCCGTGCAGCGCGGTGCGCAGCGCCGGCCCGGTCCGGCCGGCAGCGGCCGCGTAGTACGCGTCCGGCACGGCGGTGCCGGACGGGCTCGGGGTCGGCGTGGGGCTCGGCGTGGCGCCGCCGCCGAGGCTCATCGCGGTGGGGTTCTTCAGCCCGCCGTGGCTGAAGTACGCGGTGAGCGTGCCGGTCGCGGTGACCTGCCGCCCGCGCAGCGACGGGTTGGTGAGCAGCCCGAAGGTGCTCCGCCAGGCGGCCGTCACCTGCACGTACAGCATCCGGGCGGTGCCGGTCTCGCCGGCCTGGTCGGCGATGGCGATCGCGGTGTCGGCGGTGAAGCCGGAGGTGAGCACCGTGGTGGTGGCGGTGGGCTGGCCGATGACGTAGCCGGTGACGGTGGCCGTCCGGCCGTCCTGGGCGGCGAGCGCCTGCGCCACGGTCAGTGTGGTCGCGGCCGACGCGGCGCCGGTCACGCCGAGCGGGATCCCGACCGCGACGGCGAGCGCGACCGCCGCGATCAACCGCCCGGGTCGCGAGCGGGTGACGTGCTTCATATTCATGATCAGCGATGCTAGCCGGAATTCGGTGAACTGCGGGAGGTCACCGGGCCAACTTTTCGTCCCGGCCGGCTCCGAACCGCACCGGCCACGGCCGGGCCGCCGGGGCGAGGAGTGCCGGCCCGCCCTGTTCGTCGGGCGCGCCGGCGACCGCGCCTCCGGCCAGGAGCAGACCGAACAGGAACTCCGGGTCGCGCGCGGGGCGGACCCGGGCCGGGGCGAAACCGTGCTGCCGGCACACGGTCAGCAGATGCTCGTGCCGGCCGGGTGCGGTGACCGGCGGCGCGGCGTCGCTCAGGAGGCTGCCAGCCGGGCGTAGACGTCGCCGGAACGACCGGCCGGGCGGTACGTCTCCAGCAGGCGCACCAGCTCGGCCGCGTCCAGCCACCTGTCACTCGCGAACCGCATGGTCTCCACCGGCGAGTAGTTGTAGCGGTAGCCGCCCGCCGTCGCGCCGAGCCGTTCGACCAGGTCCAGTGCGGCCAGCGCGGCGTCGTGCGCGGGCGGCAGGTACTCGAAGGACAGCCCGCGCACCGGACGGCTGAGCCCGGCCAGCACGTCGACCTCGAAGCCCTCGACGTCGACCTTGCAGAACGCCGGTACGCCGTGCCGCGCGATCAGGTCGTCCAGCGTCACCACCGGCACCTCGACCGACCGGTCCCACCGGACGCCCGCGAAGCTCGGATCGGCGGTGACCGACTCGATCCACGAGGACGACATGGTGGAGACCGTCGGCGTCGCGCTCGACAGTTCCAGCCGGGCGCTCCCGGACCGCGCCCCGACGGCAGTCGGCTCGATCATCACGTCGGCGTCCCGCCCGAAGCCCAGGCGCAGCACCCGCAGGCAGTCCGGCTGCGGCTCCACCGCTACCACGCGCGCGCCCAGCCGCCGCCAGGTACGCACCCGGCCGCCGACGTGGGCGCCGATGTCGAAGCCGAGGTCGCCGGGGGAGAGGAACTGCCCGTAGAGCTGCCGGGCACGCCGATGCTTGGCCGGCTGACCGTGGTAGACGGCCAGGGAACGGGTGATCCCCCAGGCCCGAGCGAGCATCGTCACGACATCCCTAACTGTGAGTGGTGGACTTCGGCCCGAACGCGTTCAGGAACCGGTCGCGGAACGACTCCATCGGCCAGACCGGGGCCTGCGGGTCGGGGTTGAGGCCGTCCTGCCAGCCCCATCCGGCGATGCGGTCGAGCACCGCCGGGTCCTTCGCGACGACGGTGATCGGCACGTCCCTGCCGGCGCCCTCACCGGTGATCGCGCGGGCCGGCTGGTGGTCGCCGAGGAAGACGAGCACCAGGTTCTCGTCGCCGTACCGCTGCACGTAGGAGATGAGCGTGCGCAGCGAGTAGACGACCGCCCGCCGGTACGCCTCCCGGGTGCCCTCCGCCGCGCGGTCGGCGCGCGCCGTCCCCTGGTACACCGAGCCGTCACCGATGTCGTCCCAGTCGACCAGCGGTGGTACCGGCGTCCACGGCAGGTGGCTGGACAGCAGCGGGATCTCGGCCATCACCGGGGCGTGACCGGGTCCGCGTTCGAGACGCTGGAACGCCGACAGCGTGTACTGGTCCGGCGGGGAGGAGAAGCTGAACAGCGGTCCCCGGTAGCCGAGTTCCTTCGCGCCGTACACCTGGTCGGGGGAGAAGAAGTCGGCCTCCGGCCACGCCCGGGTGAGCGCCGGCATGACCAGCGAGGTTCGCCACCCGGCCCGCTTGAACGCGCCGTTGAGGGTCAGGCGGTCGCTGCGCACCAGGTTGGTGTAGCGCAACTGGTTGTCCGCCCATACGCCGCTCATCAGCGTGGCGTGCGCGAGCCAGCTTCCGCCGCCGGTGGTGGACGAGGTGAGGAACGCGCTGCGGCTGCCGTAGCCGGCCGCCCGCAACTGCCGGGTCCCCTCGTCCAGGACCGCGTCCACCTCCGGCGCGAGGTCCGGATCCTCCAGCGCGACCCGTCCGTAGCTCTCCACGAACGTGAACAGCACGTCCTTGCCGCGCAGCGCGGTCAGCAACTCCTCGCCCGGCGCGTTCTGGAACGGGTCGCCGGCGAGCTGCGTGTTCAGGGTCTCCTGGTCGTTGAGGCCGGCCCGTACCTGCCGGGCCCGGTCGTAGAGACCGGTCGCCACCGTGCCGGCGGCGACCGGAACGCCCGGCACGATCTGCGCGCCGAGCACGGCGCAGACCACCCAGACGGCCGCGAACGCGGTGGTCGCGCGCGCGGTCACCACCCGGCGGGCGACCACGACCCGGGTCAGCCGCCGCACCGACAGCGTCACCAGCAGCGGTACGGCGAGAGCGGCGACCACCGCCAGCGCCACCGCGCCCACCTCGGCGGCGCGACCGTACGACTCGGACAGGAACTCCGCGCCCGAGCCGAGGAACGTCCAGTCGGCGATCAGGTCGAAGGGACGGTCCAGGACCAGCGAGAACCCCAGGTCGGCGACCTTGAGGACGAGGACCAGACCGAGCAGCGCGCCGAGGGTCGTGGCCACCACGTGGCGCGGACGTGCCGGCAGGACCAGCAGCAGGGCGACGGCGATCAGCCCTTCCACCGGGATGCGCAGGAACGCGCGGGGGGTGAACTCGTTGACGTCGCTCGGCGCGACCAGTGCCACCAGCACGAGCGCGGCGGCCAGCACGGTGAGCGTCCCGGCGAGCACCCGCCGGAACCGCCGTCCGCCGGCCGCCACGATGTCGTCGGTCGTCGTGCCGTTGTTCGTGGTGCCGTGCGGGATGTCGTCGCCGTCCGCTCGGCGGGGCAGGTCGGTCACCGGCGCCGCCCGCCGGCCTCGGCGGGCTGGCGCGTGATCCGCACGCCCGGCGTCCACTCGGACCGGTGGAGTGCCGGTGCCGGGGAGACCGGCGCGGCCGGGAGCGCCACCGGGCGCGGAGCCGGCCGGGCGCGGTGCCGCCACAGCCAGCCGACGTCACGGCCGAACGACTCGACCAGCAGCGCGAGCGCGCCGAGGAGCACCGCGACGGCCGGCAGGCGGGGCAGGACACCCGCCGCCACCACCGCCAGCGCGATGCCCTGCGTGGCGGCCACCACCTTGCGCCAGTAGCGCGGTGGCAGCGAGCCGCGCATCCACGGCAGCACCCAGCCGGCGGCGACGAAGACGTACCGCATCGCGCCGATCACCAGCACCCACGCGCCCACCTGGTCGGCGACGTACCCGCAGAGGACCAGGACGAGGAAGGAGTCGACCTCCATGTCGAACCGGGCGCCCAGCGCGCTCGCCGTGCCGGTACGCCGGGCCACCTGCCCGTCGACCCAGTCGAGGGAGAGTGCCACGGCACTCAGCACGACCAGCACCGGCACCACGGTCGGCTCGCGGAACGAGTCGACCGTCAACGCGAACACCCCACCGGTCAGCGTCGCCCGGGTGAGCGTCACCCAGTCGGCCGGCCCGAGCCGGTCCGCGCCCGAGCGGCACAGCCCGTAGCGGAGTGCCGCGACCGTCACCACCCCGAAGAGCAGACCGGCAAGCCAGCCGTACGCGCTCAGCCCGACCGTGCCGGCCAGGCCCGCCAGTACGCCGACCTGGAGAATCGCCCCCGCGAATGGATCAGTTCGAAGTGCGGACACCATGCCTCCGAGGTAGACGTCACGAACCACACCTGTGTACGGAGAACATGCCCGAACGGTTCGTTCTGATGCCGGAAACGCGCCAGCAGAAGTCACGGAATCGGCAGCTCCGCGCGTTTGTCCGTTTGTACGTAAGTACGCACTTGCGTACTCTGGCTGTCGTGGCAAGCGTGGAGGAACGGCTGGCGGCCCTGGAGGCGCAGGTGGCAGGGCTCGTCGGCGAGCGGGTCGGGGCCCGCCCGGAGACCGGGGTCACACCGGAGGACGTCTTCTGGGCGCTCGACGGCCTGAAGCAGCGCATCCCCGCCGACGGCACCGGCGCGTTGCTCTACACCGGGACCGTCCACACCGGGGACCGGCACTACGACTGGCAGTACGGCGCCACAGTCGACGACCTGCTCGACGACGACTGGTCGGCACTGGCCGGCACGCTCTCGGCGCTGGCGCATCCGGTACGGCTACGGCTGCTGCGGGAGATCCTCGGCGGGCGGCACGGCACCGCCGACCTGGCCGGCCTCGACGGGATCGGCACCACCGGCCAGCTCCACCACCACCTGCGGCAGCTCGCCGCCGCCGGCTGGCTGCGCAGCGGCGCCCGCGGGCACTACGACATACCGCCCGAGCGGGTGGTGCCGCTGCTGGCCATCCTCACCGCCGCCCGCCGCTGACCCGGCCGTCCACCCGAAAGGCAGATCATGCGTACCCCGATCGTTCTCGCCGCCGCCGGACTCGTCGCGGCGGCCGCGGCGACGGTCCTGATGCCCGTGGCCCCGCATCTCGGCCCGGAGCGGACCGGCGACCCGGACCTGGCCGCGACCGTCCGCGCCGCGGTCGGCGACACCGAGGGCCTGCGCGGGCTCGCGGTGGCGGTGATCGAGGGCGACCGGGTCCGCGTCGCGGGCCTCGGCGATCGGGCTCCGGGCGGGCCGGCCGTCGAACCGGGCACGCCGTTCGAGATCGGCTCGATCGCCAAGCCGCTCACCGGCATGCTTCTCGCCCGGCAGGCGGCGTCCGGCGCGGTCGGTCCCGACGACCGGCTGGCCGCCGTCCTGCCCGGGGTGACCGGTCCGGCCGGCGAGGTCACACTCGCCGAGCTGGCCAGTCACCGGTCCGGGCTGCCCCGGCTGGCACTCGACTCACCGGGCGCGATGATCAGCACGTGGTGGGCGGCGGTCACCGCCGGGAACGCGTACGCCGGCTACGACGTGGAGCGGATCGTTGCCGCCGCCGGGAGCGCCGACCCCGACGACCGGGGCACCGTGTCCTACTCGAACTTCGGCGCCGCCCTGCTCGGCCGGGCGCTGGCGGCCCGGGCCGGTGCCGACTATCCGGAACTGCTCCGGCGGGACGTGCTGGATCCCCTCGGCATGGCCGGCACCCAGGTCGCCACCGACGCCGGGGACCTCCCGCCCGGGCGTGCCGAGGGCTCCACCGACGCCGGCCGGGGCGCCGATCCCTGGCTGGGCGCGGGATACGCCCCGGCCGGCGTCGGCGTGTGGTCCACGGCCGAAGACCTGGCCCGGCTCACCGCCGCGATGCTCGCCGGCACCGCCCCCGGCGCCGACGCCGCCACGCCCCGCTTCGACGCCGGGGACGACCGCCGGATCGGGTACGGCTGGTTCACCAGCCGACACGGCGACCGGGAGATCGTCTGGCACAACGGGGGCACCGGCGGCTTCCGGGCGTACCTCGGCTTCGACCGGGCCGCCGACCGGGGCGTGGTGGTGCTCGGCAACACCACACGCGACGTCGATCCGATCGGCCTGCGGCTGCTCGACGTCCGCAGTGACGCGGCGGACGAGTCGACCGGCCTGGACGGATGGATCGGCGCGGCGCTCGCGCTGGCGTTCACGTTCCTCGGCGGGCTGTCCCTGTGGAGCACCGCGCGGCGCGGAACGGACCGGGTGACACTGCTGTCCGACGCGACCTGGGCGGTGGTCTTCCTCGGCCTCGCCCACCGGCTCGGCGACTGGTCGGTGGTGCCGGGCTGGCTCTGGCCGCTCGGCGCCGCGCTCGCCGGGGCCGCAGTGGTGCCCGCCGTGCGGCGGTGGCGCGGGTTGCCGCTCGTCGCCGGGGCACCGCCGTGGCGGCGCTGGACCGGCGCGGCGCTGTCCGCCGTCTTCGCCGCGCTGGCCGTGGTGGTGATCGTCGCCTGAGCCCGTAGGCGGGGGCGGCGGTCACCCCGGCGGCGGGCCGCCGGCCAGCCGCCAGTACTGCCGTTTGCCCTCGTCGCGGACCACGACGCCGAGCCGGGCCAGCTCCCCGTGCAGCTCCCGGGTCTCGGCGTCGTGACCGCCGTCGAGCGCCCGCTGCCGGGCACGCAGCAGGGCGTCCGCGCCGGGTGGGAGGCCGGGCAGCCCTTCCACCCAGCGCCGGTACGCCTCCCGGTGCGGGTCCTGCCCGGTCCACGGCCAGCCCTGCCGGGTGAACGCCGCGCGGCCAGCCCCGCCCCGAACAGCGGGAAGCCCGCCCACATCAGCACCAGCTCGCCGCGTCCGCCGTCGACCACGACGTCCTCGCCGGTCTGCCAGGCGGCCACGGTCAGGACACCTCCCGGCGCATCGTGCGGACCAGGCCGGCGGCGAGCGGCACGAGCATCCAGACGGCGAGTGACACGGCCAGCCGGCCCCACTGCCCGCCGGTCACCTCCGCGCCCAGCAGCGGCTCCATGGTGAGCGAGGTGTCCAGCCAGCGGGCCGGCTCACGCAGCGCGGAGATCATCGCGGACAGCAGGCTCCACACGGTGGGCAGCAGCAGGTAGGCGACGATCGCCAGCGGCGTGTTCAGCAACAGCAGACCGAATCCGGCGCCCATCAGCACGTTCGCCACCTGGAACACGGCCGCGTGCGGCAGCAGTTGCCAGTCGAACGTCCAGGTGCCGGCCCCGCCGGTGGCGGCGGCGGCGAGCGTGCCCGCGGCGGCGACCGCCAGGCTGACCACCACCGAGGCGAGCGCGGCGAGCACCACCGCGGCGAGTTTGGCGACGATCACCCGCTCCCGGCGGGGCACCAGCGCGAACGTGGTGAGCGCGCTGCGCTGCGACCACTCGCCGGTGATGGAGAGGATGCCGAGCACCGGCAGCAGCAGCCCGACCGGCAGCAGCGACGGCGTGAAGAAGGCGGTGAACGTCTGCGCCGGCGCGTCGACGACGAACAGCTGAACCACCACGATCCCGGCCGCGATCAGGCCGATCGTGATCAGCAACCAGCGTCCGGCCCGGGTGTCGGCGAGCTTGCGCAGCTCCACGGCGGTCAGCCGGGCCAGCGAAGGGCCGGCGGCGGCCGGCTCGTGCCGCGGCGGGGCGGTCGGAACGGCAGTGGTGGTCATCGGACGGCCTCCTTTGTCGACGCACCGGCGGTGAGGGTGAGGAAGAGTTGTTCCAGGCCGCCGCTGCCGGCCGGCCGCAGCTCGGTGAGGACCAGTCCGGCGTCCGCCGCGGCCTGACCGACCTCGCCCGGCTCGGCCCGGACGACGAAGCCGCCGTCGGTGCCGGCGGTGGCCGGAAGCGCGGCCCGGTCCAGCGTCAGGCGCAGGGCGTGCGCGTCGCGGGCGCGCACGAGCGTGCCGGCACCGGCGAGCAGCTCGTCCTTGCCGCCCTGGGCGACCACCCGGCCGCCGCCGATCACCACCAGCCGGTCGGCCACCGCCTCCACCTCGCGCAGCAGGTGCGAGGAGAGCAGCACCGTGCCGCCCCGGTCGGCGAACTCGCGCAGCAGGCCGCGCATCCAGAAGATCCCCTCCGGGTCGAGGCCGTTGGCCGGCTCGTCGAGGATCAGCACCCGGGGGTCGCCCAGCAGCGCCAGCGCCAGGCCGAGCCGCTGCCGCATGCCCAGGGAGTACGCCCCGACGCGGCGCCGGGCGGCGGTGTCGTTCAGCCCGACCTGGTCGAGTACCGCCGCCACCCGCTCCCGGCCGACGCCCATGGTGCGGGCGGCGAGCGTGAGCGTCTCCCGCCCGGTCCGCCCGGCGTGCTGCGCCGAGGCGTCGAGCAGCACGCCGATCTCCCGCCCCGGGTTGGGCAGGTGCCGGTAGGGGCGGCCGCCGACTGTGGCGCCGCCCGAGGTGGGCGGCGTCATCCCGCAGATCATCCGCATCGTGGTGGACTTCCCGGCGCCGTTCGGCCCGAGGAAACCGGTCACCGAACCCGGTTCGCACCGGAACGTGACGTCCTCGACGGCGGTGTGCGGGCCGTACCGCTTGGTGAGCTGGTCGACTTCGATCATGCCGTCGAGCCTGCCGGGGCCATCCGGTCACCCGCTGCGGCCGGCGGTCGGCGCCGCCGTCGACCTCGGTTCACCGCAGGCGTCGACTTTGGTAGCTGGTAGCCGGTCCGGACGGCTTCCTAGCATGGACGGGTGACCAGCGCCGCCGTACCCGATCATCCCTGGCTCCTGCCGGGATCCCTGGTGCCCGCCCGGGCCGCCCGGCGGACGCCCCGGGACTGGTTTGTCGACGGCCTGCTGTTCGTGGCCTCGCTGCTCTGGGTGCTGATCGCGCACGCCGACGTCACCAGTGCCTCCCCGGAGTTCGTACTCAACGCCGGCCCGGCCTGGCTGGAGGAGGCCGACCTGCTCGTCGGCCTGCTCGTCAGCGGCGCGCTCTGGCTGCGCCGGCGCTGGCCGGTCGGGCTGGCGGTGGCCACCGCGCCGCTCATGTTCTTCTCGGTGACCGCCGGTGTCGCGTTGCTGATCATCATGTTCACCGTCCTGGTCCACCGGCCGCTGCCGGTGGGCCTGGCGCTGTTGGCCTGGCAACTGCTGAGCCTGCCGGTCTACCTCGCGATCCGGCCCGACCCGACGATGCCGGTCTGGGCCTCGGCCGTGTGGACCGCGCTGTTCATCTGTGTGGTGGTGGCGTGGGCGCTGTTCGTCCGGGCCCGCCGCCAGCTCGTGCTGTCCCTGCGCGACCGCGCCGAGCGGGCCGAGGCCGAGCAGCAGCTCCGGCTCGACCAGGCCCGGCAGCTCGAACGCGGCCGGATCGCCCGGGAGATGCACGACGTGCTCGCCCACCGGATCTCCCTGCTCAGCCTGCACGCGGGCGCGCTGGAGTTCCGCCCGGACGCGCCGCCGGAGGAGGTGGCGCGGGCAGCCGGGGTGATCCGGGCCAGCGCGCACGCCGCACTCCAGGACCTGCGCGAGGTGATCGGCGTGCTGCGGGCCGAGGTCGGCTCCGAGGCCACGCCGGAACGGCCGCAGCCGACGCTGGCCGACGTGCCGGCACTGGTCGCCGAGAGCCGCGACGCCGGGGTGCGGGTCGCCGTGGTCGACGAGGTGGCCGAGCCGGAGGCGGTACCGGCGGCGATCGGACGCAGCGCGTACCGCATCGTGCAGGAGGGGCTGACCAACGCCCGCAAGCACGCACCCGGCGCGGTGGTGACGGTCCGGCTCGCCGGCGGCCCGGGGGACGGGCTGGCGGTGGAGATCCACAACCCGTGGCCGGTCGGCTCGTCGCCCACCGCGATCCCGGGCGCCGGCACCGGGCTCGTCGGGATCGCGGAGCGCGTCACGCTCGCCGGTGGCCGCCTCGAACACGGGCGGGACGCCGACGGTGGGTTCCGGCTGACCGCCTGGCTGCCCTGGGCGGCCCGGTGAGCGCGCCGGTCCGGGTGCTCATCGTCGACGACGACCCGCTGGTCCGCGGCGCGTTGGCGATGATCCTCGGCGGCGTACCCGACCTGGCGGTGGTCGGCGAGGCCACCGACGGCGCCGAGGTGCCGGCAGCCGTCGCCGCGTACGCCCCGGACGTCGTGCTGATGGACATCCGCATGCCCCGGGTCGACGGGCTGGCCGCCACCGAGGCGCTGCGTGCCACAGCGGAACCGCCCGAGGTGCTGGTGCTCACCACCTTCGACGCCGACGAGCAGGTGCTGCGGGCGCTGCGCGCCGGGGCGAGCGGATTCCTGCTCAAGGACACCCCGCCGGCCGAGATCGTGGCCGCGGTACGCCGGGTCGCGGCGGGGGAGGCGACGCTGTCCCCGGCGGTGACCCGCAAGCTCATCGCGCACGTCACCGGCACCGCGCCCGTGCCCGGCCCGGATCCGAAGCGGGAGCGGGCGGTACGGCGGCTCGACGGCCTCTCCGAGCGGGAGCGGGAGGTCGCGGTGCTGCTCGGCCGTGGCCGGACCAACGCGGAGATCTCCGCCGAGTTGTTCATGAGCGTGGCCACGGTGAAGGCGTACGTGTCGCGGCTGCTGACGAAGCTGGAGCTGAACAACCGCGTGCAGGTGGCCCTGCTGGTCCAGGACGCCGGCCTGGTCTGACGCCATAAGCTCTCATTCGCGATACTCTCAGCCTGAGAGTATCCGAGTTGAGAGCATGAGGTGACCGTGTGGCCGGTTTCGTCGGCAGGACGCGGGAGCTGGCCCGGCTCGACGGCATGTTGGCGCGCGTCGAACGCGGCGGCCGGGCAGGACGGCCCGGACGGGCCCTGCTCATGCGAGGACGTCGCCGGGTGGGCAAGTCCCGCCTCGTGGAGGAGTTCGTCGATCGCGCGGGCGTACCCCACTTCTTCTTCACCGCCTCGGCGCAACCCACACCCGTCGCCGACCTGCGGCTCTTCGTTGCGGCGGCGGCCGGCTCGACACTTCCCGGAGCGGGTCTGTTCGCCGGGCAGGCACCGGCCACCTGGGACGCGGCGCTCACCCTCCTCGCCGCCGCGCTGCCCGCGGACCGGCCCAGCGTCGTCGTGCTCGACGAGATGCCCTACCTCATCGCCACCGATCCAGGTTTCGAGGGCACTCTCCAGAAGGTCTTCGACCGGGAGCTGTCCCGTCGGCCGGTCCTGCTGATCTGCGTCGGCTCGGACCTGGCGATGATGGAGGCGCTCAACGACTACGGCCGTCCGTTCCACCAACGCGCGACCGAGATGGTCGTGCCGCCCCTGAGCCCCGGCGACGTGGGCGAGATGCTCCAGCTGCCGCCGGCGGATGCCATCGATGCGCACCTCCTCCTCCATCGCGCGGGCCGCCGGCGGAATACCGCAGGCTTCGCTTCACCGCGCGCTCCGACTGCTGGCTGACAAACGGATCGTGGAGGCCACCCTCCCGCTGTCCACCCGTCCGTCGCGCGAGACCCGGTACGCGGTCGCCGATCCGTACCTCCGCTTCTGGCTCGCCTTCCTCGACCCCTACCTCGCCGAGATCGAGCGCGGCAGAGGGGATCTGACGCTCACCCGCATCCACTCGTTCTGGACGTCCTGGCGGGGACATGCGGTCGAGCCGGTGATCCGGGAGTCACTGCGCCGGCTGCCGCCGGGGCATCTGCCGTTCGAGACGTCGGTGGTGGGCGGGTACTGGACGCGTACGAACGACCCCGAGATCGACCTGGTCGGCGGCGACCGGAGCCCGGTGGCCAAGCGGATCACGTTCGTGGGCTCGGTCAAGTGGCTGGAGAACGGCGCGTTCGACGGTCACGACCTGGCCCGGCTGCTGCACCACCGCGCCCAGCTACCGGGCGCCGACGACCACACCCCGGTCGTCGCGGTGGTGCGCAGTGGCCGTGCGGTCGACGGTGTCACGGCGATCGGGCCGGCCGAACTGCTCGCCGCGTGGCGGGATTGAACTGCTGCCGTTTCCGGGCCGTACCAGTGGTCGAGGATGTGGTGCGGCCGTTCCGCCGTACCGCTGCCGAGCTGCGGGAGGCCTGCCGTGCGAGTTGGTGAGCAGTCGACGGATCCCATCGACCAGATCCTGGGCGAGGTGCCGGTGCCGGCATCGTTGACCCCCGAGGACGTCCGCCTCGCGGTCCGGGCGGTGGTGGTGCACGCCGCCGAGGAGTGGCCCGCGGGGCCGAAGTGCCGCAACGACGGGTCGTCGTTCCCCTGCCGGTTGCATCGCTGGGGCCGGCGCGTGCTGGAGACACACGGTCTCAACGACCGTCAGATCGACGCGCTGATCCGGCACGGCAACCCGTTCGTGCACGTACCCTTCCCGTTCGTGCTGACCGGGACGTCCGGCGCCCGTCCGGCGCCCGGGCAGGTCGCCCGTCCGGCCGGTCAGGTGGTTCGGCCGGGCGTACCCGGTCAGGCCGCCCGCCCCGCCGCCGCGGCCCAGGCGGCACGCGGTCCGGTTCCGCGGGTCGCCGCGCCGCCGGTGCGGCCCGGTGTGCGACCCGTCGCCGGTCGGCCGGCTCCCGCCGCCCGGCCCCGTTGGCCGCGGGCGAGCTGACTCCCGCCGCCAGTCCCCGGGCGAGCCGGCGCAGAGCCCTCGCCCGGTTCCGGGCACGTCGACCCCGGGCCCGCCCGGCCCGGGGCGAGCCGATCCTCGGGCCCGCCCGGCCCGGGGCGGCGGACGCCCGGCGCCCTGGTTCCGGTCGAGCCGACGCCCCGTCGCGGAGTGGCGTCGGCCGTACCGGAGCATGCCGGCGGCGGCCCGGCCGGGGAGCCCCCACCCCCGGGCCGGGCCGCCGTCACCGCGTCACTGGACGCCGCAGTCCGGGGCGGACCAGACCCTGGTGTTCGGTGTCTTGTCCCGCGTGTTCTCCCGCCGCGAGTCCACGTGCGTGTGGTCGCCGTGGTCCGGGTAACCCGGACCGTAGATGCCGCTGAAGCCCTGGTCACGGGCGGATCGGGCGATGTCGCAGAGGCTGCGGTGCTTGGCGATCAGGTCGGCCGCGTTGCCGTAGAGGTGCTGGCTGTCCGCGGCGCCGCCGACCTGCCGGTTGCAGGCGATGCTGCGGAATCCGCTGGTCACGTAGAGCGGCTTGTCGCCGAGGCTGCGCCGCAGCGCTTCCAGCTTCCACATGGTGCGCAGCGCGTTCTCCCGGGTGGCCGCCGACGACAGCGGACCGCCGGTCCACCCGCCCTTGCCGCAGCCGTTGTCCAGCTCGGCGTAGCTGAAGTGCTTGGGCGTGCAGTCCTTGTCCTTCTGCAGTTCGTAGATCTTGGCGAACGTCCTCGGCCCGGCCACGCCGTCTGCGCGCAGCCCGTACGCGGCCTGGAAACGCTTGACCGCGGCGGCCGTCTCCGGGCCGTACACGCCGTCGATCCGGACGATGCCGCCGTACGCGGACCAGCCGGCCACCCGGATCTGGAGCTGCCGGACCTCGGCCCCGGAGCTTCCCTGGGACAAGGTCCGGTTCCAGGTGTAGCAGCCGTCGGCGTGCGCCGGCGGCGCGGCCACGACTGTCGCCACGGCGGCCCCGGGCAGGGCCAGCGCGAACGCGACCGCCGCCCGCTTCAGGGTGTTGACGCGCACAGAGTCCTCCCGATGTCAGAGCGGAACTGGGGTTGGACGGGCACATCGACCGGTACGTCCCGTCTCCTTCACCGTGACAGGCGTGAGGATTCTTCGTGGCGATTAGCGGAAATTGTTCTCACATCATGCGGTTGCTGGATATCAGCTGTGAATAGTGCCTGTCTGCGAACGCGTCGCCGGGTGTCGCCCGTCGGTGGTGACCGGTAACGTTTGCTCCCGGATCCGGGCGGCGACCTCGACGGGCGGGGAGGTGGGCGTTGGCGCGTGGCGGCGTGTTCTGCGTCGAGGGGCAGTGGCACCGCGACCTCAACGAACGAGGATCCGTCCTGCCCACGCTCGACCTGCTCGAACGGCTCGGCCGCATCCGCTACATCCACAAGGACGCGGCGACCCGCGACGAGCTGTTCTACTTCGTCGACCGGTGGCTGCTCAAGCAGTACGCGGACCACCGGGTGGGCTTCTTCGCCATGCACGGCGAGCCGAGCCGGCTCTGCCTCACCGACTGGGACTCGGTGGAGCTGTCGGACGTGGCCGAGCGGATGGCCGGCCGCTGCGAGGGCCGCCGCCTCTACTTCGGTAGCTGCTCGGTGCTGCGCGCCTCCGACGCCACGCTGCGCGAGTTCCTCGACATCACCGGCGCGGCACTGATCTGCGGCTTCACCCGCGAGGTGGACTGGGTCGAGTCGGCCGCCTTCGAGACCGTGCTGCTCGACGTGCTCGCCAACGGGCAGCGGCACAACGCCGCCGAGGTGCGGATGCGCTCGGCGCACTGGGCGCCGCTCGCCGCGTACCTCGGTTTCCGGGTGATCTACGCCAACGGCCGTGCGTGGCGGCCTCCGGCCCGCCCCCGCCTGCCGGAGCAGGTCACCGCGCAGCGGGCCGCCGGGCGTCCGCGCTGAGAAAGATCGAGGCGCCTGGTAGAACCGAGGGCATGGCACGCAGCATCGCGACGAACACCCGGGTCGATCGGGACGCCCTCATCGAGTTCCTCCGCCCCCGGCACCGCGTCCTGCTCATGACCACCCGCGCCGACGGGCGCCCGCAGTCCTCCCCGGTGTCCTGCGGGGTCGACGCCGACGGACGGCTGGTGATCTCCACCTATCCGGAGCGGGCCAAGGTGACGAACATCCGCCGCGACCCGCGCGTGTCCGCGTGCGTGCTCTCCGACGACTGGAACGGCCCGTGGGTGCAGGTCGACGGCGTGGCCGAGGTGCTCGACCTGCCCGAGGCGCTGGAGCCGCTCGTCGAGTACTTCCGCAGCATCTCCGGCGAACACCCGGACTGGGACGAGTACCGGTCGGCGATGGTCGCGCAGGGCAAGTCGCTGATCCGCGTCACGGTCGAGTCCTGGGGTCCGATCGCCACCGGCGGCTTCCCCGCCCGGCTGGCCGGCTGAATCAGTACGCGACGGCTCAGTATGCGACGGCTCAGTACGCGACGGTGAACCGGGCGTTGGCGAACCGCGGATTCTCGATCTCGTCGACGACCGCCACCGCCAGGTCCTCGTAGGTGAGCACCGACCGGCCCTGCGCGTCGGTCACCGGGTGGTCGCTGCCGGTGCGGTAGTGCCCGGTCCGCTCGCCCGGGTGGAACTCCAGCGGCGGCGGGGAGACGTACGTCCAGGTCACCCCGCCGGCACCGGTGCGGTAGAACTCCAGGGCGTCCGCCTGGCCGTGCGCCGAGTCCCGGTACTCCTCCGGGAAGTCCGGCTCGTCCAGGTAGCGGGTGCCCTTCGGCGTCAGCAGCGTCGAGCCGCCGCCGACGTGGATCACCCGGGGTGGGTCCGGCACCTCACGCAGCGTGTCGACCAGCGTCCGCGCGGCGTCGCGCCACAGATCCCGCTCGCCGCCGCCGATGGCCACCACCAGCACGTCGGCATCCTCGGCCAGCTCGCGTACGCTCCGCGCCGATGTGGCGTCGCCGGTCACCGTGCGTACGCCGGGGGGTAGGTAGCCGACCGCCTCCGGACGCCGCACCGCCGCTGTCACCCGGTGCCCCCGCTCGACGGCCTCGGCCGCGATCCGTGAGCCCGCCGTCCCGCCGGCGCCGAACACGACGATGTCGCTCATGCCTCACAGGCTAGGCAGCCCACCGGCGGGCGGCGGGGAGTTCCGCCGAACCGGCTCAGTCGACGATCGCCGAGTAGACGAGCTGGCGCAACTGGCCGCGCAGCGGGTACGTGCTTGACGGCATCAGCTGGGTGAACAGCAGCGCGGTGACCTCCTCGACCGGGTCCACCCAGAAGGCGGTGCTGGCCAGTCCGCCCCAGTAGAACTCGCCGACACTGCTCGGCACCCGCGACGGCACCGGATCCAGCACGACGGCGAAGCCCAGCCCGAAGCCGATGCCGTCGAGGATCGTCTCGGCGAAACCGTCCGGCGAGAACGAGGCCAGGTCCCGGTTGCCCGGCAGGTGGTTACGGGTCATGAAGCGCACCGTGCGGGGGCCGAGCAGGCGGACCCCGTCCAACTCGCCACCGCGCAGCAGGAACTGGGTGAACCGGTGGTAGTCGGCCGCCGTGGACACCAGACCGCCGCCACCGGAGTGCCAGCTCGGCTCCGCCAGCGCGGCCCGGCCCACCCTGTCGGCGCGTACCGCCTGGCCGGTGGCCGGGTGCGGGGCGTAGAGGGCGGCCAGGCGCTTGGCGTCCGCCGCGTCCACCCACCATCGGGTGTCCGTCATCCCCAGCGGGCCCAGGATGCGCTCGGCGAAGAACGCGGCCAGCGACTGCCCGGAGATCACCTCGACCAGTCGGCCCAGCACGTCGGTGGAGACACCGTAGTTCCAGCTCGTGCCGGGCTGGAACAGCAGCGGCAGCCGGGCCAGCCCGGCCGAGGCCGCCGCCAGGTCCGCGCCCGCCGGCACGCCCAGGTCGAAGCCGGCCGCCCGGTACAGGCCGTCGACCACGGAGACCTGGGCGAAGCCGTACGTCAGGCCGGCGGTGTGGGTGAGCAGGTGCCAGATCCGGATCGGCTCGACCGCCGGCACCGTGTACGGCTTGAGCACCGAACCCCGGTCGTAGACGCGTACGTCGGCGAACTCCGGCAGCCAGCGGCTGACCGGGTCGTTCAGCTCGAACCGGCCCTCCTCCCAGAGCATCATCGCGGCGACCGAGGTGATCGGTTTGGTCATCGAGTAGATGCGCCACAGCGTGTCCGGCTCGACCGGCGTACCGGCCTCCCGGTCCCGCAGCCCGTACGTCGAGGAGTGGGCGACCTCGCCCCGCCGGCTGACGACGATCTGCCAGCCGGCGAGCCGGCCGTCGTCGACGTACCGGGCGAAGTGCTCGTCGATCCGCGCCAGCCGGGCGGGATCGAAGCCGACACGGCCGGGGTCGGTGCTCACTGGGACACTCACGACGCGAACCTACCCGCAGGTACGGCGACCGGGAAGTGTCACTAGGGTCGGTGCCATGCTGGAGCCGGTCGAGGACGTCACCTACCGCCAGGAGGACTGGTACGCCGAGGAACTGGCCGACCGGCACTTCCTGCGATGCGAGTTCTTCCACGTCGACCTGACCGAGGCGGTCAGCCGGGGCGCGGTCTTCACCGACTGCGTGTTCGGCAACGTGGCGTTCAACGCCTCCCGGCACACCGACTCGGCGTTCACCAGGTGCTCGTTCACCAAGTGCAACCTCTTCGAGGCCGAGTTCACCGGCTGCAAGCTGGTCGGCAGCACGTTCGACCGTTGTGACCTGCGCCCGCTGCGGGTCGACCGGGGCGACTGGTCCTTCGTCACGCTCACCGGCGCCGACCTGCGCGGGGCGCGGATCACCGACGTGCGGATGCGGGAGGTCGACCTGACCGGCGCCGATCTCACCGGCGCGACGCTGACCGGCGTGGACCTCTCCGGCGCCCAGTTGCACGCCGCCAAGCTGATCCGGGCCGACCTGCGCGGCAGTGACCTGTCCGCGCTCGACCCGACGGCGGTACAGCGTTCCGGCGCGCGGATCGATGCCGAGCAGGCGGTGATGCTGGCTCAGGCGCTCGGGTTCCAGGTGGGCTGAGTCCGCGGGGAAATGCGCCGCGGGTTGTCAGGTTTTCCGGACACACTCGGGCGCATGACGTGGTGGTCCGATCTGGTGGCGGCCGAGCCCGGGTTCGCGGCGCGGGTGCGCGCCCGCTTCGCGGTCCGTAAGCACGGAACGATGGCCACCCTGCGGCGGGACGGCTCGCCGCGGATCAGCGGCACCGAGTTCGACTTCGGTGACGACGGGCAGTTGCGGCTGGGCAGCATGGCCGGCGCGGTCAAGGCGCTCGACCTGCGCCGCGATCCCCGGGTGGCGCTGCACAGCCCGACCGAGGCCTCCGGCAGCACACCCGCCACTGACCCCCCGCCCTCTCGCCTCCCCGCCGGTCGCGGGAGATGTCATCCGCCTACGGCGAGCCACGGGGCCGGGCCGCTCGCCGTCCGCGAGGTCGCCCTCGCCGCGGGCGACCGCTTCTGCCAGTACGTCGTCCGCTTCCGGGCGGCCCCGGCCGAGCGGCTGCTGATCAGGTGGCACGCCCGGACGGTGATTGGCGGCCAGAACGACGGGGTGGCGTTGCCGGCGATCACGGTAAGCTGAGCGGCCGGTCCGGCGAGCGGTCGCCAGGTGACGAACTGGAAGTGCCCGTCACTCGACATGTGGCGCAAGGGGCGGTCCGGTGACACCGTGGAGCCCGTTCGCGTACCTGTCGTGTCCGGCGGTGTCGTGACCGAAGTGGAGGGTGTGGTGGGCCAGGAGGACCGTCCGCGTACCGGCCCCGGCTCGCACCGGCACAACCTTCCGCGTACCCGGTCCGCGCTGCGCAGGCTGCGCCGCCGGCGCCGGCTGGTGCTGGAAGGGCTGGTCGCGTTCCTCTGCCTGGCGGTGCTGGCGGTCTACCTCGGCGTCGAGCGGCACGACACGCCACGCGAGGAGCAGGCCGGAGCGCCGGTGGCGCCGCCCGGCCGGGTCGGGCTGCCGAACGAGGCCGACGACACGGTGGTCAACCCGGGTTTGCGTCCCCGGCAGCGGTCGCCGTCGCCGAGCCCGTCGCCGTCGCCGAGTTCGTCGCCGCCGTCGCCGACGCCAGCGCTGCCGCCGACCGTCGCCGTCACCCGCGCGGACGTGCCCGCCACAGTCGATCTCACCGCCGCCGGTCCCACCGACTGGGTCCACTGGGGGCTGACCGGTGCCGCCCGGAAGGTCCGCAAGCGGGGTGGCTCCGGCGAGATCCGCGACGAGGGCGGCCGGGGGCGGCGGGTGAGTTTCAGCAACAACCCCGAGGCGTACGCCTGGCGTGACGGCAACCCGGTCGGTTCGGCGAGCGGCACCATGTCCGGCATCTACACCTGCCACCGGGGCAGTGGGTTCAACCTGGCGGTGGCCGGTGACGGGCAGCAGCGGACGGTGCGTCTGTACGCCGGGCTCTGGATGGCCCGTGGCCGTCTCGACGTGCGCGTCTCCGGCGGCCCGGTGACCACGCTCCGGATGGAGGATCCGCACACCGCGCTCACCACCGAGTTCACGATCAGGTTCCGGGCACCACGCGGCGCGAAGCTGCTGCTGAACTGGACGGTGGAGGAGTCACTGGGCGACTGCGGCAACGTCAGCCTCCAGGCGGTGGCGCTGCGCTGAGCGGGGACAGTTTGTCCGTCGCGTGCCGGGCCGGGCGTCGTACGTTTCGGTTGTCCCGTCCGACCATCCTCTGTGGAGGCCCGACCGATGACCGGCCCTGCCCCCGTCGCCCCCGCCCGCCCGCGCACCGATGGTGACGTGCTGCGCGAGATCCCCATGCCGCCGTACGTGACGGTCGAGGACGTCCAGTTCGCGGTGCGGGCGGTGGTGGTGCACGCGCCGCGGGTCTGGTCGGGCGGGGTTATCTGCCGCAACGACGCCAGCCCGCATCCGTGTCGGCTGCACGTGTGGGGCCGCCGAGTGCTGACGTTGCGCGGGTTGCCGTCGGCCGAGATCGACGCGCTGGTCGAGCGAGGCGATCCGGCGGCCGATCCGCGGCCGTACCGCCCCGGCGCCTGAGCGCCGGGGCGGCCGGACCGGTCAGCAGAGCGCGGGCTTCACCCAGGAGCACTCCCGCCCCTCGGGTACGCGCGGCGACTCGGGCGCCGCCGGCACGGTCCGCCGGACGGTCGCCGTCTCCTTCTCGGTGTACGAGGCGAGCGCGAGCGCGATCTGGTCCTCCAGCCCCTTCACCGACGAGGTGAGGTAGTTGTTCAGCACGATCGAGAAGGCGAGCAGCCGCCCGTCGGCGTCGGTGACGTAGCCGGACAGCGCCGACACGCCGGTCAGGCTGCCGGTTTTGGCGTGCACGTTGTTCGCGGCGGCCGTGCCGCCCATCCGGCTGCGCAGCGTACCGCCCACGAACCGGTCCGGGTTGCCGGCCACCGGCAGCGCGGCGTACCAGGTGTCGAACCACGGTTCGGCGCGGACCGCCGAGAGCAGCGTGACGAACTGGGCCGGCGGGACGAGGTTGCGCCGGGACAGGCCGGACCCGTCGCGCTGGCGCAGCGTGCCGGTGTCCACTCCGGCGTCGCCCACGTACCCGCTGATCGCGGACAGCCCGGCGGCCCAGGTGCCGGAACCGGACAGCTGCCGGCCCAGTTCCTTCGTGAGTACCTCGGCGTGGCCGTTGTTGGAGAGTTTGAGGAACGGCACCATCAGGTCGGCCAGCGGCATCGAGTCGTGCCGGGCCAGCGGCTCGGCGGTGTCCGGGGTGGCGCTGCCGAGCACGGTCCGGCCGAGCACCCGTACGCCGTGCCGTCGCAGCGCGGAGCGGAACACGTCGGCGGCGTACCCGGTCGGCTCCCACACGGTCACCCAGTCGCTCTCGGCGGCCTGGCCGACCGCGATCCGGCCGGTCACGACCACGGTGTTTCCGCCGTGCTCGCGTTCGAACGAGATGCTCGTCTCGCCGTCGGCGACCGTCTCGGCCCGGTTGTCGATCCGCAACCAGCTGTTCTCCGGGGTCATGGTGACCTTCGGCGGGGCGCCGGCCCGGCTGCCCGGCGCGGCGTGCACGATCACGGTGCCGGCGTCGTAGTCGGTGTCCGGGGCCACTGTCAGCGCCGACACCTGGGCGGCGTAGTAGTAGGGCTCGTCGTCCCAGGTCCAGTCCGGACCGAGCCGGTCGCTGTCGTACCGGGTGTCGTCGGCGACCAGGTCGCCCGCGACCACCCGTACGCCCGTCGCGGCGATCTGCTGCGCGAGCCGGTCGTAGTCGGCGGCGAGGATGGTGGGGTCGCCCCCGCCGCGCAGGTAGAGGTCGCCGCGGAGCATCCCGGCGCGACGGGGACCGTCGGCGCTGACCTCGGTGGTGAAGCGGTGGCCCGGCCCGAGCAGTTCCATCGCCGCCGCCGAGGTGAGCAGCTTGGTGTTGGAGGCGGGGATGAGCCGCCGGGTGCCGTTGCGGTCGTAGAGCGTGCGGCCGGTGGTGGTGTCGACGACGACCACGCCCGCCTGGGCCCCGGAGAGCCGGCTGTCGGCGAGGACCGCGTCGATGGTGGCGTTCAGCCGGGTCTGCGCGGGGGTGGGCGCTTCTGCGGTGGCGGTGGTGGTGCCGGCGGCGGCTGCGGTGGCGACCAGCGCCAGCACCGCCAGTGCCCGGGGAAATAGGCGACGATGCATGGATAGATGCTGCCACGGAGATTTCCTGCGGGAAAGAGTCCGGGGCGAAAGGTTATTTGCGGGCCGGCACGGGCGCCGTCCCGGGCCCCTGGTGTTCCCGGTCCGGATCGGGGAAAACACCTGTTCACCGAGGAGCGGCCGATCGCCGTGTTCCGTTTGACGGATGACCGGGCAGCGGGCACGGTGGAGGTGGGGGCGGTGGAACCGCCCTGCTTTCAGCGCGGCGAGATCGTGTCTTGCCCGCTTCCGGGTCGCGAGCCGACCGCGTGGGCCGTGTCGCCCGCGAAACCCGACACCCAGCCATGAGGAGTTCAGCCATGCTGACCATGACCGACAACGCCGTCCTGGTGATCCGTGACCTCGCCGCCCAGCAGGACGTCGCCGACGCCGGTGGGCTGCGCATCGCCGCCGACACCGACGCCGGTTCGCTCTCGATCGAGCTGGTGCCGCAGCCGGTGCGGGGCGACCAGGTGGTGGACACCGAGGGCGCACGCATCTTCCTCGACTCGGACGCGGCCGAACTGCTCAACGACACGTCGGTGGACGCGATGGTCGACGAGGAGGGCGTGGTCCAGTTCGGGTTCACCGAGAAGGAGTGAGCTCAACCGGCGCGCTGGTCCGGTTCCGGCCGGACCAGCGCGGCGAGGACGTGCGCCAGATGGTGCGAGGTGCTCCACGCGATCCAGTTGGCGGGTGAGCCCGCGCCGGTGCCCCGGCGGGCCCGCCGGACGATCTCGTGGTCGCCCCAGGAGAAGCCGGCCCCGGCGGGCGGCCAGTGCGGCGCGGCCGTCAGCGTGCGGCACAGGTCGGCGAAGCGGTCGTCGCCCCGCCCACCCCGCCGCGACCAGCGGTAGACCCACCACGCGCCGTCGGCGGCCCAGCGCAGCGTCGGGGTCCGGTCGCCCGGCTCGTCCGCGTCGCGTACCGCGCAGCCCACGCCGTAGTCGCCGTACCCGAGGTGCAGGTCGGCCAGGCGCCGCCAGAGCGACCAGTCGTACCGTTCCAGGCGTACCGGTTCGTCCACCGGAAGCCGGGACAGGGCCGGCGGCATCCCGCCGGCCGCCACGGTCACCGAGCGCCAGGCGTGCCGCCGGGCCCACTGCACCGCCCGCCGGAGCCTCGGCTCGGCCAGCCGGACGTCGGCCCGGCAGCACACGTCGCCCGCGTCGAGCAGCAGATCGCACTGCTCGGGCAGCAGACCTGTCGCCCGCCACACCCGTTCCGCCGCCGCGGTGGCCGCGTCCGGCCCGGCCCGGTCCGGTCCGACCCGCAACCGGACGACCGCGTGGTGCGCCCAGGCCCGGGCCGCCGCCCCGTGCGCGGCCAGCCGCCGGTCGCTGTCCGCGAGGCCGATCACCGGAACCAGCGGTACGCCCCAGCGGACCGGATCGTGTTCCGCGGCGTCCGGCAGCGCCGACACGTCGACGGCCGGCAGCAGCCCGGCGGGCAGCCGGGTCAGGGAGTCCACGATGGAGGGAGTGTCCGCCAGGACGTCGAGGATCGGCGCGAGCAACGCGGCGGAGGCGTCGTCGAGCCGGGTCAGCGCCTCCAGTTCCCCGCGGCGTGCGGCCAGCACCGGGCGGTAGACCGTCGGTCGACCCCGGAGCGGCTGCACCATACTTCAATGTAGCCAGACGGTTTCACTGCGTCAGGGTGTCCGATCGGATTCGCTGTCGCAACGGGCGGCCGAGCCGGCCGCCGATCGTCGGCCCGGCTGACGTTTTCGCAGCTCAGGACCGGTGGTTGTCAGTCATCGGACAGTTCTTCGGCTGGTTGCCGGGCGGTCGACCGACATAGCGTCGGATCATCGAGGGGGACCGCTGACGATCGCCCGGACGCGTACGAACGCCTCCTGCCGGCGTACCGGCGGGAGAGAGGATCACCATGCCCAGCCGTAGAGCTAGGAGGGACACCACCGGCCAGCCGATCCCGAGCATGCGGGAGGCTGCGCGCGTCGACACCGAGATCAACTCGTGTCCACCGGTCGGGCTGCCGCCCACCGCGCGCATGCTGTTCGCCGTGGTCGACGCCGGCGGAAGGCTGGTCCGCGGCCTCGGCGCCACCTCGGCCGTCCGACTCGCCGTCGGGATGTACCAGGTCGCGTTCGACCAGGACGTGGTGGCAGCGGCGTACGTCGGGACGGTCGGCCCCGCGACGGCCAACGGCTTGGTCCCGCAGGGTGTCATCACCGTGGCGCCGCGCTCGGGCATCGCCAACGCGGTGTTCGTCGAGACGCGCGGTACGAGCGGGCACGCGGACCGGCCCTTTCACCTGGCCGTGCTGGCCTGACCGGACCCGCAGACGAGCGCACGGCGCCGCACGACCTCTCCGGTCGTAACGTCGCCGCGCTCCGGCCGTCTCCCACCACCGCAGCCGTACGGCGGTACGCCGGCGGGGACTTGGCTCGACCGGTCAGCCCGCACCGGTCTTGTGGGCAGCACATGCCCCTTCCGAGGGGAACCAAACCGGGTCGGCGTGGGGAATTCCACCATCTGTGACTCCCGGCGTGGCGGGCGTGTGTTCGGGGTATGAGCGGGTCATGGAGCATTTCACGATCGCGACAGTCGCCGAGAAGAGTCCCGACTTCCGCCGCGTGCTCTGGACCGGGGAGCACACCCAGCTGGTCATCATGACCATCCCGCCGGGCGGCGAGATCGGCGAGGAGGTCCACGAGGACATCGACCAGATCCTCACGTTCGTCAGCGGCACCGGCGAGGCGCGGGTGGCGGGGGAGAAGAAGGAGGTCGTCTCCGGCGACCTGGTGGTCGTGCCGGCCGGCACGAAGCACAACTTCGTCAACACCGGGCCGAACCCGCTGGTGCTCTACACCGTCTACGGGCCGCCGGAGCACGCCGACGGCGCGGTCCACAAGACGAAGGAGGAGGCGGACGCCGCCGAGGAGGCGGGCGAGGACGAGCCGCCCACGGCCTGAGGCCCGGCGCGCACACGTTAAGCAGGGGCCCCTGCCCTACCGGAGACGTTAAGAAGGGGCCCCTCCTTGCACCAGGCCGGGGTATTTCAGGCCGGCGCCGGTGTTGAGCACCACCACGCGCTCCCCGGGCCGGATCCACCCGCCCGCCCGCAGGTGCCGGGCGGCGGTCAGGCAGGCCGCGCCCTCCGGGCAGAGCAGAAGCCCTTCCCTGGCGGCGAAGTCGCGCAGGTCGGTGAGGATCTCCGCGTCGTCCACAGCGATCGCGGTGCCGGCGCTGTCCCGCAGCGCGGACAGGATCAGCTCGTCGCCGAGCGGCGCGGGCACGGTGATGCCGAACGCGACGGTGTGCGCGTCCTCCCACGGGGTGACGCGCTCCTGGCCGGCCGCGAACGCCCGGACGATCGGCGCGCAGCCGGTGGACTGCACCGCGACCAGCCGGGGCAGCCGGTCCTCGACCCAGCCCAGCTCGCGCAGCTCGTGCAGCGCCTTGTGGATGCCGATCAGCCCGACGCCGCCGCCGGTCGGGTAGAGGATCACGTCGGGCACCTGCCAGCCGAGCTGCTCGACGATCTCGTACCCCATGGTCTTCTTGCCTTCGAGCCGGTACGGCTCGCGCAGCGTGCCGGCGTCGAAGATCGCTCCGTCCGACCCGGCGATCAGCTCGGCGATGTCCCGGCCCGCGTCGTTGATCAGGCCGTCGATCAGCCGCAGGTCGGCGCCGGCGGCGAGGCACTCCTCGCGGCAGATCGTCGGCGCGGCAAGCGGCATGGCGATCGTCGCGCCCATCCCGGCCCGCGCCGCGTACGTCGCCCAGGCCGCTCCGGCGTTGCCGTTCGTGGGCATGGCGATCCGCCGCACGCCCAGCTCCCGGGCCCGGCTGACGCCCACCGACGCGCCGCGCGCCTTGAACGACCCGGTCGGGGTCAGCCCTTCGTCCTTGACGATCAGATCCGAGATCCCGATCTCGTGGCCGTACGCGGGCGCGCGCCACATCGGCGTCCAGCCCTCGCCCAGCGTGGTGACGCACCGGGGATCGGCCACCGGCAGCAGCTCCCGGTAGCGCCACAGGTCGGCCGGTCGCAGCCCGAACCGCTCCGGCGCGACCGTGGCGGCCACCGCGGCGAGGTCGTACCGGGCCAGCAGCGGCGACCCGCAGCCGCACAGGTTCTGCAACACGTCGGCGGGATGTTCACGGCCGCAGCGCGGGCACTCCAGGTGCGTCAGGTGCACGGTGGTCCTCAGCTCGCGTCGATGCTCAGCCAGTGCCGGCTGCGCCGGCCCGGCTCGTACGGGGAGTCGAGGCGTTTCGCCACCACTCCCGGGAGCCCCTGCTCACGGGCGGCCCGTAGGGCGTCCGCGCCGACTCCCGGGAACCACGGCGGAGTCTGCCAGTGCGGACCGGTGAGCGCCAGACCGTCGAGCAGGTCACGGCGTTGCGCGTACGGCACGTCGAGGCTGGACACGCCCTCCAGCCAGAGCAGGTCGACGGCGAGGAACTGCCCGTCGCGCCGGGTCGGCGCACGGACCCGCCCGGCCGGGTCGATCCGCACCAGCACGCCGTCGAGGACCGCCTCGGCCGGGGCCAGCGCCTCGGCCATCGCCCGCGCCCACGGGTACTCCCCGGTGATCTCCGTGTCGTCGCCGTCGAGCAGCCGCAGCCGGCCGCCCGAGACGTACGCCATCGCGCGCACGCCCGCCCAGCGCAGCTCGTACCCCCAGACGGCGGCGTCGCGCGGCAGTCGCCCGCCCCCGGTGGGCCGCATCGGGCGGACCAGCTCGGGCATCGGCGTCCAGCCCTCCGGCGCCGGATCGGTACGCCTGATCATCCAGTCCCGGCCCCGGCCGCCGGTGGCGAACAGCACGTACCGGCCCTGCGTGCGCTCGCCGTCGAGCACCACGATCACCTCGTCGTCGCGCCACTTCTCCGCCCGGTAGGTGCCGGTGTCGTGCACTGTCATCCGCCCGCCGCCGTACTCCCCGGCGGGGATCTCCCCGGAGAACGTCAGGTACTCCATCGGGTGGTCCTCGGTGTGCACGGCCAGGTGGTTGCGGCCCGGGTCGCGGGGCAGGCCGCGCGGCACCGCCCACGAGGCCAGCACGCCGTCGTGCTCCAGCCGCAGATCCCAGTGCAGGCTCCGGGCGTGGTGCTGCTGGATGACGAAGCGGGGCGCGCGCCCCGCGGACCGCTTCCGCCCGGGAGCCCGCTCGGGCACCGGTTCCGGGGTACGCGCGGCGTCCCGTCTCCGCCGGTACTCCTCCAGCCGGTCCGCCATCCCCGCATCCTCCCCCAGACCCGCCGTGCGCGCCGGGATGCCGGTGTGTGTGCGGCGAACCGGGGTAGAACGGGGGACATGGACAGCGACCAGCCCACCCTCCCGCTCACCGGCGACGTCCGGATCCCGCTGCTCGGCTTCGGCACCTGGCAGGCCACCGGCGAGGCCGGGTGCCAGGCGGTGCTCGCCGCACTGGACGCCGGCTACCGGCACATCGACACGGCCACCATGTACGGCAACGAGAAGGAGGTCGGGCGGGCGGTCAAGGAGAGCGGGCTGCGCCGCGAGGACGTCTTCATCACCACCAAGCTGCCGCCGGACCGGGTGGGCCGGGAGCGGGAGACCATCGAGGCCAGCCTGGCCGCCCTGGACACCGACTACGTCGACCTGTGGCTGGTGCACTGGCCGCCGTCCGCGCCCGGCGACAGCATCCCGGTGTGGCGGGAGATGCTCGCCGCGCGGGACGAGAACATGGCGCGCACGGTCGGGGTGAGCAACTACTCGATCGGGCAGATCGACGAGCTGATCCAGGCCACCGAGGAGACGCCCGCGGTCAACCAGATCCGCTGGAGCCCGTCGCTGTACGACAGGCAGACGTACGCCGCCCACCGGGACCGGGGCGTGGCGCTGGAGGGCTACAGCCCGTTCAAGGCCAGCGACCTGTCCGACCCGGTGCTGGTGCGCATCGCCCAGGCGCACGACGTGTCGCCGGCCCAGGTGGTGCTGCGCTGGCACATCGACCACGAGATCATCGTCATCCCGAAGTCGGTCACGCCGGAGCGCATCCGCGCCAACGCCGACGTGTTCGGGTTCTCGCTCACCGCCGAGGAGATGCGCGACATCGACGCACTCGCCGGCTGAGGCGTACCCGTGCAGGGGCGCGGTCCGCGACGGACCGCGCCCCTGCGTCGTGTGCGGTGGTCAGCCCCGGGCGCAGGTGGAGCCGTTGAGCGTGAAGCTGCTCGGCGCGGAGTAGCTGCCGTTCAGCGTCGCCTGGTAGCCGAAGCTGGTCGACGCCCCGGGTGCCAGCGTGCCGTTGTAGCCGACGTTGCGGGCGGTCACCGCCGAGCCGCTCTGGCTCACGGTGGCGTTCCACGCGTTGGTGACGGTCTGCCCGGACGGCAGGTTGTAGTTCAGCGTCCAGCCGTTGATCGTGCCGGAGCCGGTGTTCCTGACCGTCACGTCGGCGGTGAAGCCGTTGTTCCACACGTTCGCCGCCCGGTAGGTGACGGTGCAGGACGCGCCGCCCGAGGGCGGGGGCGTGGTCGGTGCCGACGTGGTCGGCGCCGGGTTCGAGCCGGTGTTGACGCTCTGCGAGAACGAGTTCACCGCGAGCCCGACGCCGCCCTGCCACGGCTCGAAGCCGGCCTGGATGCTGGTCAGGTACCAGTCGCCTGTGATCGCGCCCCGGTTGCGGGTGTCGTTGACGAACGCCATCGCGTCGAAGCTGAAGCTGGGGATGGCCGACGGCGACAGGTACGAGATGACGTTGTTGGAGCCGTTGCTGCCGCGCCAGACCTCCCAGGTGCGGCCGGCGATGCTGGCGGTGCCGACCGGCGAGCCGATGGGCTGGATCGAGCCCTGCCGGTTGAGCCAGATCATGATCTCCATCTGGTTCACGCCGTCGCGCTTGGGCGACGGGTCGAGCCAGATGTCGTACGACGCGTTGAAGGTCGCGCCGCTGACGTAGTTGTAGCTGATGCTGGACGGCGCGCTGCTGATGTTCTTCACCTGCACCGGCAGGTTCGTGCCGGGCGAGCAGTTGGTGTAGTGGCAGCCCACGAAGATCGACGGGTAGGAGACCGGTGCCCCGTTGGTCGGCGCGGAGCCGTCCGCGCGGGTGATGGAGAAGCCGGTCGAGGTGACGTTGATGCACTGCTGGGCACTGGTGCCCCAGCGGTTGTTCTGCACCACGTACTTGCCGCCGATGGTGGTCGAGCCGTACTGCTCGCAGATCTGGGTGTCGGCGGAGGCGGTGCCGCCGAGGGCGACGGCGACGAGGGTGCCGGCGGCCAGCAGCCCGGCTGCCGCGAGGGCCCTGAGTGGACGCTTCATGACGCTCCTTGGCTCGGCGCGGGACGGCGCCGGTTCGGTCGGTGATACGGGGCGGGAGCGCTCCCACAGTACAACGAATACATTCACATGACTCGAATCATTGCGCAAATGCGCCGAGTTCGTTAACGCTCCGCGTCCGGCCGGTGGCGCAGGGGAGGGCTGCGGCTGCCCCCTTCCCCCGGATGGAGGTGGGATTCCTGCCGGTGGGACGGGGTGCGCCGCCGACCGGCGGCCCGCGCCAGGGCGCAGGGGCACTTCCGCCGCCTGGTTGCGGCGAGTAATGTCTTGCCTCCAACGCGTTCCGATCCCCTCCGGAGGCGTACCCCGTGATGGGTGGTTCCCCCCTGCGCATCCTCGTCGTCGGCGCGGGCCTCGCCGGCCTCGCCGTGGCCCGGGCGTTGCGCCTGGCGGGGTTCCGGCCCGACGTCACCGAGCGGCTGCCACCCACCGAGATGATCGACTCCGGCCTCTACCTACCAGGCAACGCCGCCCGGGCGATGCGCCGGCTCGACCTCGACGGGCCGCTGCGCCCGCTCGGCCAGGTGATCCACCGGCAGCGCTTCCTCGACGCCGCCGGAGCGCCGCTGTGCGAGGTCGACCTGGACGCGCTCTGGGCCGGTGTGGGGGAGTGCCGGGCGCTGCCCCGGGCCGAACTGCACCGGGTCCTGCTCACCGGCGCGGGCGGCGCGGTCCGCCACGGCGCCGAGGTGAGCACCGTCGACCTGCTGCCCGGGCGGGTCGCCGTCGGCTTCACCGACGGCACCGGCGCGGAGTACGACCTGGTCGTCGGCGCCGACGGGCCCCGCTCGGCGGTACGGACGCTGGCCGCGCTCGGCGGACCACCACGCCCCGCCGGGCAGGTGGTCTACCGCGCCCTGGTGCGCGGCGGCCCCCGCATCGCGGACTGGACCGCCCTGCTCGGCCAGCGGGCCGGGTTCCTGGTGGTGCCGGTCGGCGCCGGACGGCTCTACTGCTACGCCGACGAGGCCGGCACCGACCTGCCCGCCGACCCGCTCGCCCGCCTGCACGAACTGTTCGGCTGCTACGGCGGACCGGTGCCCGAGGTCCTGGCCGCGCTGGAGATCGTGTCCGTGGAGCGCACCGAGGAGGTCGAACTGGGTCGCTGGTTCCACGGTCGGGTGCTGCTCGTCGGTGATGCCGCTCACGCCACCGCGCCGACGCTGTCCCAGGGTGCCGCCATGGCGCTGGAGGACGCCGTCGTCCTCGCCGAGTCGCTGCGGGCCGCCGGCAGCGTCGACGCCGCACTGATCGCGTACGAAAGCCGTCGCCGGCCGCGTACCCGCTGGGTGCGGGACCGGACCCGGGACCGCAACCGGACCCGCGACGTGCCGCCGGCGCTGCGCGACCCGTTGCTGCGCGGACGTGGCGGCCGGATCTTCCGGGAGCACTACCGGCTCCTGACCGGCCCGCTCTGACGGGCGGAAGATCGTAGCCGCCCACCCCACGCGGCAGGGCCGCCTACCGGGGACTATCCTCCTTGCGGATGACGGCTGCGCCGATGACCAGCGCGCCGAGCGGGACAACCAGAACCGGAGGCCACTCGTGACCACCGTCGCACCCAAGCCGGTCGTGACCCGGCCCTGGCCGGTCCGCGAGCCGGTCAAGGGGTCGGCCATCGCGCGGCTGCTGCGCACCACGGACGCGAAGCAGATCGGGATCATGTACATGGTCACCGCGTTCGTGTTCTTCATGATCGGTGGCCTGATGGCCCTGATCATGCGCGCCGAACTCGCGCGACCGGGCCTGCAGTTCCTGTCGCCCGAGCAGTACAACCAGCTCTTCACGATGCACGGCACGATCATGCTGCTGTTCTTCGCGACGCCGATCGTGTTCGCCTTCGCGAACTACGTGGTGCCGCTGCAGATCGGCGCGCCGGACGTGTCGTTCCCCCGGCTCAACGCGTTCGCGTACTGGCTGTACCTGTTCGGCGCCACGCTCGCGACCGCGGGCTTCATCGCCCCGGGCGGCGCGGCCGACTTCGGCTGGACCGCCTACACGCCGCTGAGCACGGTCGAGCACTCGCCCGGCGTCGGCGCCAACATGTGGGTCGTCGGCCTGGCCATCTCCGGTCTGGGCACGATCCTCGGCGCGGTCAACCTGATCACCACGATCCTGACCCTGCGCGCGCCCGGCATGACGATGTTCCGGATGCCGATCTTCACCTGGAACATGCTGGTCACCAGCCTGCTGGCGATCCTGGTCTTCCCGCTGCTGGCCGCCGCGCTGTTCGCGCTCGCCGCGGACCGCCTGATGGGCGCCCACGTGTACGACCCGGCGACCGGCGGCCCGATGCTGTGGCAGCACCTGTTCTGGTTCTTCGGTCACCCCGAGGTGTACATCATCGCGCTGCCGTTCTTCGGCATCATCAGCGAGATCATTCCGGTGTTCTCCCGGAAGCCGATCTTCGGCTACAAGGGCCTGGTGGCCGCCACCATCGCCATCGCCGCCCTGTCGATGAGCGTCTGGGCGCACCACATGTTCGCCACCGGCCAGGTGCTGCTGCCGTTCTTCAGCTTCCTGAGCTACCTGATCGCCGTGCCCACCGGTATGAAGTTCTTCAACTGGATCGGCACCATGTGGCGGGGCCAGATCACGTTCGAGACGCCGATGCTGTTCTCCATCGGCTTCCTGGTGACCTTCCTCTTCGGTGGTCTCACCGGTGTGCTGCTGGCCAGCCCGCCGCTCGACTTCCACCTGCACGACTCGTACTTCGTGGTGGCGCACTTCCACTACGTGCTCTTCGGCACCATCGTGTTCGCCGTGTTCGCCGGCATTTACTTCTGGTTCCCGAAGATGTTCGGCCGGATGCTCGACGAGCGGCTCGGCAAGATCCACTTCTGGCTGACCATGATCGGCTTCCACACCACGTTCCTGGTGCAGCACTGGCTGGGCAACGAGGGCATGCCGCGCCGGTACGCTGACTACCAGGCCGCCGACGGCTTCACCACGCTGAACACGATCTCCACGATCGGCGCGTTCATCACCGGCATCTCGACGCTGCCGTTCATCTGGAACTGCTGGAAGTCGTACAAGACCGGCCCGGTCGTCGAGGTCGACGACCCGTGGGGTCACGGCAACTCGCTCGAGTGGGCCACCAGCTCCCCGCCGCCGCTGCGCAACTTCGACCGGATGCCGCGCATCCGCTCCGAGCGGCCGGCGTTCGACGCGAAGTTCCCCGAGCTGGCCGCCGGGCAGAGCCTGGCCGGCCCGCCGGAGGGTGGCGCGAAGCCGCTGACCAGCGAGGTAAACGGTGGCGCAAGCTACCAGGAGGACACCGCAGGCAACCTCGACCAGCGCTGACGTCGGCACGAACCACGAGGGCGCCGCACCCACCCGGGTGTGGCGCCCTCGTTGTCTGCCGGTGCTCCCGGCGGCGGCGCTGTCCGGTGGAGGAGACTCGCGTGGACCGAAATCGAGCGGCGTGACAGCCGAGGACGCGCGGAGCATGTCCGTCACTCGATGGATGGCTTACGCTGAGCCCGTCGTATCAATGATCTTCATGTTCCGGCAACAGGAGGCGTTGTGTTCAGGTACCCGCTCGTGACGTTGGCAGTCGCCGCGTTCAGCCTGCCACTTTCGGCCGCTCCCGTGCAGGCGGCTCCCATGTCGGCTCCCGCGACCCAGTGGTCGGCGGCGATCGCACCGACCGGTTGCACCACGTCGACCGAGTGGGTCACCGAGGGCAGCAACTACTACTACGGCCGCGGCAAGGTGCAGTGCACCACGGGTCGCTACAAGGTCAAGATTCAGTGCCGCAACAAGCAGACCGGCGTCGGTTACGTCGTCTACGGCAGCTCGGCGGTGAACGCCCCCGGTACGGCCACCACCACCTGCAACACCGGCAACGTCGCCGAGAAGGTCTACCCGGTGGCGGATCCCCTGCCGACCGGGGGCGCGACGACGGGCTGCGCCCCCTGGATGGAGTGGGTGCACGAGGGCAGCAACCACTACTACGGCCGTGGCCGCGTCCAGTGCGACACCGGCCGTTACAAGGTAAAGATCAACTGTCGTAACCTGCAGACCGGGGCGACCTACGTCGTCTACGGCACCCAGGTGGTCACCGCCCCGGGCACGGCCACCAGAACCTGCTACAGCGGCAACGTCGCGGAGAGCGTGGAGGCGCTGCCGCAGTGACCGGCCCGGCCGGGCGGCGCACGTCTGTGCGCCGCCCGGAGCGCGGTCGGTCGGCAGCCGACGTGACCCCGGGGTGACGGGCCGTGGTGGCGAACCCGGCCCCACCCCTCAACCAGGCCGCACCACCGGCTCACCCCGCAGGGTCACCCCGGTGCCCCGCATCGCGCGTAGCGCCACGTCGAGGGTCTCCGGCGCGACCGCAGCGGTCAGGTCGAGCAGGACCGTGGTGTCGAAGCCCTCGCGGGCGGCGTCCAGGGCGGTCGCGCGCACGCAGTGGTCGGTGGCAATGCCGACGACGTCGACCCGGTCCACGTCGTGCCGACGCAGCCAGTCGGCCAGGCACTCGCCGTCGGGGCCGTGCCCCTCGAAACCGGAGTACGCGGCCGCGTGCTCGCCCTTGTGGAAGATCACCTCCACCCGGTCGGTCACCAGCTCGGGGTGGAACTCGGAACCGGAGGTGCCGACCACGCAGTGCCGGGGCCAGGAGTCGACGTAGTCGGGCGGGTCGCCGAAGTGCGCGCCCGGGTCGACGTGGTAGTCCTTCGTCGCGACCACGTGGTCCCACCGGCCCGGCTCGGCGGCGAGCAGCCGGGAGATACCGGCGGCCACGCCGGCTCCACCACCGACCGCGAGGGAACCGCCCTCGCAGAAGTCGTTCTGCACGTCCACGATGATCAGGGCGTTCGCCATCTGAACGTTCCTCCTCAACTCGCGGGTACGACGGTAACCGGTACGGCGGGATCCCCGGCGGAGAGCTTGAGCCCCTCCCACGGGATCGAGATCAGGCACTGGCGCAGGTGGTCGCGGGACTCCTCCAGCGCGGGCAGCGTCTCCGGTTCGCCCGACACCACGTACGAGTGCTGGAGCAGCCGGTCGTTGGGCTGCCGGTCCGGCACGCCCTGCGGCACGATGACCTCCTCGGTGGCGGTGCCGGTCGGCTTGTGCCGGCGGACCGCGACCTTCCGGCCGCCGATGGTGGCCTTGTGCTCGGAGCGCTTGACCACCGGCCGCCCCTCCACCTCGACCAGCTTGTAGACCAGGCCGGCGGTGGGCGCGCCGGAGCCGGTCACCACGGCGGTGCCGGCACCGTACATGTCCACCGGTTCGGCGGCGAGCGCCGCGATGGCGTACTCGTCGAGGTCGCCGGAGACGATGATCTTCGTCTCGGTGGCGCCGAGCGAGTCGAGCAGCTCGCGGGACTGCTGGGCGATCACCGCGAGGTCGCCGGAGTCGATCCGGACCGCCCGCAGCTCCGGCCCGGCCACCGCGATGGCGTTGCGGATGCCCTGGGCGATGTCGTACGTGTCGACGAGCAGCGTGGTGTCCTTGCCCAGCGTGGCGACCTGGGAGGCGAACGCGGCCCGCTCGTCGTCGTGCAGCAGCGTGAAGGCGTGCGCGGCGGTGCCCGCGGTGGGGATGCCGTACCGCTGCCCGGCGGCCAGGTTGGAGGTGAACCGGAACCCGGCCAGGTACGCGGCCCGTGCCGCGGCGACGGCGGCCTCCTCGTGCGCCCGGCGGGAGCCCATCTCGATCAGCGCCCGGCCCCGCGCCGCGGTGACCATCCGAGCCGCCGCGGCGGCGACCGCACAGTCGTGGTTGAGCACCGACAGCACCAGCGTCTCCAGCACCACGCACTCGGCGAACGTGCCCGAGACGGTGAGGATCGGGGAGCCGGGGAAGAACAGCTCGCCCTCGGCGTAGCCGTCGATGTCGCCGGTGAACCGGTAGTCGGCCAGCCACTGGGCGGCCCGTTCGTCCACCACTCCGGTACGGCGCAGGAAGTCGATCTCCGCCGGGTCGAACCGGAAGCCCCG
This sequence comes from Micromonospora sp. CNB394, assembly GCF_000374985.1. Taxonomy (NCBI): domain Bacteria; kingdom Bacillati; phylum Actinomycetota; class Actinomycetes; order Micromonosporales; family Micromonosporaceae; genus Micromonospora; species Micromonospora sp. CNB394. Next base: position 54,656 of record NZ_KB895836.1, on the reverse strand, counting down.
GATCATCTCGATCAGCCGGCCGGTCCCGGCGACCACGCCGTACCGGCGGCCGGTCGGCAGTCGCCGGCTGAACACCTCGAAGACGCAGCGTCGGTCGGCCGTGCCGTCACGCAGGGCCGCGCCGACCATGGTCAGCTCGTAGTGGTCGGTCAGCAGCGCGGGGCGAAGGGTGCTCACCGCCCCAGCCTAGAGTTCAGCCCGGGTCCGCGCCGTCGTGCCCCGGCATCGACCGCAGAGCGGCCCGCAACTCGGCGCGCCCGGCGACGCCGAGTTTGCTGTAGACGCGCTGGAGGTGGTTCTCCACCGTGCGCGTGGACAGGAACAGCCGCTCGGCGATGGCGCGGCTGGTCACGCCGTCGGCGGCGAGGCGGGCGATCTCCCACTCGCGCTCGCTGAGCGTCGGGCGCAGCAGCCGCAGCGCCGGGGTGGAAATCTCGTCGCAGCGGCGCAGCAGACCCGCGAGGCGTTCCCGGATCGGCCCGGTGGCGCCCGCGCGGAGGTGTCGCGTCCGGTGCAGGGCCAGCGCTGTCGCCTCGGCCGCGTACACGATCAGCTCCCGGTCGGCGAAACCGTCGGCGACCGCGAGCAGCGCGTCCGGCGAGCCGTCGACGGCGGCCCGGCCGAACCGGGCGACGAGCGGCGGCAACACACCGTCGATCTGCTCGGAGAGTTCGGCCAGGCGTTGCGCAACGGTGCGGCGGCCACCGTCGGTGCAGGTCGGGCCGACCGGCGCGGCGGCCTGGTCGAGCCGAACCAGGTCGAGCAGGACGAGCAGTTCGTGCCCGGCCAGGCCGTCCTCGCGCAGGCGGTCGGCGAGCGCGCACAGGTGCTTGACGGCCGCCGGCAGGTCGCCCGTCGCGGCCTGGACCGCGCCCCGGGCCTGCTCCAGCCACGGATAGAGCACTGCCATCCCGGGTGCGTGCGTCCGGTCCGCCTCGGCCATCGCCTCGGCCGCGTGCGTCGCGTCGCCGCGCAGCGCGGCGGCCTGGGCGCGCTCGGCGTGCGCGAGGCCCGCGTACACCCGGCTGGTGGCGAGCACCGCGCACGCCTCCAGGCTGGTCCGCAGCGCGTCGTCGCCGCGCCCGCGCAGCCGCGCCGCGTACGCCTGGAGGATGGCCAGGTAGCCGGTGCCGAGCCGGAAGTCACCGGCCCCGGCCAGGTCGGCGAACTCGTCGGCGACTATCGCGTCGATGCCGGGCAGGTCACCGGAGAGGGCCAGCCGGGTGCCCCGGGCCAGTTCCATCGCGAGCTGGAGGTAGGGCATGTCGGCCCGCCAGCACGCCGCCTCGGCCTGTACCCGGGCGACCGCGGTGGCGCTGAGCTGGTATTGCCCCTGCGCCGCCTGGAGGTGGGCGAGCGTGCAGCGGGCCAGCTCCCGGGCGGCCATCGGGGCGGCGGGCCGGTCCAGCACCTCCTGGGCCAGCCGTACCGCGACGTCGACGTCGAGCCGGTGCAGCCGCATGATGGCCTCGAACGCGCGTACGCGTGCCCGGTCGGCGGGGTCGCTCAGCTCCCCGCCGCGCGCGGCGATGTCCTCCACCGTGGACTCGCGGTTGAGCCCCCAGTAGCTGACCATGCCCCGGACCGTCAGCCACCGGCTGCGCCGCCGGTCGTCGCGGATCTCACCGGCGACCTGGTCGAGCACGCCGAGTGCCTCGTCCGGCCGGTCGCCGAACATCAGGATGGTGGCGAGCAGTTCCGCCGCATCGGTGCCGCCACCGGCTTCCAGCGCGGCCCGGGCCAGCCGGGTGGCCAGCGGCACGTCGTACCGGCCGAACGCCTGCATCGCCGCGTCCAGCAACAGGGCCACGTCCTGCGCCGTACCCGAGTCGAGCCGCCACACCGCGACGCGCAGCAGGTCGTCCCGGCGGCGCTTGCCCACCTGCTCCAGCAGCCCGGCGAGCGTGGCCTGGAGCCGGCGGGTGCGGCTGACCGGGCAGTGCCGGCGCATCACCTCGCCGTAGAGCGGGTGCGCCAGGCGGACGTTGAGCCGCCGGTCGTCGTGGACCAGCGTGATGAGCCCGCGTTCCTCGGCCGTCTCCACGTCCGCCGGGTCGACCGCGCGTTCGAGCAGTTGCAGGCCCAGCGGCTCGCCGAAGGCGGCCAGCTCGACGACCGCCCGTACGCCGGGGGTGAGCTGGCCGATCCGGGCGTCGATCAGGTCGGTGAGGCTGGGTGCCAGCTCCAGCCGGCCGGTCCAGGTCCAGATGCCGTACCTGCGGTCCAGCTCGTCGCCGGCGGCCAGCACCAGCTCCCGCAGCAGCAGCGGGTTGCCGGCGGAGAGCTGGAACAGCCGGTCCGAGGAGCAGGCGTCGACCGGACCGCCCAGGATGGCCGCGAGCAGCCCGGTGGTCTCGCTGCGGCACAGCGGGCTCAGCTCGGCCAGGTCGGCCAGGTCGTCGGTCCAGAGTGCGCGGATCGGCAGCGGGATCTGCTCGCCGTTGCGCAGCGTCCCGAGGACGTACGCGTTCGCCGAGCGGGCGACCAGATGCACGAGCGCCGCCGACGGCGGGTCGAGCAGATGGGCGTCGTCGACGGCCAGCACGATGGGCCGCCCGGCGGCCTGCTCCTGGAGCACGTCCACGGCCCAGCGCAGGATCCCGGCGGGGGAGAGGCCCTGCGGTTGGGTGGCGGGCAGCACCTGGACCAGCCCGCCGAACGGCAACGCGGCGGTGGTGGCGCTGGCCGCGATGGACCAGATCGCGTACCGCTCGGGGGAGAGCGCGGCCACCCCCTCGCGCAGCAGCCGGCTCTTGCCGACCCCGGCGTCACCGCTGAAGAGCAACCCGCGACCCTCCGGGCTACCGACCGCCGACCACAGACGGTTGAGTTCGACAGTACGGCCGACGAACTCCCACCTACTCATCGACGCAGCATATCGAGCGTGTTCCGTGCGCGTGCGTACCGTCACGCAGTGAAGTTGAGTAATCTGTTCATTACTCGTGAGTACCGGTGTTGTCGGCTGTCGGATGGCCGACACCCGTACTCTTCCGGCAGCCCTGCAACCAGGGAGAATCCGCGACCGCCACCCTGGTCGCCCGATCGGGAGGCCCACCTGATGACGCCAGGTTCGCTCCCTTCGGTCCACGTGCCCGACCCGCGCCGGCAGGCCGGGCCCGCCGGATGCGTCCCGCTACCGGCCCGGCTCGGGATGACCGCGCCCGGGCCGGACGAGCCGATGGCGGTGGTCGTCGCCGGTCCGGCCGGCGCGAACCGGCGCGAGCTGATCGCCGGCCTGCTCGGGGTCGAGGCCGCGACGCTCGCCGTGCCGCCGGGAAGCAATCTGCTGGTCCAGCACGCCGCCACCGCCACCCGCGCCGCGTACGTCCCGGGCTACCGCCAGCCGCACGCCTACGGCGCCGACCCGCTCGCCGCCGGCCCGGCGCTGGCCCGGCCGCCGCGCCGGGTCGAGCTGAGCCTGCCCGATCCGCTGCTGCGGCACTTCGCGGTGGTCGACACGCCTGATACCGGCACGCTCGGCGTCGCCGGCGGCCGGGTGCTGCGCGACGCCGTCGGCCGGGCCGGCGCGTTGCTCTTCGTGATCTCCGCCGACCAGGCGTTCAGCGCGGCCGAGCTGCACCTGCTCGCCGAGGTGGCGCGTACCCGGGTCGAGGTGTTCTTCGCCGTCACGCCCGGCGTGACCGCCCCGGCCGCGCCGGGCGACGGAACACGGGCCCAGGACCGGGCGGCGTCCGGTACCGATCCCGGGCCCACCCGCCGGCTCGACCCGGTGTCGGTCTCCATCGAGGCGCACCGCGCGGCGCTGCTGGCCGCGGTGCCGGCGCTCACCCCGGCCCGGTGGTTCCCGGCCCGCCACGCCGAGCTGCCGCAGCTGCGCCGCGCGCTGGTCGGCTGGGCCGCCGACGAGGCGCTGCGTCGCGGCAGCGCGTGCCCGCCGGTGCCGGCCGGCGCGCACGGCCGGATACCGGTGCTCGCCGGCGTCGAGCCGGGTGAGCTGGCCGACCGGATCGACCGCCAGGCCCGCGCCTGCGCCCGCCGGATCCGCCAGCACCTCGCCCTGGAACTGGCAAACATCCACCTGCGGGTGGTGCAGGAGATCGTCTTCGGGGTCGGCTGCGCCGGCCTGCCGCAACTGCTCGACCGGGAGATGGAGGCGCTGTCGCTGCTCGCCACCGCCCAGTGCGACGAGGCCGTGCGGGGCCTGGTCGACGAGGCTGCCGCCCGGGTGTTCGGCGCGCCGCTGGCCGAGGGCGTACGCCGGCGGATCACCCACGCGGTGCGCTGGGGCCTGGCCGACCACCCGGACGCGCCCGAGCTGGACCGGGTGCTCCTGGTGACCAGCACGGCCGGGGTCGCCGGGCTGACCGGGGCGGGCGCCCTGGACGCGCTGGCCGGCCTGCCCGGCGCGCAGCGGAACGAGGTGCTCCCGCCGGTCGGCGTCGCCCTCAACGGGGGCTGCTGGCAGCACTGGCGGGCGCCCGGCAACAACGATCCGAACGCCGCCCGCTCCTGGGCCCAGCGCGCGCTGCGCGAGGTCGAACTCGAACTGTCCCGCGAGGTGTCCCGCCGCTTCGAGGTGATCCGTCTCTCGCTGGGCGCGGTGCTCGCCGATGCGCTCGACCACGGCATCCTGCTTGCCTGACCACGGGGTCGGCAGACGGCGACCCGGGCTCGCGTACGCGGCCCGGGCGGGTGACGACGACCCGCGCGCCGTTCCGGTTCATCGGTTCCCCGGATCCGGTGGCACGATGGGGGGCATGGCGGCTCCACAGGTTGCGCCGGTCGAGACGCCGGACACCGAAGAGGTGCCGGTCTCCGACCGGCCGTGGGTGACCATCGTCTGGGACGATCCGGTCAACCTGATGACGTATGTGACCTGGGTGTTCCAGAAGCTCTTCGGGTACAGCCGGGAGAAGGCGGAGCGGCTCATGCTGGACGTGCACCACAAGGGCAAGGCCGTGGTCTCCAGCGGTGCCCGGGAGCGGATGGAGCACGACGCGGCGCAACTGCACGCGTACGGCCTCTGGGCGACGGTGGACCGATCGTGAGCGCGAGGAGTGAGCCGGTGTCGCGAGCCCCGCAGTCGCGAGCAAGGGTGGCGCTGTGAGCATGTTCCGCCGCCGGGGCGACCACTACGTGGCCACGTTCGCGGTCGACGAGGTCCGGGTGCTGCGCAAGGTCGCGGGCGAGGTGGTCGGGCTGCTGACCGACGGCTTCGACCACGGCGATCCGGTGGTCGGGCGGCTCTTCCCGGACGTCTACCCGGACGACGACGCCGGCACCGCCGAGTTCCGCCGCTACACCGAGGGTGATCTGAAGACCGGCAAGATCGACCAGGCGGGTGCCGTGCTCGCCGCGCTGCCCGACGGGGACTCCGGTGGCGAGGTGCGGCTGGACGCGGAGGCGGCCGAGGCGTGGCTCCGGGCGCTGAACGACGCCCGGCTGGCGATGGGCGTACGCCTGGAGATCAAGGACGGCACCGACCTGGGCGAGGAACTCGACGACGCGGTGGCCGCGGACCCGGGTTCGTCCCGGGTGTTCCAACTGTCGGTCTACGCCTATCTCGGATATCTGCAGGAGTCCCTGCTCAACGCGCTGATCGACTGAGTGGTGACGGTTGCCACCTCGCCGCCCGGGAGGGCCAGGCGCTAGGCTTGGCGACGTGCTGAGCATCGACCGGTCGATCATCGACGCGATCGTCGCCCACGCGCGCCGGGACCACCCGGACGAGGCGTGCGGCGTGGTCGCCGGTCCCGTCGGCAGCGACACCCCGGCCCGGCACATCCCGATGGACAACGCCGCCCGTTCCATGACGTTCTACGAGTTCGACTCGATGGAGCAGCTGCGGGTGTGGCGTGAGATGGACGACCGCGACGAGGAACCGGTCGTCATCTACCACTCGCACACCGCGACGGAGGCCTACCCGTCGCGTACGGACGTCTCCTTCGCCGGCGAGCCGGGCGCGCACTACCTGCTCGTCTCGACCCGCGAGCCCGACACCGAGGAGATCCGCTCCTTCCGGATCGTCGACGGCGTGGTCACCGAGGAACCGGTGGAGATCGTGGATGCCGCCGTGGACCCGAACGCCGTCCAGTCCTACATGTTCGGGCAGAGCCCGGCGACGGTCGACTACGAGTGTTCCGGCCGCTGACCTTCAGCGCCGGCACCTTCCTTTTCCCGTCACCTGGCACGATCCCGAACGAGGAGCACGAGACACCATGGCCATCGAGGTTCGCATCCCCACCATCCTGCGCAGCTACACCGGCGGCGCGAAGGTCGTCGAGGGCAGCGGCGACACGCTCGCCGACCTGCTCACCGACCTGGACTCCCGGCACGGCGGCCTGAAGGGCCGGCTGGTCACCGAAGCGGGTGCGCTGCACCGGTTCGTCAACGTCTACGTCAACGACGAGGACGTCCGCTTCCTCGGCGCGCTCGACGCCAAGCTGAACGACGGCGACAGCGTGACCATCCTGCCGGCCGTGGCCGGTGGCGCGTTCGGCTTCGCGGCCGCCGCGGCGATCGCCTCGCACGCGGTCTCCACGCGCGCCGCCCGCTGAGGGGGCCCGCGATGGCGCGGTACGACAGCCTCCTCGACGCCTGCGGCGGCACCCCGCTGGTCGGGTTGCCCCGGCTCTCGCCGACGGTCCCGGCCGGGGCGCCGCCGGTGCGGCTCTGGGCCAAGCTGGAGGACCGGAACCCGACCGGCAGCATCAAGGACCGCGCGGCCCTGTTCATGGTCCGCGCGGCCGAGGAGGCCGGCCGGCTGCGTCCGGGTGACACGATCCTGGAGCCGACCAGCGGCAACACCGGCATCTCGCTGGCCATGGTGGCGAAGCTGCGCGGCTACCGGCTGGTCTGCGTGATGCCGGAGAACGTCTCCACCGAGCGGGTGCAACTGCTCCGGATGTACGGTGCGGAGATCATCTTCTCGCCGGCCGCGGGTGGCTCGAACCAGGCGGTCGTGACCGCGAAGCAGATCTCCGCCGAACACCCGGACTGGGTGATGCTCTACCAGTACGGCAACGAGGCGAACGCCCGGGCGCACTACGAGACGACCGGGCCGGAACTACTCCAGGACCTGCCGGGCATCACGCACTTCGTGGCCGGGCTGGGCACCACCGGCACGCTCATGGGCACCGGGCGCTATCTGCGGCAGAAGGTCGAGGGCATCCAGATCGTGGCGGCCGAGCCGCGTTACGGCGAGCTGGTCTACGGTCTGCGCAACATCGACGAGGGTTACGTGCCCGAGCTGTACGACGCCGGGGTGCTGTCCCGCCGCTTCTCCGTCGGCACCCGGGACGCGGTGCTGCGGACCCGGCAGCTCGTCGAGGTGGAGGGCGTCTTCGCCGGGTTCTCCACCGGCGCCATCCTGCACGCCGCGCTCGCGGTGGCGCACGAGGCGGTCCGGGACGGCCGGCGCGCGGACGTGGCGTTCGTGGTCTGCGACGGCGGCTGGAAATACCTGTCGACCGGCGCGTACGGCGGCACCCTCGCCGACGCGGAGGAGGCTCTGGACGGTCAGCTCTGGGCCTGACGGACCGATGGCCGGTCCGGTCGGTGGCGTGCCCGCCGGCCGGACCGCCGGTCTCGTCCGGAGCGGACGTGTATGGGTGTCACGTTGATGACAACTTCCGGCAGATGATTCTTGCCCGACCGGGGCGACGCGTAGGCTGCGCAGCGTGGCGAGCGCGTCGGTAGTGATCATCGGCGGCGCCGCCGCCGGCGCATCGACTACTCACGGTGAGATCGAGGCCACCGGATGAGACTGACCGTCCTCGGCTGCGCGGGCAGCTTCCCGGGGCCCGAATCCCCCTGCTCGGCCTATCTGATGGAAGCCGAGGGCTTCCGCCTTCTGATCGACTTCGGCGTGGGCTCGCTCTCCACGCTCCAGCGCTACGTCGGGCTGCACGCCCCCGACGCCGTCCTCCTCACCCACCTGCACTGCGACCACATGTTCGACGCCGTGTCCTACGTAGTGGTACGCCGGTACGCGCCGGACGGCCCGTATCCGCCCCTGCCGATGTACGCCCCGTCCGGCGCGCCGGACCGGCTGGCCGCCGCGTACGGGCAGGAGGAGGGCTCGGTGGAGGACGTCTACCAGTTCTACGGCCTGCAGCCGGGCACGTTCCCGATCGGTCCGTTCACAGTCACCGTCGACCGGATGAACCACCCGGTCGAGACGTACGGGGTGCGGCTGGAGCACGGCGGCCGGGTGTTCTGCTACTCCGCCGACACCGCACCCTGCGAGGCGCTGCTGCGCCTGGCCCAGGACGCCGACGTGTTCCTCTGCGAGGCGAGCTACATGGACGGCGTGGAGAACCCGCCGGACCTGCACCTGACCGGCCGGGAGGCGGGCGAGGCGGCCACCAAGGCGGGAGTGGGTCGGCTCCTGCTCACCCACCTCGTACCGGCCTGGGGCAGCGAGTCGCAGACGGTGGAGGCGGCGGCCGGGGCGTACACCGGGCCGCTGGAAGTGGTCCGGGCGGGCGCCAGCTACGACATCTGACCGGCGCCCGGGCCGCGCGTTGTCGCAGTGTTTGCCGGCCGGTCAGCGTGCCGTCGCCTGCCGCATCCGTGCCGCCCGCACCCTCGGGCCATGCGGATCGCCATCGTCACCGAGTCGTTTCCGCCGGACGTCAACGGCGTGGCGCACTCGGTCGTCCGGGCCGCCGAGCACCTGGTCGCCCGGGGTCACGAGCCCCTCGTCGTCGCGCCCGCCCCGGCCGGGGGCCGCCGCCGCCGGGTCGACCACCACGCCTATCCGGTGGTGCGCCTGCCGAGCGTGCCCCTGCCCCGCTATCAGGGCTTCCGGCTCGCCGTGCCGAGCGTCGGGCTGACCGGCGCGCTGCTCGGGCACCGGCCCGACGTGGTCCACCTGGCCAGTCCCTTCGTGCTGGGCGCGGCCGGCGCGTCGGTGGCGGCCCGCCACGGCCTGCCCGCCGTCGCGGTCTACCAGACCGATGTGGCGGCCTACGCCCGGGCGTACCGGGTGGGATGGGGCGAGGCCGCCGCGTGGCGGCGGATCCGCGAGATCCACAACTCCGCGCAGCGCACCCTCGCGCCGTCCACCCGCGCCGCGTCGGACCTGATCAATCACGGGGTACGCCGGATCTGGCTGTGGCGGCGCGGCGTGGACGCCGTCCGGTTCCACCCGGCGCGGCGCAGCGAACAGCTCCGCGCGACGCTCGCAACCGGCGGCGAACTGCTTGTCGGGTACGTCGGCCGGCTCGCCCCGGAGAAGCGGGTGGACCTGTTGGCGCCGGTCACCGACCTGCCCGGCGTGCGGGTGGTGGTGGTCGGCGACGGGCCGGCCCGGCGTCAGCTCGAACGGGCGCTGCCGGCGGCGCGGTTCCTCGGCGTGCGACGCGACGACGCACTGGCCGAGCTGTACGCCAGCCTCGACGTGTTCGTCCACACCGGACCGCACGAAACGTTCGGGCAGACGCTCCAGGAGGCCGCGGCGAGCGGCGTACCGGTGGTGGCGCCGGCCAGCGGTGGTCCGGTGGACCTGGTCGAGTCGGGGGTGACCGGGCTGCTGGTGCCGCCGGACGACGGCGCCGCGCTGGCCGCCGCCGTGGCCGAGCTGGCCGCCGACCCGTCCCGGCGGGCCCGGTACGGCGCGGCGGCCCGCGCGGCGGTGGCCCGGCGGAGCTGGGACGCGGTCGGGGACGAGCTGATCGGGCACTACCAGGCGGTGCTGGCCGGTTCGCCCGCCGCCGGACGGCTCGCGGCGTGACCGGGGCCGCCGCCCGTCCGGTACGGATCGTCCGGCTTGCCAACTTCGTGACGGCGCGGTCCGGCGGGCTGCGGACGGCGCTGCGCCAACTGGGCGCCGGGTATCTGGCCGCCGGTCACGAACCGGTGCTGGTGATCCCCGGTGCGCGCCCGTCGGACACAGTGCGGCCGTGGGGGCGGGAGATCACCCTGCCCGGACCGGAGCTGCCCGGCACCGGCGGCTATCGGGTGCTGTGGGACCGGCGGCGGTTGGCCCGGCTCCTCGGCGACCTGGCCCCGGACCGGATCGAGGTCTCCGATCGCAGCACGCTGCGCTGGACCGGCCGCTGGGCACGGGAGCACGGGGTGCGCTCGACGATGGTCTCGCACGAGAGCCTGACCGGGCTGCTCGGCCAGTGGGGGGTGCCGACCGGGCTGGCCCGGCGGACCGCCGACCGGCTGAACCGCGAGACGGTACGCCGGTTCGACCGGATCGTCTGCACCACCCGCTGGGCCGCGGAGGAGTTCGGCCGGCTGGACGGACCGCCGGTCGAGCGGGTGCCGCTCGGCGTCGACCTGGACACGTTCCACCCCCGTCGCGCCGACCCGGCGCTGCGGGAGCGGTACGCCGACGACTCGGAGGTGCTGCTGGTGCACTGCGCCCGGCTCTCCGTGGAGAAACGCCCCGACCTGGCGCTGACCACGCTGGCCCGGCTGCGCCGCGCCGGCGTACCGGCGGTCCTGGTGCTGGTCGGGGACGGGCCGCTGCGGCCGGCGTTGGCCCGGCGGGCAGCGGGCCTGCCGGTGCACTTCACCGGGTTCCTGCCGGACCGGCTGTCGGTGGCCGCGCTGCTGGCCGGCGCGGACGTGGTGCTCGCACCCGGGCCGGTGGAGACGTTCGGCCTGGCCGGCCTGGAGGCGCTCGCATCCGGCACGCCGGTGGTGGCGAACGCGGCGAGCGCCCTGCCCGAGGTGATCGGGCCGGGCGGGCTCGCCGCGTACGGCACCCCGGCGGCGTTCGCCGTCGCGGTCCGCCGGCTGCTGGACCGGCCGGAGGCAGAGCGTCGCGCGGCCGCGCGGGCCCGCGCCGAGGAGTTCGGCTGGCCGGCCGCCGTCGCGGGTTTCCTCCGCGCGCACGGGGTCGACGCGCCGGCGCGCTGACCGGCCGGTGGCACCCGCGGGCGGTGCGATCACCGCACCGCATAGGGTGCAGGCATGGCGCGACCTGACGGGCGGCAGCCCGACCAACTCCGACCGGTGACCCTGACCCGAGGCTGGAGCACCCACCCGGAGGGATCGGTGCTCGTCGAGTTCGGCGCGACCCGGGTCCTCTGCACGGCGAGCGTCACCGAGGGCGTGCCCCGCTGGCGCAAGGGTTCCGGGCTGGGCTGGGTGACCGCCGAGTATGCGATGCTGCCCCGGGCCACGAACACCCGCTCGGACCGGGAGAGCGTCCGCGGCAAGGTCGGCGGGCGCACGCACGAGATCTCCCGGCTGATCGGCCGCAGCCTGCGCGCCTGCGTCGACCTCAAGGCGCTCGGCGAGAACTCGATCGTGCTGGACTGCGACGTGCTCCAGGCCGACGGGGGCACCCGGACCGCCGCGATCACCGGCGCGTACGTCGCACTGCACGACGCGGTGACCTGGCTGGCCGAGCGCAAGGCGCTGGCCGGCAAGGTGGACAAGGTGATGCACCGCTCGGTGGCGGCGGTGAGCGTCGGCGTGATCGGCGGCGAGCCGATGCTCGACCTCTGCTACGCCGAGGACGTCACCGCCGAGGTCGACATGAACGTGGTCTGCACCGGCACCGGCGACTTCGTCGAGGTGCAGGGCACCGGTGAGGCGGGCGTCTTCGCCCGCGACCAGCTCGACGCGCTGCTCGACCTGGGCGTGGCGGGCTGTCTGGAACTGGCCGACGCGCAGCGGAAGGCGCTCTCGTCATGAACAAGGTCCTCCTTGCCACCCGGAACCGGAAGAAGCTGGTCGAACTCCAGCGGATCCTGGACGGCGCGCTCGGCGCGCACCGGATCGCCCTGCTCGGGCTCGACGACGTCGAGGAGTATCCGGAGCTGCCCGAGACCGGCCTCACGTTCGGCGAGAACGCGCTGATCAAGGCACGGGAGGGCTGCCGGCGTACCGGCCTGCCGACCATCGCCGACGACTCCGGTCTGGCGGTGGACGCACTCAACGGCATGCCTGGCGTGTTCAGCGCCCGCTGGTCCGGCCGGCACGGCGACGATCACGCCAACCTCCAGCTCGTGCTGGACCAGGTCGCCGACGTGCCGGACGAGCACCGGGGCGCCGCGTTCGTCTGCACCGTGGCGCTGGTGCTGCCGGGTGGCAAGGAGCACCTGGTCGACGGCCGCCAGTCCGGCCGGCTGCTGCGCGCGCCGCGCGGCGACGGCGGCTTCGGCTACGACCCGGTCTTCCTGGGCGACGGGCAGGAGCGGACGAACGCGGAGCTGACGCCCGAGGAGAAGGACGCGGTCAGCCACCGTGGCAAGGCGCTGCGGGAGCTGGCCAAGCTGGTCGCAAAGGTGCTCCCGCCCGCCGCCTGACCGCTCTCGACGCCGCGGCCGGACGCCCGGCCGCAGCGTCGGCCCGGTGCCCGGACCGGCCGCTCAGCCGAGCGGGCCGATCTCCCGCTCGATCGCCGCGCGCAGCTCCGGGCCGCGTACCACCTCGCGTGCGGCCTCCATCAGCGGCGCGAGGAACACGTCCGGCCCCGGCTCGCCGATGGCGCCACCGAGCGCGTGCAACGCCGCCCGCCCGGCCGGCGACGGCGTCAGCGGCGCGCGGAGCTGGAGCCCGCGTACGGCCGCCAGCAGCTCCACCGCGAGCAGGCTGGTCAGGTTGTCCAGCACGGTGCGCAGCTTCTTGGTGGCCGCCCAGCCCATCGAGACGTGGTCCTCCTGCATGCCGCTGGTCGGCAGGGAGTCGATCGAGGCGGGCGCGGCGAGCCGGCGGTTCTCCGCCACGATCCCGGCGGCGGTGTACTGGGCGATCATCAGGCCCGAGTTGACCCCGGGGTCCGGCGACAGGAACGCGGGCAGCTCCCGGGAGCGGGTGACGTCCAGCAGGCGGTCCACCCGGCGCTCGGCGATCGCGCCCACCTCGGCCGCGGCGATGGCCAGGTAGTCGGCGGCGAAGCCGAGCGGTGCGCCGTGGAAGTTGCCGGTCGACTCGACCCGCCCGTCCGGCAGCACCACCGGGTTGTCGACCACCGACAGCAGCTCCCGCCCGGCCACCACCTCGACGAAGTCGAGCGTGTCCCGGGCCGCGCCGGCCACCTGCGGGGCGCAGCGCATCGAGTACGCGTCCTGCACCGCGTGTGCCAGGTCGTCGCGGTGCGAGTCCATCACCGCCGAGCCCTGCAACAGCCGGTGGATGTTCGCCGCCGACGCGGCCTGCCCCGGGTGCGGGCGGATGGCGTGCAGCTCCGGCAGGAACGGCCGCTCCGAGCCGAGCATCGCCTCGATTGCGAGCGCCGCCGTCACGTCCGCAATGGCGAACAGGTGCCGGGCGTCGGAGACGGCCAGCAGCAGCATGCCGAGCATGCCGTCGGTGCCGTTGATCAGCGCCAGCCCTTCCTTGGCGGCGAGCGACACCGGCTTCAGCCCGGCCCGGCGCAGCACGTCGACGGCCGGAACGCGGTCACCGGCCGGGCCGAGCACCCAGCCCTCGCCGAGCAGCACCAGCGCGCAGTGCGCCAGCGGCGCCAGGTCGCCTGACGCGCCGAGCGAGCCGTGCTCGGGCACCCACGGGGTGACGTCGTGGTTGAGCAGGTCCACGAGCGCCTCGGCGACCAGCGGGCGGACCCCGGAGCGCCCGAGCGCCAGCGAGCGGACCCGCAGCAGCATCATGGCGCGTACCACCTCGCGCGGCATCGGCGCGCCGACCCCAGCGGCGTGCGAGCGGATCAGCGCGTGCTGCAGCTCGGCCCGGCGTTCCGGGGCGACGAACGTGTTCGCGAGGGCGCCGAAGCCGGTGGAGACGCCGTACACCGGGCGGCCGGCCGCCTCGATGCCGTCCACGATGGACCGGGAGGTGGCCATCGCCTCGGTGGCGGCCGGGTCGAGCACGACCTTCGCGGTGCCGCGGGCCACCGCGAGCACGTCGGCGGCTGTGACGCCGGTGGACAGGATGGTGACGGTGGTCATCGCGGTACTCCGTTGTGCAGGACCTGGCGGATCAGTGGCACTCCCGGCCGGTAGGCCAGGTGCAGGTGGGACGGGGCGTCGAGGATGATCAGGTCGGCCCGCGCCCCGGGGGTCAGCCGGCCCACGTCGGTGCGGCGCAGGGCCGCCGCCCCGCCGGCGGTCGCGGCCCACACCGCCTCCGCCGGGGTCATCCGCATCTCGCGTACGGCGAGCGCGACGCAGAACGGCATCGACGACGTGTACGAGGAGCCGGGGTTGCAGTCGGTGGCGAGCGCGACCGTCACGCCCGCGTCGAGCAGCCGCCGGGCGTCCGGGTACGGCGACCGGGTGGAGAACTCGGCGCCCGGCAGCAGTGTGGCGACCGTCTCCGAACCGGCGAGCGCGCCGACGTCGGCGTCGGTCAGGTGGGTGCAGTGGTCGACGCTCGCCGCGCCCATCTCCACGCCGAGCCGCACGCCCGGCCCGGGACCGAGCTGGTTGGCGTGCAGCCGCACACCCAGACCTGCCGCCTGCCCGCAGGCGAGGATCGCCCGCGCGTGGTCGGCGTCGAACGCGCCCCGCTCGCAGAACACGTCGATCCAGCGGGCGTACGGCGCGGCGGCGGCCAGCATCGGCCCGCACACCATGCCGACGTAGTCGTCCGGGCGGTCAGCGTACTCGGCGGGGACGACGTGCGCGCCGAGGAACGTGGTGTCCTCGGTGAACTCGGCGGCGATCCGCAGCGAGCGGGCCTCGTCGGCGACGGTGAGGCCGTACCCGCTCTTGATCTCGGCGGTGGTGGTGCCCTGCCGCAGCATCTCCGCGCGCAGCCGGCCCACCGTGGCGCGCAGGTCGTCGTCGGAGGCGGCGCGGGTGGCGCCGACGGTGGTCCGGATGCCGCCGCCGGTGTAGGGCTCGCCGGCCATCCGGGCGGCGAACTCGGCGGCCCGGTCACCGGCGAAGACCAGGTGGGCGTGGCTGTCCACGAAGCCGGGCAGCACCGCCGCGCCACCGGCGTCGACGCGTCGGTCGGCGGCCGGTGCGTCGCGGGCCGGCCCGAACCAGGCCACCTGCCCGTCCTCGATCAGCAGGGCGGCGTCGCGCCGGACGCCCAGCGGGTCGCCGTCGCGGCCGTCGTTCGTGACCAGCTCGCCGATGTGGTCGACGAGCAGGCTGCCGCGCATCACGAGTCCTCCTCGGCGGTGACCGCGGCGATCGCGTCCCGCAGCTCGGTGGGCACGTCCACGGTCAGGTGCCGGCCGCCGTCCACGACGGGCCGGCCGTCGACCACGACGCTCGTCACGTCGGCGGCGGTGGCCGCGAAGAACACGCCGACCGGCGGCACCCCGGCGGTGCGGGCGCTGTCCAGCCGTACCGTGACCAGGTCGGCCCGCTGCCCGACGGCGAGCCGGCCGGCGTCGCCCCAGCCCAGCGCGGCGTGCCCGCCGACGGTGGCGGCGCCGACCAGCTCGGCCGGCGTGAAGTGCCCCCGCCTGCGGGTGCGCAGCCGCTCGTCCATCTCCAGCGCACGGGCCTCCTCGAACAGGTCCACCACTGCGTGACTGTCGCTGCCGAGGCTCAGCGGGCTGCCCGCGTCGGCCATCCGGCGCACCGGGCCGACCCCGTCGGCCAGGTCGCGTTCGGTGGTGGGGCAGACGCAGACCCGGGTACGGCTGTCGCCGAGCAGCGCCACGTCGGCGGCCGTCGGGTGGGTGGCGTGCACGGCGGTGGTGTGCGGGCCGAGCACGCCGTGGTCGGCCAGCAGCCGCGTCGGGGTGCACCCGTGCACGGCCCGGCAGGCGTCGTTCTCGGCCGGCTGCTCGGACAGGTGCACGTGCAGCGGCAGCCCGTTGCGGTCGGCCCAGCCCGCCACCGTGGCGAGCTGCTCGGCCGGGACCGCCCGCACCGAGTGGATGGCCGCGCCGAGCCGGACGTGCTCGTCGGCCGGGCGGAACGCGTCCACCCGTTGCGCCCAGCGCAGCGCGTCACCGTCACCGAACCGCCGTTGCGGCCCGGCCAGCGGCGCGCCGTCCACGCCCCCGGCCAGGTAGGCGGTGTCCAGCAGCGTGAGCCGGACCCCGGCGTGCGCGGCGGCCTCCACGAGCGCGGCGGACATGGCGTTCGGGTCGTCGTACGGGGTGCCGCCGGGACCGTGGTGCAGGTAGTGGAACTCGCCCACGCAGGTGATCCCGGACAGCGCCATCTCCGCGTACACGGCGCGGGCCAGCGCCAGGTAGGAGTCCGGGTCGAGCCGGATCGCGACGGCGTACATCAGGCTGCGCCAGGACCAGAAGTCGCCGCGCCCGTCGTGGGTGCGCCCGCGCAGCGCCCGGTGGAACGCGTGCGAGTGGGCGTTCGCGAGGCCGGGCACCGTCAGGCCGGGCAGCCGGATCGCGTCGCCGAGCACCTCGACCCCGGCGGCCGGTGGACCGTCCACGGTCAGCGGGGTGACCGCGGTGAACCGCCCGTCGGTCGCCTCGATCAGCACGTCCCGGGTGGGCTCGGCGCGATCGGGCAGCCAGGCGTACTCGGCCAGCCAGCGGGTCAGCGGCATGCCAGCTCCTCCAGCACCCGGGCCAGGGCGGCCACCCCGGCGGCGCAGTCGGCGTCGGTGGCCGTCTCGGCGGGGGAGTGCGACACCCCGGTCGGGTTGCGCACGAACAGCATCGCGGTGGGCAGGTGCGCCGCCAGCACCCCCGCGTCGTGCCCGGCGCCGGTGGGCAGCACCGGCGCGCCGAGCAGCGCGGCCAGCCGGTCGGCCAGCCCCCTGTCGAACGCGACGAGCGGGGTCGCCGACTCCTGGGTGCAGGTCAGCGCGGTCCCGTCGCGGCCGGCCCGGTCGGCGGCCTTGGTGCGTACCGCCTCGACCAGACCGTACAGCGTCTCCGCCTCGGCCGCCCGTGCGTCCAGCCAGCCGGTGACCCGGGACGGGATCGCGTTCGTGGCGTTCGGCTCGACCGACACCCGGCCCACAGTGGCGTGCGCGTCGCGCAGCCGGGCCTCCTTGTTGGCCGCCAGCACGGTGAACGCGTAGGTGAGCATCGGGTCGCGGCGGTCGGCCATCCGGGTCGTACCCGCGTGGTTGCCCTCGCCGGTGAAGTCGAACCGCCACCGTCCGTGCGGCCAGATCGCCGACGCCACAGCGACCGGCGCGTCCAGGTCGACGAGCGCGCGGCCCTGCTCGACGTGCAGCTCCACGAAGGCCGCGAAGCGGCCGAGCAGCGCCGGATCGGCGCCCGCGGGCCGCTCGCCCAGCGCCTCGGCGAAGGTCGTCCCGGCCTGGTCGCGCAGCCCGGCCGCGCGGTCGACGTCGATCTCGCCGGTGAGCAGCCGCGATCCCAGGCAGGGTACGCCGAACCGCGCGCCCTCCTCCTCCACGAACGCGGCCACCACCACCGGCCGGTCCGCTGTGACGCCCGCGGCCCGCAGCTCGTCCACGGCGAGGAACGCGCTGACGATGCCGAGCGGACCGTCGTACGCGCCGCCGTGCGGCACCGAGTCGAAGTGGCTGCCGGTCAACACGGCGTCCCCGGCCGCCGGGTCGCCCCACCAGGCGAACAGGTTGCCGTTGCCGTCCTGCGCGACCGGCATGCCCCGCCGGTCGGCCTGTTCCCGGAACCAGGCGCGCAGCGTGCGCTCCGGGTCGGTCAGCGCGTAGCGCAGGTAGCCGCCGCTGCCGGCGTCCCGCCCGATCGGGGCGATCTCGTCCCACAGCTCCCGGAACCGGTTAGGAAGGGACCCTTTCAATGCAGAATGCGTTAACAAGGGGCCCTTCCTTACGCTTCGGTCATCGGGACGCGGACGCCGGTACGCTCGGCGACCTCACGCGCGTCGTCGTAGCCGGCGTCGACGTGCCGGATCACGCCCATCGCCGGGTCGTTTGTGAGCACCCGCTCGATCTTCTGCCCGGCGAGGTCGCTGCCGTCGGCCACGCAGACCTGGCCGGCGTGGAGGGACCGGCCGATCCCGACGCCGCCGCCGTGGTGGATGGACACCCAGGACGCGCCGCTGGCGGTGTTGACGAGCGCGTTCAGCAGCGGCCAGTCGGCGATCGCGTCGGAGCCGTCGGCCATCGCCTCGGTCTCCCGGTACGGGCTGGCCACGCTGCCGCAGTCCAGGTGGTCCCGGCCGATCACCACGGGCGCGCTCAGCTCGCCGGAGGCGACCATCTCGTTGAACCGCACCCCGGCGCGGTCGCGCTCGCCGTAGCCGAGCCAGCAGATCCGCGCCGGCAGGCCCTGGAACGCGACCCGCTCGCCGGCCAACCGGATCCACCGGGCGAGGGACTCGTTCTCCGGGAACAGGTCGAGGATCGCCCGGTCGGTGGCCGCGATGTCGCGCGGGTCGCCGGACAGCGCGGCCCAGCGGAACGGGCCCTTGCCCTCGCAGAACAGCGGCCTGATGTACGCGGGCACGAACCCGGGGAAGTCGAACGCCCGCTCGTACCCGCCGAGCTCGGCCTCGCCCCGGATCGAGTTGCCGTAGTCGAAGACCTCGGCGCCCGCGTCCAGGAAGCCGACCATCGCCGCCACGTGCTTCGCCATCGACGCCCGCGCCCGGTCGGTGAACTCGGCCGGCTCGGCCGCCGCGTAGTCCCGCGCGTCGGCGAGGTCAACGCCCTCCGGCAGGTACGACAGCGGGTCGTGCGCGCTGGTCTGGTCGGTCACGATGTCGATCTCGACGCCCCGGCGCAGCAGCTCCGGGAAGGCGGTGGCGGCGTTGCCGACCACGCCGACGCTGAGGGCCCGCCGGTCCCGCTTCGCCGCGAGCACCCGCTCGACCGCGTCGTCCAGCGAGTCGGCGATCTCGTCCAGGTAGCGGTCGTGGGCCCGCCGCTGGAGCCGGGCCCGGTCCACGTCCACGATCAGGCAGACACCACCGTTCATGGTGACCGCGAGCGGCTGCGCCCCGCCCATTCCGCCGCATCCGGCGGTGAGCGTCAACGTCCCGGCGAGCGTGCCCTCGAAGCGCTTGGCGGCGACGGCGGCGAACGTCTCGTACGTGCCCTGGAGGATGCCCTGGGTGCCGATGTAGATCCAGGAACCGGCTGTCATCTGCCCGTACATGGTCAGGCCCAGCGACTCCAGGCGGCGGAACTCCGGCCAGGTGGCCCAGTCGCCGACCAGGTTGGAGTTGGCCAGCAGCACACGCGGCGCCCATTCGTGGGTGCGCATCACCCCGACCGGGCGGCCCGACTGCACGAGCATCGTCTCGTCGTCGCGCAGCTCGGTCAGCGTGCGCACCAGTGCGTGGTACGACGGCCAGTCCCGGGCCGCCTTGCCGGTGCCCCCGTAGACCACCAGGTCCTCGGGGCGCTCGGCCACCTCGGGGTCGAGATTGTTCATCAGCATCCGCAGGGCGGCCTCCTGCGGCCACCCCTTCGCGGTGCGTGCGGTGCCGCGGGCGGCGCGGACGGGCTGGTGCATCTCGTACTCCTCTCAGCCGAGGAACAACTGGCGGCGGGCGGCGGACGACTCGAACGCCTCGAGCCGGTTCTGGGTCTCGGCCGGTGCGGCGTCGCAGATCGCCTGGAGCACCACCATGGCCAGCGTCATCGGTGCGGTGTGCAGGTCGAAGACCAGGTCGGCGCCGACGGCGGCGGGCAGCACCACCTCGGCGTGCTCGGTGGCCGGGCTCACCGGCGAGTCGGTGATGGCCACGACCGTCAGCCCGGCGTTCCGGGCCTCGCGCAGCGCCTCCAGCGTCTCGCGGGGGTAGCGGGGCAGCACGAACGCGAGCATCGCCGTCGCGCCGGACGCGACCGCCTGGTCCAGGCGGTCGACGAGCATGCTGCCGCCGTCGTCGAGCACCCGCACGTCCGGGTGCACCTTCGCGGCGAAGTAGGCGAAGTACGCGGCGAGCGGCGCGGCGGCGCGCAGTCCGAGCACCGGAAGCGGACGGCTGGCCGCCAGCAGCTTCCCCACCTCGGCGACCCGGCCGGCGTCGGCGAGCTGCGCGGCGAGCCGGTCGAGGTTGTCCCGCTCGGCGTGCACCGCCCGTTGCAGTGCGTTGCCGGCGGCCGGTCCGGCCGACCCGGTCACGGTCAGTTCCCGCAGGCGGCGGCGCAGCGCGGGGTAGCCGTCGTGCCCGAGCGCCATGGCGAACCGGGTCACCGACGGCTGGCTGACGCCCGCCAGCTCGGCCACCTCGGCGGCGGACAGGTACGCCGCCGCGCCCGCGTGCCGCACCAGGCAGTGGGCGATGCGTCGCTGGGTCGGGGTGAGCCGTACGCCGTGGAACAGGTCGAGCAGGCGGTCGGGGGCGGCCGCACCGCTTTCATTCACCCCGCGACTCTATGCATGAAATTTTTCAGAACGCAAGGGTGGCCCGACCGCAGAGAGGTCTGATGAGCGTGCTCTCTGTACTATCCGCACGGCGGGTGAGCAGAGGAGTGGGGCATGCAGCCGGAAGGTCCGTACAGGTTCACCGAGGTGCTGGGCGAGTGCCAGGTCGGCAGGGCCTGGGCCGCGCTCGACGGGCAGGACCGTGCGCTGACCGTGGCCGTCCTGGACGGCGCCGCCGCCGGTGACCAGCGCTGGCGCGAGGCGTTCACCAACGCGGCGAACGTGCTGGCCCAGACGCCCGGCGGGCACCGGTACGTGAACTCCGACTTCGCGGCCGGCCAGCCCTGGGTGGCGTACCCCTCCGACGAGGACGGTGCGGCCGAGCGGCTGTTCCGCAGCCTGGGCATGGACTACCAGCGCACCGCCACCGGCGATCTCCTGCCGCCGCCCCCGCCGGTGTCCGCACCGCCGCAGCAGGTCTCGTCGCCGCAGTTGCCGTGGAGCGCGCAGCCGTGGGCGATGACGCCGCAGCAGCCGGTCTCCGGCGCACCCGTCTCGTCCGGCGCGCCCCTGTCACCCGGCATGCCGGTGTCGCCGGGCATGCCGAGATCGCCGGGCATGCCGGTGCCGGCGATCCCGGCGCAGGCCACCGCCCCGGACCCGCTCGTCCCGACCGGCGGCCCCCGGATCGCCCCGGTCGCCCGCCCGCCCAAGAGCCGTACCGGCCTGTGGATCGGTGGCGTGGTCATGGCGGCGGTGCTGGCCGGTGGCGCCGGGCTGCTGGCCGGGCGGTCGCTCGCCGACGGCGGCGAACCGTCCACTCCGGCGGCCAGCGCCTCCCCGGCGCTCTACGAGGCCACCCAGCAGTCGCTGAACAAGGCGAAGTTCGACGCCGCGCTGATGCCGATCGCCGAGCCGTGGCTCGACGCGCTGGGCGGTTGCGCGATCAACACCGAGAAGAGCGGCCCCGGACTCGCCGCGGGCGAGAAGCAGCACGTCTTCTGCCGCTACCTGGGTGTGTCGCTGCACTTCGCCGAGTACGAGTCGGCCGAGAAGAAGGAGGCGGCGCGCGCCTTCCGGCAGCAGATGGGCATCATCGGTCGCGCGCTCGCGCCGGGCATGCGCGAGGCCGGCCCGGCCACCGGCGGTGTCAGCGGGGCGCAGGGCAGCTACGTCGAGTACGCCGGCAACGGCCAGGACGGCCGCCCGGTCTGCGGCATCTGGTGGGGCCGCGACGACAACACCAGCGCGATCTACATGGAGACGCCCTGCGGCGCCGGACTCGGCGGCAACTGGGACGCGCTGCGCGACCTCTGGCAGCGGCACAGCTAGGCGGCTAACGGACAGCCGCGCCGTTCGGCGGCGGCACGAGGCAGACGTCGTTGCCCTTGGTGACGCCCGCGGCCAGGTCGAAGCGGACCACCCGCGCTCCGCTGAACTGCCGCTCGGCGACCGCCACGCCGCTGCCGCCGAGCCGGACGATGACATCCCGGTTCGCCCCGTCGGCCCAGTCGGTGGCCTGGAACAACCA
This sequence comes from Micromonospora sp. CNB394, assembly GCF_000374985.1. NCBI lineage: Bacteria > Bacillati > Actinomycetota > Actinomycetes > Micromonosporales > Micromonosporaceae > Micromonospora > Micromonospora sp. CNB394. Next base: position 33,027 of record NZ_KB895836.1, on the reverse strand, counting down.
GACCCGGGACCGTCCGGGCAGCAGCGTCGACACGCTCTGCTTCGGGCAGCCGCCGGGACCGGCCGCGACCACGTAGGCGTCCGCCGGTGGGCCGTACCACGCCTGGGCGTTCCACGACACGGTGGTGGCCAGCACCAGGTCACCCGGGCGGCGCCTGTCGTCCAGGTGGCGCAGCGCGTCCCGGTAGTCGACCGCGTTCGCGCCGCCGCCCTGGGCGAAGGCCCGCGCCGGATGCACTGTGGCCACCACTGCGGTGGCCAGCTGCGGAACGGCGAGCGCGAGCAGCAGCACCACCGCGACCACCCACCGGATCCGGGCGGGCAGGCCGGCCCGCAGCGGTGGGGGCGTGACGGCGAGCGCGGCGAGCAGCAGGCACGCGGGCACCGCGTAGAGCGCCAGCCGCCCGTTGAACGGGTAGACCGACACCGCCGCGCCGGCCAGCCCGGCCGCCAGGGGCGTGAGCAGGACCAGCACCGCCGCGGCGGAGAGCCGCCGTAGCCCGGCGGCCGTGCCCAGCACCAGCAGCGGTACGACGACCCAGGCCGACCAGGCCACGAACGGCACCGTGGCGAGACTCCGGTACGTCGCGGCGAGCCATTCCACTGTGGCTGCCAGGTCGGTGAGCGAACGCGCCGGATAGATCGACTTCGCCCGCCAGTACGCGGCGAGCTGCGGATCGGCCAGTCCCGGCGCCAGAAAGAGCACGTACACCACGAGCGCGACCGCGCCCCAGGCGGGCGCCGGGGCGAGGAACCGGCCCAGGTCCCGCCACCCGCCCGCCCACCGCCGGTCCGGGCGGGACAGCAGGTACCCGCCGAGCAGCACGCCGAGCGCGCCGGTGACCGGAATGGACAGGGTGCTCACGAACGCCGTGACCGCCGCGGCCGACCAGAACACCGCCGACCCGGCCCAGGTCGGGCCGGTGCGCACCAGCAGCAGCGCCAGCCCGACCACGAGCGTGACGCCGAACGCCTCGGCGCTGTACTGCTTCAGTTCGTTCGAGTAGCCGATCAGGAACGGTGCGACGGCGACCAGCAGCAGCGCCGCCAGCGCGGCGAGCGGCGGCAGGAGCGCCCGGCCGAGCCACGCCACGAGCGGCAGCAGCGCCAGCCCGAACAGCAGCGGCACCAGCCGCAGCGCCCGCTCACCGTCGCCGAACTGCTCCAACGCGAACCGTTCCAGCCACAGCCAGCCGGGCGGCGCCGACTGGCTGAACGCCAGCGGCTGCAACAGGTCCAGGTAGCCGCGCTCCCGGATGTTGTGCGCCACGTACAGCTCGTCGCTCCAGAAGCTGCGCGCGTACGCCCACTGCCGGAGCCGCAGCACGGCGCCCAGCGCGACCAGCAGGCCCGCGACGGACCAGTACGGGGACCGGCTCAGCCGGTCCCACGCGAGCGCGACGACCGCAGCCGGCGTGCCCGGCCGCGACGGAACCGGCGTCGCCGACGCGGGCGCCGGCGAGGGGGAGAAGGCCGGGCGTGCCACGGACACGGCGAGACGGTATCAAAGCGTCATTCACGTCAGCGGCCCCGCGACCGCGCTCGATCACTCCGCAGCGCGGTCCGAGGTGGACGGCGTCGCCGATCCGACCAGCCCGGTGGCCCGGCGGTGCCGGCGTGCCGGTCGCGGCAGGCCGACCAGGAACTCCGGGAACATGCCGAAGAACGTCCGGGCGCTGCGCAGCTCCAGCGTGTGCGCCCGGGACCAGCGCACCGAGTTCGTCGCGCGGGCCCAGTGGTGGGTCCACCGCACGTCACCGAGCACCGCCACCGGCAGCCCGTGCCGCCAGGCGCGCAGCCCCAGCTCGTGGTCCTCGTAGTAGAGGAAGAAGCGCTCGTTCCACCCGCCCAGCTCGGTCACGTCGGCGGTCCGGCCGGCCACCGCCGCGCCCATCACCCAGGCGACGTGGCGCGTCTGCCCGGGCGCGGCCACCAGCCGGTACGCGGCGTGCAGCCGGGACAGCGGCCACACCCTGCGGTTGCCGAGCTTCGCCGTCGCGTACGGGAAGCCGCGCCCGTTGGCCTGCGGCGTGCCGTCGGTGCCGAGCAGTTGCGGCGCGACCAGCCCGCCGTGCGTGTCCAGGTGCCGGGCCAGCGCGTCCAGGCCGTCCGGGCGCACCTCCAGGTCCGGGTTGGCGAACAGCACGTACCGGCCGGTCGCCTGGCGCAACGCGACGTTGTTGGCGCGGGCGAAGCCGACGTTCTCCGGCAGCCGGATCACCCGCGCGCCCAACTCCTCGGCGACCGCCGCCGAGTCGTCGCCGGAGGCGTTGTCGACCACCAGCCACTCGTACGGCTTCGGGCCGCGCCAGCAGCGGCGCAGCATCTCCGCCGAGTGGTAGGTGACAGTCACCACGGTCCACGGCTGTGCCGTCATCACGCCCTCCGAGCGGTCAGGTAGCCGAGCAGGGACGCGAACCCGAACCGCGGCCCGGTCCAGCGGCGGCGGGCAGCCGGCCCCTCGACCAGCCCCCGTCCGATGCCGCGCAGAAACGGGCGCAGCAGGCCCTGCCGGGTGCGCCGGGCGGCCAGCGCGAGGTGCGCCAGCGCCAGCACCGGCACCGCCACGAGCAGCAGCGGCCAGGTGAACGTGCGGGACGCGACCAGCAGCCGGTTGCGGGCCAGCAGGAACGCCCGGAACCCCTGCAACCGGTCGTCGCCGTCCACGCTGTGCCCGCCGGCGTGCGGCAGCACCACGTCCAGCCCGCGTGTGCGCAGCCCCGAGGCGTAGAGCCGGAACGCCAGGTCGGCGTCCTCGCCCCAGGCGAACAGGTGCTCGTCGAAGCCGCCGAACCGGCGGTACAGCGCGGCCGGGAAGACCGCCGCGCCGCCGGACGGGCCGAGCGGGGCACGGCCCGCGGTGGCCCGCCGGTCGATGAACAGCGACACCGGGTTCAGGTCGATGCCCACGTACTCGCCGCCGTGCATGGCCAACCCGACCGCGACGGGGGTGTCCGGGTCGGCGGCGACGGCGGCGCAGATCCGGGCCAGCGCGTCGTCGGGCAGCCACACGTCCGGGTTCAGCAGCAGCAGGTGACTCGTGGTCACAGTCGCCGCCGCCCGGTTGCAGCCGGCCGCGAAGCCGGGGTTGGAGGCGTCGGGCAGGTACGCGTACCGGTCGGCGGGCAGGTTCGCGGCGACCACCTCGGCACAGGCGTCGGAGGGCCAGTTGTCCGCGAAGACGAACCGGACCGGCAGGTCACCGGCGCTGCGTACCCAGGTCGGCAGCGTCTCGGCGAGCATGCCGGCGGACCGGTAGAGGACGGTGACCACGGTCAGGCCGTCGAAGGTCATGCCGCGCTCCTGCCCAGCCGGTGCAGCACCCAGAGGCCGGGCACCAGGCTCAGCCACGTCGGATAGATCAGCGGATACAGCTCGTAGACGCCGAACAGCGCGAAGTAGACGACGAACGCCCGCGCCAACTGCCCGGCCGGCGCGCGGGAGAACTCGAACCACCGCTCGGTCGCGCCCACCGCCAGCCCGAGCGCGGCCAGGAAGAACACCGCGCCCAGCGGGCCGTAGTCGAGCAGCGGGATGGCCACGAAGGTCGCCGTGTTCATCAGGTACGGCTGGCTGAGCTGGGACGTCATCCCGTACAGGTCCGCCTTGCCGACGATCGGCTCGACCCGGGAGCCGAGGAACGTCAGCGAGTACGTGCCGTACCGGGGCTCCAGGTGCTCCCGCTGCGACCAGACCCGCCCGAACGTCTCGGTGGACGAACTCAGCGACAGGTCCAGCGACCCGGCGCTGCTGGTCAGCGCGTTGCTGCCGTAGCGGGCCCGGAACTCGGTCTCGAACGTGCCGGTGCCCGCCATGGTGCGCTGCCCGCCGAGGAACACCGCCGCGCCGAGCGCCACCGCGCCGATCAGCAGCACCACCGGCGTCCGCGCGGCCAGGAACGACGCGGCCCGCCCCCGGGTACGCCGGACCGACAGCGCCGCGATCAGCGCGGGCGCGATGCCCACCAGCACCGAGTTCTTGCTCGCGCCGAGCGCCGCCCCGACGGTGAAGACAACGGTCAGCGCGTAGTAGACCGGCAGCGCCCGGCCGCGTGCGGACAACGCACGCAGCAGCGAGATCGCCATGCCGAGCGTCCACGCCTCGGACAGCAACCCGATGACCAGGTTCGACTGCTCGCGCAGCACCTGCCGGGCGGCGTCCGGGTTGTCGGCCAGCAGCGGCGGCACCGTCCCCCGGAACCGGATCGCCGCGGTCACCACGGCGACGGCGAGCAGCACGGACAGGTACGTCAGCAGCCGCCGCCCGGACGGCCAGGACAGCGCCGGGCGGGACCGGTCGCCGTCCTCGTCCCGCCTGTCGATCAGCCGCCGCCCGACCGCCCAGGCCAGCAGGAAGACCGTCACGTATCCGGCGAGTACCGGCAGCACGCCGCGACCGGCCCACGAGTCGTACGGGCCTGGTAGCACCCGGACGGCGAGCAGCGCGGCGGTCCAGACGGCGGCGCAGGCGGCGAGCGCCCACATCCGCAGCCGCGCGGCGAGCAGCGTGCCGACCGCCAGCGCGAGCGCGACCGCGAAGCCGGCGTCGAGCGTGGCCAGCAGCAACGCCGCGCCGAGCGCGAACGGGATCCCGACCGACCAGAGGCGGCGCTCAGCGGGCGTCACGGGCGACCGTCCGGTACAGGTCGTGCCAGCGGTCCACGCATCCGTCGAACGAGTGCCGCTGCGCGTACCGCCGGGCCAGGTCGCGTCGCCGCTCGTCCCACGCGGCCGGGTCGGTGGCGGTCCGCACGGCGGCGGCCAGTGCCTGCGGCGTCAGCTCCGCCCGGTACGCGAGCACGCCGTCACCGGCGGCTGTCACCTCGGTCAGGCCGCCCGCGCCGGAGTGCACCACCGGCACACCCAGCGACATCGCCTCCAGCGCGCTGCGCCCGAACGCCTCCACCCGCGACGGCACCAGCAGGCAGTGCAGCCGTTGCAGGAACGGCGCGGCGTCGACCCGGCCGACCAGGTGCAGGTTCGGCCGCTCCTCGACCTCGACCGTGCCCGCGCCGGCGACCAGGAACTCCACGTCCGGCAGCTCCGCGGCGACGCCGGCGAGCAGGTCGGCGCCCTTCTCCCGTTCCAGCCGGCCGAGGAAGCCGACCCGCACCGGGCCGTCCGAGGCGACGCCGCCGTCGGTGACCTCCGGCCAGATGGCCGGCAGCGGGTTCGGGATCACCCGCACGTCGCGGACCCGCCCGCGTACCCGCAGCTCGTGGGCCTCGAAGTCGGAGACCGCCACCGTCGCGTGCGGCCGTAGCCGCCGGAACATCAGATCAGTGCTGATGTTGGCCTGCACCGCGGCCTTCGCGCGCAGCGTCTCGGCCGTGTCGCGGTACTGCCAGAGGCTGTTGTGCAGCGTCACCACGAGCGGCGTGCGGCGGCCCCGCACGCCCAGCCCGGCGCGGGCGTGCATCGCGGCGGAGAGCAGGTGCGCGCTCACCACGTCCGGCCGCAGTTCCTCGACCAGGGCGCGGATGCCGCGCGCGTACCCCAGGTCCACCCGCTTGGCCGCGCCCAGCGGACGCCACGGCACGCCCGCGTCCCGCAACGCCGCCGCGACCTCGTCGTCAGGCGTGGCGGCGACCACGTCGAAGCCGCGGGCCACGAGCGCCGGCAGCATCTCGATCAGGAAGCGCTCCGCGCCGCCGAGCTGCCGCCGCCCCGACCCGCCGGTGGTGCAGACGAACAGCACCCTCATCGGACGCCCATGCCTTCCAGGGCACCGCGGGCGACCGCCCGCCGCGCCGCCCCGCCACCCACCGCCGCCCGGGCGAGCACCCCGAGGGTGTACGCGGAGCAGGCCACAGTGCCCCGCCACCCGGCCAGTTCACGGCTGGCCCGGATGAACTCCCGGGTCTGCCGCCGGGAGATCTCCTCGGCCGCCCACCGGCGCTTCGCGCTCGCGTCGTCCTCGTGCGTGACCACGGCGTCCGGCAGGTACGCCAGGCGCAGCCCGAGCCGGCGCACCGCCCAGCACAGCCGCAGGTCCTCGGAGTAGAAGAACGACGACTCGTCCACGCCGCCGATCCGGTCCAGCGTCTCCCGCCGGATCGCCACGAACGGCCCGGAGAGCCAGTCGCCGCGCTCCGGCGGGGCCACGATCCGCAGCTGCGGGAACACCAGGCTGAGCCCGGTGGCGTGCGCGACGCCGGTGCCCACAGTCAGGAACCGGCCGGCGGCGGTCTGGTCCCGGCCGGTCGCGTCGAGCACCTTCGGGAAGGCCGCGCCCACAGCCGGATCGTCCAGTTCGGCCGCGAGCCGCTCGATCGCGCCCGGCCGTACCAGGATGTCGTTGTTGGACAGGACCACCCGGGACCGGGTGCTGTGCCGGACACCGAGGTTCATGCCCTTGGCGTAGCCGAGGTTCGTCTCCGAGCGCACGTACCGGGCGCCGGTCTCGGCGCACATGGCCCGCAGTCTGTCGCTGATCCCGGCGGCGCTGCCGTTGTCCACCACGACGGCTTCCACGCCGTCGGGCAGCGAACGGACGCAGCCGTCGGTGCGCTCGAAGTCTTCCCAGGTCAACACGACGATTGAGACGTCCACCGCTAGGCCATCCGATTGACGAGGAGGTGCGTGGACCGCTGGAGTCGCTGCCGGGTGCGCAACGCGTAGACGCCGTAGGCGACAGACGACGCGACCGCGGCGCCGAGCGCGCCGGCCCAAGGGATGAGCAGAACGTACAGCACCACCGACACGGACATGGTGACCAGGGCCACGGCGGTGGTGGCCTGCTCGCCCGCGCGCTTGAGCAGCGCCGCGCTCCACGTCTTGCCGGCCGACAGCGCCAGCGTCCCGGGCAGCAGGAGCAGCCCGAAGATCCAGGCGTCGCGGTAGTCGGGCGCCAGCACGCCCAGCGCCGCCAGGCCGATCACGGCCAGCGCGGCGATCGGCAGCGCCGACTTGACGACGTCGCGGCCGTGGTCGCCGATCGCCTCCGGGTCCCGCTCGGCCAGGATCCGCTGCGCCCGCACCACAGCGCCGGACTGCGCGAACTCCAGCGCCGCCACCGCCAGCGCGAACACACCGAGCGCGCCCGCTCCGGCGAAGCGGGCCACCAGGACCTGGCTCAGCCGGTACGTCAGCATCTGCGCGCACACCCCGACGTGCAGCCGGCCCACCGCCAGCAGGTCGGCGCGGTACTCCGGACGCCCCGCCGTCGCCGCCGGCACCGGCCCGAACCGCCGTGCCCAGCCCAGCACCGCCACCCCGAGCACAGTGGCGGTGGCGATCTGCACGCCCAGCCAGAGCACGCTCCACAGGCCACCGTCGAGCCGGTGGCTCAGCCACAGCAGCCCGTACCCGGCCACCAGCACCCCGCCGCCGAGCGCCCGCATGGTGTAGACGAACCAGAACCGCTTCAGGCGCAGGCCGAGCGAGGCGGCCGTGTTGAAGACGGTGAGCGCGCAGCCCGCCCCGATGCCCACGAGGTGGCTGCCCAGCCCGGCCAGCGTGGTCAGCAGCGCGGCGGCCAGCGCGGTCAGGCCGAGCGAGGCGGTGAGGATACCGGCGATCCACAGCCGACCCCGCGACATGATCCAGCCGGCCGGCCGGGACAGCAGGAACGTGTCCGCGGACAGGCCGCCGAGTGCCGCCCCCACGGTGGCGCTCACCATGTTCGCCGCGAGTTCGCCGCGTTCGGCAGCGGGCAGCGTCACCGACACCAGCGCGGCGAGCCCGGTCAGGCCCAGGGCGACCAGATGGAGACGCTCGGGGGAGACGATCCGCCGGACCCGGCCTAACACCCGGCGCCCAGGCGACGGCGCCGGCCGCGAGCCGGCCACGCGGAATCCACTCGTCTTCCCCCAAGATGCGCGGATGTGTGCGGGCCCTGTTCTACCCGACATGGGCGGCACCGCGCAATGGACCCGGCGGGCGGGTACGCCCGCGGCACCCCGCCGCCGGTAGGGTGACGCGTCGTGGACCTCGCCCACTTCCGCGACACGATCGGCAGGCGGTGGCCGATCGTGCTGGCGTCGACGCTGCTGTGCGGCGCGTTCACCGGGGTCCTCGCCGAACGCCGGCCGCCGGTCTACCGGGCCGAGACCCAGATGGTCGTCACGTTCGCCGCCGAGAAGTCGGCGGCACCCCAGCCCCGCCCGCCGGCCGACGAGGCGGGCAGGCTGATGCAGCGGCGGGTGAAGACGTACGCCACGATGATGAACACTCCCCGGCTGACCCGCCCGGTGATCGACTCGCTCGGACTGCCGTACACCACCGACGACCTGGCCGGCCGCGTCGTCGCGTCGTCCACGGTGGACACCATGGCGATCGACGTGGCGGTCACCGACCGGTCCGCCGCCACCGCCGCGGCGATCGCCGCCGCGCTCGCCGCCGAACTGCAACGGATCGCCGGACGCGACCTGCCGCCCGCCGGGCTGGGGCTCAAGGCCCACGTCGCGGTGGTCCGGGCCGCCGCGCCGCCGCCGCGTCCCGAGCCGGTGCGGTGGCAGTGGTACGCCGTCGGCGGCGCGCTCGGCGGCCTCGCCGTCGGGGCCGGCATCGCCCTGGTGCTCGGCTACCGCCGGGCCGGCACTCCGGTGAGCGCTGACGTGCGGACGCTCTGGGCCACAGTGGCCCGCCGCCGTCCGCCTGCTCCGGACACGGCGGCCTCGGCCACGGCGGCCTCGGGCGCAGCGGCCGGTGGCCCGGCCGGGGTGCCGGGTCAGAGTGACGGCCGCGTGGCCGACGCCTCCGTGAAGGAGCGGCAGGCGTCGTAGCCGGGCAGCAGCCCCGCCGCGCGCGCCTGCGCCAGGAGCGGTGCCGCCGCGTCCCGCTCGGACAGCAGCGGCGTCGCCGCCGGCCAGTCGATCCCGAGGTCCGGGTCGAGCGGATGCACGGTGTGCTCGGCCGCCGGGTTGTACGTGGCGGAGCAGAGGTAGCTGAGCGTCGCGTCGTCGGTCAGCGCGCAGAACCCGTGCCCCAGGCCCTCAGCCAGGTAGACGGCCCGCCGGTCGGTGTCGTCGAGGCGTACCGCCTCCCACCGGCCGTACGTCGGCGAGCCCGCCCGCACGTCCACCACCACGTCCAGCACCGCCCCGCGTACGCAGGTGACGTACTTGGCCTGGCCGGGCGGTACGTCGGCGAAGTGGATGCCGCGCACCACGTCCCGCGCGGAGACGGACAGGTTGGCCTGCGCGAGCCGCAGCGGATGCCCGACCGCCTCGGCGAGCCGGTCGAAGCGGTACCACTCCAGGAACAGACCCCGCGGGTCGCCGTGCTGACGCGGGGTCACCTCCCAGGCGCCCTCGATGCTCAGCGGACGGATCTTCACGCCGCGCTCCCCGAGCCGGACCGCTCGGCCAGCAGGCCCAGCAGGTATTCGCCGTAACCGCTGCGGGCCAGCGGGTGGGCCAGCATCCGCAGCCGCTCGTCGTCGATCAGCCCGGACCGCCAGGCGACCTCCTCGACGCAGCCGATCTTCATGCCCTGGCGTTCCTCGATCACCCGGACGAACTCGGCGGCCTGCATCATCGACGTGAACGTGCCGGTGTCCAGCCACGCGGTGCCCCGGTCGAGCAGCGTCACCGTCAGGTCGCCCCACGCCCGGTACGTCTCGTTGATAGCGGTGATCTCCAGCTCGCCCCGGGCGCTCGGGGTCAGCTTGCGGGCGATGTCGACCACCCGGTTGTCGTAGAAGTAGAGGCCCGGCACCGCGTACCGGGAGCGGGGGCGGGCCGGCTTCTCCTCGATCGACAGCACCCGGCCGGCGTCGTCGAACTCGACCACGCCGTAGTCCTGCGGGTTGGCGACCGGGTATGCGAAGACCCGCCCGCCGTCCGGCTCGCCGTGCTGGGCGAGCTGCCGGCCGAGCCCGACGCCGTGGAAGATGTTGTCGCCGAGGATCAGCGCCACCGACTCGTCGCCGATGAAGTCGGCGCCGAGCAGGAACGCCTGCGCGATGCCCTCCGGGCGGGGCTGCTCGGTGTACGCCAGGCGCAGCCCCCACTGGCTGCCGTCGCCCAGCAGCCGCTCGAACTGGGCGCGGTCGTCCGGCGTGGTCACCACCAGGATCTCCCGTACCCCGGCCATCACCAGAGTGGAGAGCGGATAGTAGACCATCGGCTTGTCGAACACCGGCATGAGCTGCTTGGAGACGGCCCGGGTGATCGGCCAGAGCCGGGATCCGGTGCCACCGGCGAGAAGGATTCCACGCACCCGCGGAGACTACCCGCGGCGCCGCCGCCCCCGTGGCCCGTCGACGTCCCGCCCGGCCTGCCGGTACGGCGTAGACTCCACGATCCGTGAGGATGCTCGTCACCGGCGGCGCCGGCTTCATCGGGTCGGAGTACGTGCGGATGCTGCTGGGCGCGCCCGGCGGCGACGCGGCCGGGGTGCCGGTCGAGGGCCCCGCCGCGCTCACCGTGCTGGACAAGCTGACCTACTCCGGCAACGTGGCGAACCTCGCGCCGGTGCGCGACGATCCCCGGCTGCGCCTCGTCCGCGGCGACATCTGCGACCCGGTGCTGGTCGGCGACGTGGTGCCCGGGCACGACGTGATCGTCCACTTCGCCGCCGAGTCGCACGTGGACCGTTCGATCACCGGCGCCGCCCCGTTCGTCACCACGAACGTGCTCGGCACCCAGACGCTGCTGGACGCCGCGCTGCGGCACGGCGTGCGCCGGTTCGTGCACGTCTCCACCGACGAGGTGTACGGCTCGATCGACTCCGGCTCGTGGACGGAGAGCTGGCCGCTGGCGCCGAACTCGCCGTACTCGGCCTCGAAGGCCGGGTCGGACCTGCTGGCGTTGTCCTACCACCGCACCCACGGCCTGGACGTCGTGGTGACCCGCTGCTCCAACAACTACGGGCCGTACCAGTTCCCGGAGAAGGTCGTGCCGCTGTTCGTGACCAACCTGCTCGACGGCGGCACCGTGCCGCTCTACGGCGACGGCGGCAACGTCCGGGACTGGCTGCACGTGCACGACCACTGCCGGGGCGTGGCGATGGTGCAGGAGAAGGGGCGGGCCGGCGAGGTCTACCACATCGGCGGCGGCACAGAGCTGACCAACCGGCAGCTCACCGAGCGGCTCCTGGCGGCGTGCGGGGCCGGCTGGGACCGGGTCGTGCCGGTCACCGACCGCAAGGGCCACGACCGCCGCTACTCGCTGGACATCAGCAAGATCAGCAGCGAGCTGGGGTACGCGCCGAGCATCGACCTCGACCGGGGCCTGGCCGACACGGTCCGCTGGTACCGGGACAACCGGGCCTGGTGGGAGCCGCTGAAGAGGGCCGGCCACCGATGACCCGGGTGCTCGTCACCGGCGCGGGCGGGATGCTCGGGCGGGACCTGCTCGCCGTGCTGCGGACCCGGCCGGACCTGACGGTCACCGCCGCCGCCCGCGCCGACCTCGACCTCACCGACGCGCACGCGGTCCGGGGCGCGGTCGGCGGGCACGACGTGGTGCTCAACGCCGCCGCGTGGACCGACGTGGACGGCGCCGAGACACGCGAGCGGGACGCCACAGCGGTCAACGGCGACGCGGTCGCCGCGCTGGCCCACGCCTGCGCCGGGTCCGGTGCGCGGCTCGTGCACGTCTCCACCGACTACGTGTTCGCAGGCGACGCCGCCGAGCCGTACCCGGAGGACGCCCCGACCGGCCCGGTCAACGCGTACGGGCGCGGCAAGCTCGCCGGGGAGCAGGCGGTGGCCCGGCTGCTGCCCGAGACCGGGTACGTGGTGCGTACCGCCTGGCTGTACGCCACCCACGGACGCAACTTCGTCACCACGATGCTGCGGCTGGCAGCCGAACGCGACCGGCTCGACGTGGTGGACGACCAGCGCGGGCAACCGACCTGGTCGTACCGGCTCGCGGAGCGTCTCGTGGCGCTCGCCGACGCGGCGCTCGCAGGCGACGCGGCTCCCGGGACGTACCACGGCACCGCCGCCGGCGAGACGACCTGGTACGGCCTGGCCCGCGCCGTCTTCGCCCTGCGTGGTCTCGACCCGGACCGGGTCCGGCCGACCACGAGCGACCGCTTCCCGCGCCCGGCGCCGCGCCCGCACTACAGCGTGCTGGCGCACGGCCGGTGGGCGGCGACGAAGCTGCCGCCGCCGGGCCACTGGCACGCGGACCTGACCGAGGCGCTCAGCGGCCCCCGCCCCGGAAGACCTCGGTGACGGTACGCAGCACGATCTTGATGTCGAGCCAGAGCGACCAGTTCTCGACGTAGTAGTTGTCGAACCGCGCCCGGTCCGAGATCGGCGTGTCCCCGCGCAGGCCGCTGACCTGCGCCAGCCCGGTGAGCCCGACCGGCACCCGGTGACGCATCGCGTACCTCGGGTATTCCATCGAGAACTTCTCCACGAAGTACGGCCGCTCCGGCCGGGGCCCCACCACGCTCATCTCACCGCGCAGGATGTTCCACAGCTGCGGCAGCTCGTCCAGCGACGCGCGCCGCATGAACCGGCCGATCGGGCCGACCCGCTCGTCGTGCGCGATGGACCAGGTGGTCTGCGACTCGTGCTCGTCGGCCGGACGCATGGACCGGAACTTGACGACGTGGAACGGCTTGCCGTACCGGCCGATGCGCTCCTGGCGGAAGAACACGTCCCGGCCGCCGTCGAGGAAAGTGGCGACGGCGCAGAGCAGCAGCAGCGGGCTCAGCAGCACCAGGGCGGTCACCGCGAACACCACGTCGGAGGCGCGCTTGAGCCGCCACCGGGGACCGGTGAGCGTGGTGTCGCCGATCTTGATGATCGGGATGGCGCCGATGTGGTCGGGGTAGCCGCCCTGCGACCGTGACCCCCACAGGCGCGGCACCGCCCACAGGTCGCAGCGGGAACTGGCCGGGCGCAGCAGCGACTCCATCAGGTCGGCCTCGGAGCAGTCCGGGTCCGCGATGACCAGGACCTCGCACTCCAGCATCTCGGCGAGCTTCTCCAGGTCGTCGATGGTGCCGATGAGCGGCGCAGCGCCGAGGCGCGGCCGCGACGGGGCGTCGACAGCGCCGACGAACCGCAGCCCGTACTGCGGGTAGCGGCGCAGCAGCCGGGCCAGTTCGGCGCCGATCGGCCCGCCGCCGATGACTATCGCGTTGTGCTCGACCCACCGGCGCCTGCGGGCCAGCAGGATGAGCCGGCTGTTCAGCGCCCGCCCGACGATCACCAGGGCGGCGGAGAGCGCGACGCCGCGCACGAAGCCGCTGACGTGCGGCACCGAGTCGTGCCGCAGCGCCGCGATGATCGCCCCCACCGCGCCGGAGGCCAGCAGCCGGCCGCCGAGGGTCGGCAGCTCGTCCAGGATGCTGATGTGCCGGCGCGGCCGGTAGAGCCCGCCCGCGGCGAACAGCCCCACGGTGAGCGCGGCGTTGAACAACGTGCCACGCCAGTAGTCCTGGGTCAGCAGCAGCGGCGCGAGCAGCGCCGCGACGTCGATGGGCGCGGTCACCATCCAGGCCCGCAACCGCCGGGTACGCGTCGACGCGCGCGATCCCGCGTACGGCAGTACCGTCGTCGTGTCCAGACCGCCGTCCATCGGCGCGTTCATGGACACACCGGACGGTGGCGCGGACGGATGCTCGAACGCCGGCAGGCGTGGCATGGTCGATCCTTCCCCGTTACGCCCCCGGCCCGGATGCGGAGACCGGCGGCGATCGCAGGATACGAGCGGCCCCGCCCCGCCGCCAGCACCGGCATGACAGATCGACGTCCTACTTTCCGCTGGCGGCGAGGATCTCGGGGACCGAGTCGCGGCGCACCGCGTCGAACAGCGTCTTCGACCGGGCCGGATCGGGAAGCACGACGCTCTCGGTGCCGACCCGGCCGGTGCCCTTCACCGGGCAGGTGAAGAACGTCAGGTTGTCGCCGCGCAGGCCACGCATCTCCATGGCCAGGTCCACCAGCGACAGCGACTCGTCGACAGCCACCGAGTCGGACGTGGCACGGACGAACGAGTTGAGCTTGGCCGGGTTGGCCAGCACCCCACCCGAGGCGGCCTTGTCGAGGATGGCCTTGATCACCTGCTGCTGGTGCCGGATCCGCGCGAAGTCGCCGTCGGGGAAGGCGTGCCGCTCCCGCGCGTAGTCCAGCGCGGCGGCCCCGTCCATGATCTGCCGGCCCTTCTCGAAGGTCCGGGTGCCGATCAGCGAGTACTTCGTGGTGAAGCCCTTCTCCACCTCGATCTCGACACCGCCGAGCGCGTCGATGATCTCCTTGAAGCCGGCGAAGTCGACCATCGCCACGTTGTCCACCCGTACGCCGCTGAACTTCTCCACCGTCTGCACCATCAGCGGCACGCCGCCCCAGGCGTACGCGGCATTGATCTTCGCGTCGCGACCGCCGCGGCCCTCCTTCGACTTGGGGACGGCCGTCCAGGTGTCGCGGGGGATCGAGATGAGCTGGGCGCTCGACCGGTCCTTCGGCAGGTGGGCCAGGATGATCGTGTCGCTGCGCGAGCCGCCGGTGCTCTCCGGATCGCGGGAGTCGCTGCCCAGGATCATGATGTTCATGGCACCCTTGGCCTCGACCTGCGGCCGCGACTCCTCCGGCAGCCCCTCGAAGGCGTCGACCCGCTCGATGGACTTGTCGACCGAGCGGTAGTAGAGGCCACCGGCCAGGGCGCCGCCGCCGGTGAGCAGCACGACCACGAGCAGCACGACCAGGGCGATCCGCCGGCCCCGGCGGGGCCGCGGCCGATTCTCCGCCACGGGCCCCGGCTCCACATCGGAGCCCTGCGCGTGCGGGCCGGAATCGGTGAGCTGGTGGCGATCTGACATGCCGCGATGCTACTGATTCGCCTCGTATCGTGTGGACCCCGCGCCCGGACGGTGACGCCCCGGCGGCGCGGGACCGCCGCGGTGAGGTGGCCGGGCCCGCGCCTCGCCGCCGGGTGGCCGCCGGATCGATGATGCGCGGCGAACTCGGCTCCTGCTGGGCCCCGCCACGGCGGCGGCGCTCGACGAGACCCGTGACCGGTCCGCTGGGCCGGCGACGCCGGCTGCCGGTCGAGACCGGGGTCTGGCGCGTCCGCCTGGAGGTCTCGCTGCGGCAGCGCCCCGACCTGGCCGGCGGGCTGGCCGGTGTCGTCTCCACCGCCCGCGCGCTGCGCCCGGTTTAGCTTTCGCTTAGCTCGCTTGTCCGGCGGCAGGCCGGTCCGGCAGCATCGACCGGCGTGACCGACGGCACCGCACCGATCCCGCCGACCTCCGGCGACGCGCCCGGCCCCGCCACCCCGGACGGTCGTCGCCAGGTGGCCACGCGCAGTCGCCGCCTGGCCGCCGCCGGCCTGGTCACCGTCGCCGCCGCGGTCGCGGTGACCCTCGCGGTACGCGGCGGCGCGGCCCCGGCCTGCGCCGCCCCGCCTCCGCGCGCTGCCGTGGCCGCGCTCCCGTCCGTGGCCGCCGCGCTCCCGCCCGGTGCCGCGATGCCGGTGGCCGCCGCTCTGCCGCCCGGTGCCGCCCTGCCGGCGGCTGCCGCTCCGCCCGTCGGCGGCGCGACGCGCAGCGGCAAGGCGACCTTCTACGACTCCGAGGGCGCCGGCGGCAACTGCTCCCGGCCGGCCGCGCCCGCCGACCGGATGTACGTCGCGCTCGGCCCGGACGAGTACGCCTCCGGCGCCTCCTGTGGCGGCTTCCTCGACGTCACCGGCCCGCGCGGCACCGTCCGGGTGCTGGTGATGGACCAGTGCCCGGAGTGCGCGCCCGGCCACCTCGACCTCTCCGCCGAGGCGTTCGCCCGGATCGCCGACCCGGTGCAGGGAGTGGTGAAGGTCAGCTACCGGGCGGTGGTGAACCCGAAGTTGCCCGGCCCGCTCACCTTCCGGATGAAGGAGGGCTCGTCGCAGTGGTGGTTCGCCGTCCTGGTCGGTGACCACGGCAACCCGCTGCGCTCGGTCGAGGTGCGGAGCGACGGCTCGTGGCGTACGGCCCAGCGGCAGGACTACAACTACTGGTTGATCGGGTCCGGGGCTGGTCCCGGCCCGTACGAGATCCGGGTCACCGACGTGTACGGCCACCGCGCGACCGCGACCGGCATCCGGATGCTCCCCGGCCAGGTGCAGCGCAGCAAGACCCGCATGTACGGCGCCGACCCCGCCACCGCCGGATCCACCCCGAAGAAGCCGACCCCCACACCCCGGACCCCCGCCCCCAGCCCTTCCACCCGCACAACGTCGCCGGCCCCCGCCGCCGCCCCGGTGGACCCCGTCGTGCAGGCAGCCGCCGCTCCTCCCACCCCGCCACCCTGCTCCTGACCCCGCCCACCACCGGCGCCCCGGCTCGCCGATCTTGCACTTGCGGCCCTCGATCTGCCCTGGATGCAGCTTTTGTGGGGGCGGAAAGTGCAAGATCGGCGGGGCAGGCCAGGACGGGGTGGGTGGGTCAGGGGGAGGTGGGGAGGTCCAGCCACATGAGGATCTCGTCGCGGGTGTCGGTGGGGGACAGGCGCAGTGCGGCGGGGAGACGGCCGATCTCGCGGTAGCCGAGCCGCTTGTAGAAGCAGTCCAGCCCCAGGCCGTCGCGGACCGTCACGTGCAGCGCCGCCAGCCCGAGGCCGCTGGCGATCCGTTCGGCCTCGCGCATCAGCGCCGCGCCGTGGCCGCGTCCCTGTGTGTCGGGGTGCACCATGACGCGCTTGAGCACCCGCCAGTGCGTCTTGAGGTGGAACCGGTTGTCGGCGATGACTAACACCGCGACCAGCTTCTCACCCTCGTAGCCGGCGAGCAGCCGGTCCGGCCCGTCCGCCACCTCGTCGAGCGTCGAGGTGGCGACCGGGCGTACCTCGTCGGCGGTCACCGGGGCGACGAAGCCGACGGCACCACCGGCGTTCGTCACGTCCACCCAGAGCGCGGCGATCTGTTCGCGCAGTTCGGGGGTCAGGTCGGGGTCGAGTACGAAGCGCAGGTCCACGACGCCATCCTGCGCGTGACGACGCGGCCCGGACCCGCGTTCGTGATGCGGGTGACACAGTTGATGGTGCGGGAGGGGGGTTTCGAACCCCCACGTCCTCTCGGACACAGGCTCCTAAGGCCTGCGCGTCTGCCGTTCCGCCACTCCCGCCGACCCGCTGAGTCTAGAGCGTCACGCCGCAGCCGTGTGTACTCCGGGCCGCGACCGGAGCGACCTCAGTCGAGGCCGAGGTCCCGGCGCAGCTTGGCGACGTGACCGGTGGCCCGCACGTTGTAGAACGCCTGCTCGATCTTGCCGTCCTCGTCCACCACGAACGTCGAGCGGATCACGCCGGTGACCGTGCGCCCGTACATCTGCTTCTCGCCGAACGCGCCGTACGCGGTCAGCACCGCCTTGTCCTCGTCGGAGACCAGCGGGAACGTGATGGCGTCCCGGTCGCGGAACTTGGCGAGCTTGGCCGGTTTGTCCGGCGAGATGCCCACCACCTCGTAGCCGGCGGCCTGGAGCGAGGCGAGGGAGTCCCGGAAGTCACACGCCTGCTTGGTGCAGCCGGGCGTCATGGCGGCCGGGTACGCGTACAGGATGACCTTGCGGCCGCGCAGGCCGGTCAGGGACAGCGTGCCGCCGTCGTCGGTGGGGAGGGTGAACTCGGGTGCGGGGTCGCCGGGCTTGAGGCGGTCGGTCATGGCGGTGACGATACCGCCGGGCCGGCACGGCGGCGGCACGGCGACGCGCGGGCGCGGTGACGGCCATCATTTGCAGTTGCAAGATATTGGCAACAGTGCCTCCCTGGAAATACGCTGAGCGCGTGGACACCCTGGCGATGCACATCTCCAACGGGATCATCGACGGTCCGGTCGCCGCGATCTTCGCGGCCTTCGCGCTGGCCGCGCTCGCCTTCTGCGTACGTCGGGGCCGGGCCGACCTCGACGACCGGCTCGCCCCGATGGCCGGTTTGGTGGCGGCGTTCATCTTCGCCGTGCAGATGCTCAACTTCCCGATCTTCACCGCCGGAGTCAGCGGTCACCTGCTCGGCGGCGCGCTGGCCGCGATGCTCGTCGGCCCCTGGGTGGGCGCGCTCTGCGTCGCCGTGGTGCTGATCGTGCAGGCGCTGGTCTTCGGTGACGGCGGGGTTGCCATGCTCGGCCTCAACATCACCAACATGGCGTTGCTCGGCACCGCCGCCGCGTACCTGCTGATCGCGCTCCTGCTGCGCGTGCTGCCGCGCAGCCCGTCCGGGCTGGCGGTGACCGCGTTCGTCTCCGCGCTGGTCAGCGTGGTGGTCGCGGCCCAGGGCTTCGTCCTGCAGTACTGGCTGGGCGGCACCACCGACCTCGGCGGCAACCTCACCGGCCTGGCCGGCACCATGGCCTTCGCCCACCTGCTGATCGGCGTCGGCGAGGGCCTGATCACCGCGACCACAGTGGTCACGGTCGCCAAGGTCCGGCCCGACCTGGTGTACGCGCTGCGTGCCCTCAAGCCGGCCACGCCGGCTCCCGCCGTCCCGGTCGCCGGAGGTGCCCGATGAGCAAGCGTCACTGGCCGTTCCTGCTCGGCGGCCTGCTGGTGGCCCTGCTGCTGGCCGGCGTGGTCAGCAACTACGCCTCCTCGCACCCGGACGGGCTCGACTCGTCGCTGCTCAAGGGCTGCACGGTGAACGCCGACGACGAGATCACCGGCGGTAGCTGCCCGGCCCAGCAGGCCAAGGACCACGAGCTGGCGGACAGCCCGCTCGCCGACTACGGCGTGCGCGGGATCGGCAACGACTTCGTCTCCACCGGCCTGTCCGGCGTACTCGGTGTGCTGCTCACCTTCGCGGCCAGCGGCGGCCTGTTCTGGCTGGCCCGCCGTCGCGGGCCGGCGACGCCCGCCGCGCCGGTCACGCCGGCCACGCCCACCGCTACCGCCGACCGGGCGGACGAGGCCGCAACCCCGTCCGGCGGCACCCGCTGACCATGGGCGCCGGGCACGCGCACGTCCTCTACCGCGAGTCCGGCTCGCCGGTGCACCGCCTCCCGCCGGAGGTGAAGATCGCCGCGATGGTGCTGTTCACCGTCGCGGTGGTGGCCACGCCACGGGAGGCGTACTGGGCCTTCGGCGGGTATGCGCTCCTGGTCGCCGTGGTGGCCGCGCTCGCCCGGGTCGGCCCGCGCTGGCTGCTCAGCCGGGCCCTGATCGAGCTGCCGTTCGTGCTGTTCGCGTTCGCCCTGCCGTTCCTGGGCGCGGGGGAGCGGGTCGAGGTGGCCGGGCTCGCCCTGTCCGTCGACGGGCTGCACGGCGCCTTCAACATCCTCGCCAAGGGCACCCTCGGCGTACTCGCGTCGCTTCTGCTGGCGGCGACCACGACGACGCGTGACCTGCTGCTCGGCCTGGACCGGCTGCGCTGCCCGCAGATCCTCACCCAGATCGCCACGTTCATGCTGCGCTACCTGGAGGTGCTCGTCGGCGAGGCCCGCCGGATGCGGGTGGCGCGGGTGTCCCGCGGCGACGACCCGCGGTTCCTGTGGCAGTTGCGCGGCTTCGCCGCCGGGGTCGGCGCGCTGTTCCTGCGCGCCTTCGAGCGCGGCGAGCGGGTCTACCTGGCGATGCTCTCCCGCGGCTACACCGGCCGGATGCCGGCGGCGTGGCAGGGGGCCGGCGCGGCCACCGCCGGCCAGTGGGTGGCCGCCGCGACGGTGCCGGCGATCGCGGCCACCATCGCCGCCGTCGCGCTCGTCCTGCAATGATCGGGTACGTGCAGCAGCCGCCCTCCCTCGACGTCGACGGCGTCCGGTACGCGTACCCGGACGGTCACGTCGCCCTGCACGGGGTGGACCTGACCGTGCCGCGCGGCGAGCGGGTGGCGCTGCTCGGGCCCAACGGCGCCGGCAAGACCACGCTCGTGCTGCACCTCAACGGCATCCTCACCCCGACCGAGGGCACGGTGAGCGTCGGCGGCCTGACGGTCGGCCGCGACCGGGACACGCTGGCCGAGGTACGCCGCCGCGTCGGCATCGTCTTCCAGGACCCGGACGACCAGCTGTTCCTGCCCACAGTCGCCGAGGACGTCGCGTTCGGCCCGGCCAATCTGGGCCTGCGCGGGGCCGAGCTGGCCGCCCGGGTCGACGAGGCGCTCGCGGCGGTCGGGATGAGCGAGCACCGGGACCGGGCGCCGCACCACCTGTCGTTCGGGCAGCGGCGCCGGGTGGCGGTGGCGACGGTGCTGGCCATGCGCCCGGAGATCCTGGTGCTGGACGAGCCGTCGTCGAACCTCGACCCGGCCGCCCGGCGGGAGCTGGCGGAGATCCTGCGCGCCCTGCCGGTGACGCTGCTCATGGTCACGCACGACCTGCCGTACGCGGCCGAGCTGTGCCCCCGCTCGGTGATCCTGGACGGTGGCCGGATCGTCGCCGACGCCCCCACCGCGGACCTCCTGTCCGACGAGGCGCTGCTGACCGCCCACCGCCTGGAGCTTCCCTACGGCTTCGCCCCCGCCCGACCCGGCCCCCGCCCGACCTGACCCGGTCCGGGGGCGAGTGCGGCGGGGGTGGGTTCAGAGCAGTGTGAATCTTGGTACGAAAGGGCCGGGGGCCGGGGGCCGGGGGGCTTCACTCATCGATCGCCGGGGCGGGGCGGGTCAGGGCGTGGGGTTCGGGTGGAGGGTGGGGCGGGCCGCTCGTGCGGCGGCGCGCAGGCGCAGCAGGCCCGCCGCCACCGCGCCGGCGCCCGTCGCCAGGCCCACCACCACGAGCACCCGGACCAGCACGGCCGGGCCGGCGGCCGGGGGGATCGAGCGGGACAGCGCGGCGAGGTTCGTCACTCCGGCGAACAGCGTGAGGCAGGCGCCGGCCAGCGCGAGCACGAAGTCGGCGGCCGGGCGGCGGGCCAGCGCGTACCCACCGGCGGCGAGTGCGCCGAGCCCGGTGAGCAGCGTCCAGACCTGACCGGTGACCAGCTCGGCGAGCGTTCCGCCGACGCCGGGGGCGCCGGTGTCCAGCGCGCGGGCGACCGTCAGCGCCACCGTCGCGGCGCCGCCCGCGGCGAGCAGCGCGCCGACCGCGCGCAGTGCCCGCACCCCGGCGGCGGTGCCGCCCGGCGCCAGCCCGGCCGCGCCGATCAGCAGGAAGCCCAGCGTGGCGGCCACCCACCAGGGGTACGGGTCGGGTGGCGGCACCCAGTCCAGCGTGCCGCGTACGGCTCCGGTGGTGTCACCGGCGCGCAGCGGCACGGTCCAGTCGCGTACCCGGTGTTCCCGGTCCGGGGCGGCGGCGACGGCGAGCGGCGGGGCGTCCTCCCGCCACAGCGTGCGCTGGTCGTGCCAGCGGGCGGTGGGCCCGTCGTCGATCCGCCGCCAGTCGGGCGCGGCGGCCGGGTTCGCCTCGGCGGGCAGCCGCGTCTCCCCGGCCAGCGTCCGGTTCAGGTACGTGGCGGGGGAGTGGAGGTTCTCGTACACGCCGGCCGGGCCGACGCGCAGGTACGGCTCGCCGGAGTAGCCGAGCACCGTCACCTCGGCGCCGGTGTCGTTCGTCAGCTCCAGCCGCGCGCCGGCCTCCACCATGCGCGCGGTCAGCCCGGGGCGGTCCGGGTCGACGTCGCTGATGGTGGCTCGGTAGTCGGTGCCGTCGGGCGCGTCCGCGCCGTGTGCGGCGGCCGGCGCGGCGAGCGTGAGCAGCGCGGTGGCCGCGCCGGCGAGCACCAGCGCGACCCGGCGCAGGGGTGTCGTCACCTGCCGGCCGCCTCCACCGCCGACTTGATCCCCTCGGGGCTGCGGTCCTGGAGCTCACTGCCGTTGACCTTGATGGTCGGGGTGCCGGTCACGCCGGCCTTGCTCGCCTCGTCGGTGACGTGCTCGGTCCACGGCCGGTACGTGCCGTCGGAGACGCAGGAGGCGAACTCGTCGCGGTTCAGCCCGACGCCCGCGCCGATGTCGACGAGCTCGTCGTTGCTGAGCCCGGCGCCGCCCTCCGGCGGCTGCCTGTCGAAGAGCTGCTCGGTGAACTCGCGGAACTTGCCGCCCTCCGCGGCGCAGCCGGAGGCGGCCGACGCCCGGGTCGAGTATTCCGTGGTGGAGAAGCGGTTCAGGAACGCCACCGGGTGGAACACCAGCTTCGCCTTGCCCTCGTCGACGAGCTGGTCGAGCGTGTCGCCGTTGACCTGCTGGAACTGCTTGCAGGCGGGGCAGAGGTAGTCCTCGTACAGGTCGATGGTGACCGGGCCGGTGCCCAGCACGATGCCGGTGCCGGCGTCGTTGGCCCCGGGCGGGGCGGTGAACTCGTCGGACTTCTGGCTGGAGTACACGGCCCAGCCGATGCCACCGGCGATGACGAGCACCAGCACCGCGGCGATCGAGGTCCAGAGCGTGCGCTTGCGCCGCTTCTCCCGGGCGATCTGCTCGCGTACGACCCGGGCCGCGTCCTTGCGCCCCTTGCGACTACTCATCGTCGTCCTCCACGGTGTCGTCGCCCGCCAGCCACCCGTCCACGGAGAACGGGGTGCGGGGCCAGATCAGCAGGAACCCGGCGAGTACCAGGAACCCGAGGTCCCGGAGGATCTCCGGGAGGTAGCTGGGCGTCTGGCCGGCGGCGAGCTGCCCGCCGCTGCCGAAACACCCGCAGTCGATGGCCAGGCCGCGCGCCCAGGCCGAGGCGATGCCCGCGACGAAGACCACGAGCAGCGCCGCCGACACACCGGCGCTGATCCGGGTGGCGAGCCCGACGAGCAGCAGGACGCCCAGGGCCAGCTCGACGAACGGCAGCGCCGCGCCGATCACTGTGGCCACGTCGTACGGCATCACCTGGTAGGCGTTTACGGCCCGGCCGGAGGCGGCCAGGTCGCCGACCTTGGTGCCGCCGGCGATCAGCCACACGGCTGCGAGTCCGAGGCGGGCCGCGACGCCGAGCCAGGGCCGCAGGGTCTGCCAGCGGCCGGCCCGGGAGGGGGAGGGGGTCACAGTCATTCGTCGTCCGAGCGCCACGAAAGGTTCCCGCTATCCGGCCAGCGTGTCGCCGACAGCGTCGACCAGTTCGTCGCGGGCGCGGGCCACCCGGGAGCGGATCGTGCCCACCGGCACCCCCTCCACGTCGGCGGCCTCGGCGTACGACAGGCCGAGCAGTTGGGTGAGCACGAACGCGGAGCGCCGTTCGGCCGGCAGCCGGCGGACCAGGTCGGTGGCACCGAGTTGCCCGGCCGGGTCCGGGTACGGGCGGTCGGTGGCGGCCTGGGCGGCGAGCCGCGCGTCGAGCCGGCGGCGGCGCACCACGGTGCGCAGGTGGTCGGCGCAGGCCCGGCGGGCGATCCCGAGCAGCCAGGTACGCACGCTGGAACGCCCCTCGAAGCCGGGCAGCGCCCGGAACGCCCGCAGGTACGTCTCCTGGGTCAGGTCGTCTGCGGTGTCCGGGTCGACGAGCGCGGCGGCGAAGCGCCACACCTCGGCCTGGGTGGCCCGGACGAAGGCGGCCTGCGCGTCGCGGTCCCCGTCGCGGGCGGCCAGCGCCCAGCCGGTGGCAGCGTCGAGCGCCGACTCGGGGCGGTCGGCGGCGGTGTCGCGCGGGCCGGGGATCACGTCACCCGAGGTTACGCGGCGTACCTGGACAGGACAGGGTCCTTCGACCCATTCCGTGGTCCCGCACACTCCGGGAACTTCTCCCGCCCGCTCTCCGACTACCCTCCTATGACCTCCGAGCAGGGCCGGCGTGGTGCGCGCCGCGGTGTCGGGTGGGCGCTCGGTCACGCCCGCCGGGCACCGGCTCGCCGGACCCGCCCCGGTTCGGGAACCATGGCGGTCATGACTGCTGCCGTACCCCGCCCGTCCCGGGTCGTCGCCGCCCGCTCCGGGGCCGTTGCCGGGCTGCTGCTCCTGCTGGTCGCCCTGCTGCTCGTCCCGGCCACCCCGGCCGCCGCCCACGCGGTGCTGGTGAGCAGCAGCCCGGCCGCCTCCGCCGTGGTGCCCGAGGCGCCCGCCCAGGTGGTGATCACGTTCAGCGAGGGCGTCCGGAAGGTGCCCGGGAAGGTTCGGGTGATCGCCCCCGACGGCTCACGCGCCGACCGGGGCGAGCCGACGTTCCAGGGCGCCGAGGTCACCATCCCGGTGGATCCCGCCGCCGGGCGCGGCACCTACCTGGTGAGCTACCGGGTGATCTCGGCCGACAGCCACCCGGTCTCCGGCGCCTTCACCTACTCCGTCGGCGCGCCGTCCGAGCCGCCCACCGACAGCGGCTCGGACAACCGGGCGAACCTGGTCACCGAGAACGCGGTGAAGGTGGCGAAGTTCGCCGGATACACCGGTCTGCTGCTGCTCATCGGCCCGGCGCTGGTGCTGGCCGCGCTCTGGCCGCGCCGGCTGTCCCGCCGGGGACCGGCGCGGCTGGCCTGGACCGGGCTCGGCGTGCTGGCGGCGGCGACGATCGCCGAGGTGTGGCTCCAGGTGCCGTACGTCAACGGGGGCGGCCTGTTCGACGTGACCGGTTCCGGCCTGAGTGACGTGCTGGGCAGCGCCTACGGCACCACCCACCTGGTCCGGCTGGGTCTGCTCGCCGCGGCGGCGTTCCTGCTCCGGCCGCTGTTCGCCGGTCCGATCGGCCGTACCGACGGGATCATCCTGGCGGTCCTCGGCGGCGCGGCGCTGTTCACCTGGCCGCTGGCCGGGCACGCGGCGGCCTCGCCCGCGCCCGCGGTGTCGGTGGTGGTGGACGCGGTGCACCTGGGCGGCATGGCGGTGTGGCTGGGCGGCCTGGTCATGCTCACGGTTTTCCTGCTGCGCCGGGCCGACGAGCGTGAGCTGGACGCGATCCTGCCGATCTGGTCCCGCTGGGCGGCGCTCGCGGTGACCGCGTTGCTGCTGGCCGGCACCGTGCAGGGCCTGATCGAGGTGGCCGGCGTGCAGGCGCTGTTCGGGACCACGTACGGCCGGCTCCTGCTCGCCAAGATCGTGCTGTTCGCACTGGTGATCGGCGTGGCCGCGTACTCCCGGGCGCTGGTGCGGCGGCGGGTCGCCGCCGGCCGGCCGGGTTCGATGCGGCGGGCCGTGGTGGCCGAGCTGGTGATCACGGCGGTGGTGCTGGGCGTGTCGGCGACGCTCGTGCAGACCACTCCGGCGCGGACCGCCGCCGCGGACGTCGCCGGAACCGAACAGGGCTACTTCTCCACTACGCTGAGCAGCCCGATCTACTCGCTGGAGGTCCAGCTGGACCCGGCCGAGACCGGGAACAACTCGATCCACCTGTACGCCTACACCAAGGACAACCGCCCCCAGCCGGTGCAGGAGTGGAAGGTCACCGCCGCGCTCCCGTCGGCCGGGATCGAGCCGATCACCGTCCCGCTGCTGCCGTTGAGCGACAACCACGCCACCGGTGAGGTCAACCTGCCGGCCCGGGGTGACTGGCAGGTGCGCATCACCGTCCGCACGTCCGACATCGACCAGGCCACGGTGACCGCCACCGTGCCGATCAAGTAACGGAAGGTCCCATCTGATGATCCGTCTCCGGCGCCCCGCGACAGTCGCCGCGCTGACCCTCACCGCAGTGGCCACGGCCGTCCTCGGCCTGGCCGGTCCGGCCTCGGCGCACGTCACGATCAACCCGGCCGAGGGTACGCAGGGCGGCTACGGCCGGTTCGCGTTCCGGGTGCCGAACGAGAGCGACACGGCGTCGACAGTCAAGGTCGAGGTGAACCTGCCAGAGAACGCCCCGGTCGGCTCGGTCTCCACCATGCCGGTGGCGGGCTGGACGGTCGCCGTGGAGAAGCGCAAGGTCGACCCGCCGATCGAGGTGCACGGCAGCCAGATCACCGAGGCGGTCTCCAAGCTGACCTTCACCGCCGCGCCGAACGGTGGTGTGAAGCCGGGCGAGTTCCAGGAGTTCCCGGTGTCGATGGGCCCGCTGCCGCAGGCCGACACGATGGTGTTCAAGGTGCTCCAGACGTATTCCGACGGCAACGTCTCCCGGTGGATCGAGGAGCCGACGCCGGGCGCGGAGGAACCGGAGAACCCCGCGCCGGTGCTCGAGCTGGCCGCGGCGGCGCCCGCCTCGCCGGGCGCGAGCGCGCCGGCCGCCACGGCCGACGACGACGATGACGACGACGCCGGGTCCGGCGCGGCCACCGCCCTCGGCGTGGCCGGCCTGGTCGCCGGGCTGGGCGGCCTGGCCCTCGGCGGCCTGGCGTTCGCGCGTACCCGGCGGGAGCCTGCCGCGAAGTCCTGAACGTGAGCGACGCACCGGCCCGGCGGGACGATCCGCCGGGCCGGTCGCCGTCGGCGGACGGGTGCCGCCGATATCCGGCGATCGGCCGACGCGCGTCGGTAAGGTCGGCCGGGTAGTTGGCTACCGAGAGGGACGACGCGAATGCGTTTCGTACGCACGATCGCCGGCGTGGTGCTGCTGGCGTTGGGGATTCCGGCGCTGCTGGCGGGCGGAGGTCTGTGGCTGGCCGCGCGGCAGGCCGGCCCGGACGGCGGCTTCGACGCCCGGTTCGAGCCGGTCCGCACGCCCGCCTCCGTGGTGCTGGTGGCCGACGTGGACGCGTTGCTGCGCGCCGACCTGCCGCTGGCGCGCACCGGTCAGGCCCGGCTGCACCTGACCGCCCGGGACGACGACGGCCCGGTCTTCCTCGGCCTCGCCCCGGCCGACCAGGTGCGAGGGTGGCTGGCCGACGTCCCGCACAGCACCGTGCGCCGCGTGGCGGTCACCCGGGGCCCGCTGCCGGTCGACCTGGACCCGGCCACCGCCGGCGCCGGCACCGCCGCGCCGACGGCTCAGTCCTTCTGGGTACGGGAGGGCGTCGGCTCCCTGGAGTGGAGCCCGTCGGAGCTGTCCGGCCGGTCGCTGAGCCTGGTCGTCATGCGCGTGGACGGCGCGGCGGGGCTCGACCTGCGGATGCGCGCCGAGTTGCGGGCCGGGTGGTTCCCGGGACTGGCGTGGGTGCTGCTGGTCGGCGGGACGTTGCTGGTGCTCCTCGCCGTGGTGGTGCTGCTGCGCCCGCTGCGGCCCCGTGAGGTGGTCTTCGTGGTCGAGCCGGACCAGGTGCCGGTGCTCGCCGGGCGTCTCGGCGTGACCTCGCTGTCCGGGCTGGGCCGCCAGCCGGGCCCGGCGTCGCGACCCGAGCGGCACCTGGTGGCGGTGGGCTCCGGCGCCGGGCGGACCCGCGCGGCGATCGCTGCGCCGCCGGGCCGGTGCCCCGGCGACCAGGACTGACGACGAGAACCCGAACGGCCCTCCGCGCTGCCGACGCGGAGGGCCGTTCTTCACCGGGGGATCGGTGCTACCTGGGAGAAAACTGAGGTAGTTGCTCCTAGATTAGCGCTGATCGCCGTTCGTTGCGAGGTGTGTCCGTTCAGTCCGTTTCATTGGTTCCTCGCCCGCATGCCGACGGATCGGCAGTACGGCCAGCACGAGCAGGCTGAGCAGCACGTACACGTTGCGGACGACGAAATCGACCGGGTCGTCCGTGTGCACGATGGCGGTACCCCAGTCCTGGAACGTCACCAACCCGTACACGATCGGCAGACCCACGACGGCGACCAGCGCGAAGAGGCCGCCGCGACGGCGGGCCCCGGCGGGCGTCGCCGGATCGGCGTCCAACGCGGCGTCGACGAGCACCACCAGCGCGGGGATGAACCAGTACAGGTGGTGGATCCAGGTGATCGGGCTGACCAGGCCACCCACCAGCCCGGTCAGGGTGAGACCCACGAGCGCGTCGCCCGCCCGGGCCGCGCGCGCCGCCCGCCACAGGCCGAACGCGGCCACCGCCAGCGCGAGCAGCAGCCACAGCAGCCGGCCCGGCTCGGCCGGCGCGGTCAGGCGGCTGAGCAGCCCGAACAGCGACTGGTTCCCGGTGTAGTCGGTGCGGCCCACCCGGTCGGTGGCCCACAGCTCGTGGGTCCAGAAGCGCCACGAGTCACCCGGCGCGACCGCCGCCGCCAGCAACGTGGCCGCCGCCGCGGTCACCGCCGCCACGGCCGCCGCCCGCCACTTGCGGGCAACGAGCAGGTAGAGCAAGAAGATGCCGGGGAAGAGCTTCAGCGCCGTGGCCAGGCCCACGCCCACGCCGGCCCAGCGCCGCCCCTGCGGTACGGCGAACAGCAGGTCGGCCAGGATCAGCACCACCAGCAGCATGTTGATCTGCCCGAGCGTGAGCGTCTCCCGGGTGCTCTCCACCGCCAGCACCAGCAGCACGGCGACGGTCAGCCCGAAACCGCGCGGCAGGTGGTGCCGCCGCAGCACCGGCAGCACCAGCCAGCGGGTGGTCAGCACCACGGCGGCGAGGGTCAGCACCGCGAAGACGACGATGGCCACCCCGAGCCGCAGATGCCCGAACGGGGCCAGGAGCAGCGCCGTGAACGGGGGATAGGTGAAGTAGAGCGCGCCCTGCACCCGGTCCGGCTGGACGTAGTCGTAGAGCGGGTGCCCGGCCGCCCACCAGTCCATCGCCGACATGTAGATCTTCTGGTCGTAGTAGTCGTGCCGCAGGTTGCGCAGGTAGGGCGCCGGCAGGATCGCGATCAGCGTCAGCACCGCGACCACCCGCCGCACCGCACGCGGACCCGCGTCGTCGCGGGGGACGGCGGGTGGGTCGACGGGTTCAGCTGGCACGCAGGAAACCCTAGCGGTCCACCTCGGCCACCGTGCCCAGGCGCGGGCGGGTCGGCGGCGCGTAGTCTGTTCCAGTGGCTGATCTTCTCGTCTGGATCGACTGTGAGATGACCGGGCTGGACCTGCGGCGCGACGCGCTGATCGAGGTCGCGGCGCTGGTCACCGACCCCGATCTCAACGTGCTCGGTGACGGCGTCGACGTCGTGATCCACGCCGACGACGAGGCGCTCGACGCCATGCCGGAGATCGTGCGGACCATGCACGCCAAGTCCGGGCTCACCGATGAGGTACGCCGCTCGACGGTGACGCTGGCCGAGGCCGAGGACATGGTGCTCGACTACGTGAGCAGCTACGTGAAGGATCCGCGTACCGCCCCGCTGTGCGGCAACTCGATCGCCACCGACCGGGGCTTCCTGGCCCGCGACATGACCCGGCTCGACGCGCACCTGCACTACCGGATGATCGACGTGTCGTCGATCAAGGAGCTGTGCCGGCGCTGGTACCCGCGGGTGTACTTCGGGCAGCCGCAGAAGGGCCTCGCCCACCGGGCACTCGCGGACATCCGGGAGAGCATCCGCGAGCTGGAGTACTACCGGCGGACCGTGTTCGTGCCGCTGCCGGGACCGGACGTCGAGGCCGCGAAGGCGATCGCCGCCGAGCTCTGACGCCCGCGCCGAACCCGGTGGACGAGGTCGGCCGGGGTGTGGCTATGATTAGTCCGCGCACCGCCCGGGCGACCGGAGCGGCGAGCATGGTGGCTGTAGCTCAGTTGGCAGAGCACCGGGTTGTGGTCCCGGTTGTCGTGGGTTCAATTCCCATCAGTCACCCCAACACGAAGCCCTCTCCTTCGGGAGAGGGCTTCGTCGTGTACGGGGGTCAGGGGGTCGGCTCGACGCTGGGCGTACCAGCGTCCGGGGTGACGTCGGCGGCCGGCGGATCGTACGGCAGGGCACTGCCCTTGACGTACTCGTCCCAGCTCATGTTCCAGTCGGTCCAGCCGTTGCCGTTCTGGAGCTTGCGCTCGGTGCCCTTGACGGTGATCGGGTCACCGATGCGGGTGTTGGCGAACAGCCAGCTGCCTTCCTTCATCGAGACGTTGACGCAGCCGTGCGACACGTTCGTGCGGCCCTGCACGCCCTCGGACCAGGGCGCGGCGTGGATGAACTCGCCGCCCCAGGTGAGCCGCTGGGCGTAGTCGATCTCGGTGCGGTAACCCTCCTCCGGGCCCAGTTCCTCCATGGTGTCGAAGACCGTGTGCCGGAGCTTCTCGATCACCACCATGGTGCCGCTGGAGGAGGGGGTGCTCTTCTTGCCCAGGCTCACCGGGATGGTCTTGACCACCTTGCCGTCGCGGGTGACCGTCATCCGCTTGGTGCTGTTGTCGACGGTCATCACGAGCGCCGGACCGATCTTGATGTCGACGCTGAGGTCGGCGCGGCCGTACCAACCGCCGCCCAGCGGCAGCCCGCCCGCCTGCACCCGGTAGCTGACGGTGCTGCTGGCCTTCCAGAACGTCCTGGGCCGGTAGCGCACCTCGGTCGGGCTCACCCAGTGCCAGATGCCCTCCTGGGCCGGCTTCGAGGTGACTGTCATCCGGCGCTGGATGTCGTCGCGGTAGTCCTCCGGGATGGCCCGGCCGAACTTCACGATCAGCGGCATGCCCACGCCCACGACCTGGTCGTCGCCGAGGAAGCTGGTGATCCGGATCTGCTTGGCCGGCTTGGCCATCGTGGTGAACGTGCTGGTGGCGGTGGCGGCCTTGCCGTCGTCGCCGGTCGCGGTGACGGTCGCCGTGTACGTCTGCCCGTACTCCAGGGCCGAGGACGGCAGCCAGCTCCCGCCGTCCGCCGCGAGCGTGCCGTCGACGACCGTGCCGGCGGCGTCCTTCAGCTCGACCGTGGTGTCCTGCGCCTCCTTCGTGGTGAAGGTGATGGCGGTGGACGCGGGCACGTCCTTGGCGTCGGCGGCGGGCTCGCTGATGGTGGCCGCCGCCTTCGGGGCCTCCTCGCCGCCGTCGCCGCCCTGCCAACTCGACGGCTTGTCGCCGCCACCGCTGGTGCAGGCGGTCAGGGCCATCGCGGCGGCGAGCAGCCCGGCTGCCAGCGCACGGCGGCGGCCGACGCGTCGGACGCTCGCGCCCCGGATCGGTTCGTCCTGGCCAGCTCGCATGACTCCCTCACAAGGTGATGCCGTTCCCCGTCGTCTCAGGTCAGACGCGCCGGAGCGGGTACGCGTTGCCGGACGTGAAACGGAACACCCACGTCATGTAACGATTCCGCTGTCGTCCGGCGCTTCGTCGGAGGTGGCGTGTCCGACCACGTTACGCCCGTCAGAACGGCGCCGGCTGCCCGCCCTTCGGAACCGGCAGCGCGCTGCCGGCGACGAACTGCGACCAGCTCATGCTCCACGCCGTCCAGCCGTTACCAGGGGCCAGGCGGCGCTCGGTGCCCTTCACCGTGATCGGGTCGCCCACGAGCGTCTTGCCGAACAGCCACCGGCCGTCGGCCATCGACACGTTGACGCAGCCGTGCGAGACGTTGCGCCGCCCCTGCACACCCTCGGACCAGGGCGCGGCATGGATGTACTCGCCGCCCCAGGTGATCCGCTGGGCGAAGTCGATCTCGGTGACGTACCGGTTGGCCGGGTCCGGCTCGTCGCGGGTGTCGAAGACGGTGGCCTCCTTCTTCTCCATCACCACCATCGTGCCGCTGGAGGAGGGGGTGCTCTTCTTGCCCAGGCTCACCGGCAGCGTACGGATCACGCTGCCGTCCTCGGAGACCGTCATCTGCTTGGTCGCGTTGTCCACCGTCATCTCGAACGCGCGCCCGATCCTGGCGGTGGCGCTGCGGTCGATGTTGCCGTACCGGCCGTTGCTCAGCGGGATCCCGGCCAGCGCCAGCCGGACCGTGATCGTGGTGCCGGTCTTCCAGTACTCCGGGGCGCGGTAGTACGCCTGGGTGCCGTTACCGACCCAGTGCCACGCGCCGGGCTGCGGCGGGTCGGTCTGCACGAACATCCGCTTCTGCACCGCGGCCCGGTCCTTCTTCGGGATGCCCGGCGAGAACTCGGCGACCACGGGCATGGCCACCCCGTACGTCTTGCCGCTGAACATGTAGAGACCGGAGCCGATCATCGACTTGGGCTTGGCCATCGTGGTGAACGTGCTGGTGCCCTGGTAGGTCTGGCCGTCCCTGCCGGTGCCGGTGACAGTGGCGGTGTACTTGGTGCCGTACTCCAGCGCGGCCGACGGCACCCAGCTGGAGCCGTCGCGCCGCATCCGCCCGGCGACGCCGGCGCCGTCGGCGGTGGCGACTACCACCTTCGACACGGTGCCACCACCGGGGATGCGGGCGCTGATCTCGGTGCTGACCGGCCGGCCGTCCGCGCCGTCGGCCGGGCTCACGGTCAGCGGCGGTGCGGCGGCGCTGTCGCTCGGTGCGACGCTCGGATCGGGGGCGGCGGACGAGACGCCGCCGACCTGCTGCTGGCCGGGCATGAACTCCGGCTTCCTCCCCTCGTCGCCGCGGCATCCGGTCAGTGCCAGCGACGCCGTCAGGACCAGGGCGCCCACCATCGCCCCGGCCCGCGCGAACCTGCCCATGCCCACCCCTGTCCTCGCGTGCCTGGCGGACATCGTGCCGTATCGACGCTCCTGCGCCCGTCCCCGCGCCGTTCGGGTGACCGTTTTGCCGGTTGCGCCGGTTAAGCTCGTCCGAAGGGTGGACCCCGGGATCGGATTGGAGCCCACCTCGGCGGGCGTGCTAATCTTCTTCCCGTTGTCAGCGAGCGCCGCTAGCTCAACTGGCAGAGCAGCGGACTCTTAATCCGCGGGTTCGGGGTTCGAGTCCCTGGCGGCGCACCAACGAGCAAGGCCCTGACCTGGTGTTTGTTACCAGGTCGGGGCTTTTTCGCGTCTACCGGCGGCTGGTGGTGGCTCGGTGGGTGCTCGGGAGCCGGTGGACCGGGTGGCTCTGGTGGGACGCGGCGGGGTGCTCCGGGACGCCAGGCGGTGGCTGCTGCGCGCCGGGTGGTCGGGTGGCCGGGGTTGGGGCTGTCGGTGGTTCTCGGTCGGCTCGTGGTGGTTCCCGCTTTGGCTCGTGGTAGGTCGGAGATGGGCTTGGTGCCGGGGATAGGCCGATCGTGGTGGGGTGCGGTTTGCCGGTTCTGGGCCTTTCGTCATCGGCTCTTCGGCTGATTTGGTGAATAGCGATCATGGAAAACGTCTCACAAACCCGGTTTTGAGGGTGCGGGAGTTCCTACACGGCGCTTCTGCGGCGCTAGTACGGCAGCCGCCATTTGTTAGTTGACCAGGGCGTAGCCGCGGTTGAGGCGGGTGCGTTGGTGGTACCAGCGGGCGCGGGCCTGGTGTCGGCGTCGCCAGGTGAGCCAGTCGAGGGTGTGGTCGGGTGGTTGTGGGTGATGGAGGGCGTCGGCGAGGAGTCGTCCGATCTCGGGCACGGTCAGGGGGATCAGTCCGGGTTCGGCTGGTGGTAGTTGGTCGGGTGTGGTCGGCGGGGGCGCCTGGCTGTCGGTGCGGTGGCGTAACTCGGCGGCGGTGACCGCGCAGACCGCGAGAGCGGTCATGACCAGCGCGGTGTGCCGGGCGATCGC
>NZ_KB895835.1:0-147289 GCF_000374985.1 Micromonospora sp. CNB394 | reverse complement strand
AGCGACAACTCCAGCACCTTCTTGGCCCGCGGCGTGAACGGGATATGCCCGCTCGGCGCCTGCTGACCCTGACCGATGATCTCCTCAACCTGCTGACGCACGCCCTCCAAAGAGATACCAAGACTCTCCAGGGCCTTAGCCGCAACACCCTCACCCTCATGGATCAGGCCCAGCAAGATGTGTTCCGTACCGATGTAGTTGTGGTTGAGCATCCGGGCCTCTTCCTGGGCCAGGACGACAACCCGTCGCGCTCGGTCGGTGAACCGCTCGAACATGCCCTCGTGCTCCTCACGTGCCGTGCGCCTTGATGGTCAGATCTCGGCGGGGCCGGTGCGCGGACGTCCGGGACGGGCGTCCGTGCCTCCTTACTCTATCGCCGCGGACCGTCTCCGCTGAGGTCGTGTGCCTCCGCGAATGACCGTTCCGACGTCGTTTCTGCCAACCGTCCACGCTCAGGAGGTGTTCCGGGGCCCCTGCCTGTACGCGCAGAGCGAAATTCGACCGGCGCCCGAACGGTCGGTCGAGTGGCCCGGAGGCGGCGCCGATGCGTCCGCCGGGCCGTCCACAGCCTGTGGATGAAATCTCCACCACCTGTGGACAACCGCCCCGGGCGGGGATTTCTTCCCGGCCGGCGCGCCTCCTTCGCCGGATGGGCCGGACCGGACATCCGGCACCAACGGGACGGCGGGGCGCATTCGTGACCCGGAACGGAAGCGGCGACGCCGGCCCGGAGTGGCACTCCGGGCCGGCGTCGCGTCGCCAGTGACGAGGGTGGGGTCAGTGCCCCGCCTTCGCGTGGTACTCGTCCACGATCTCCTGCGGGATCCGGCCCCGGTCGGAGATGTCCTTGCCGGCCTTCTTGGCCCACTCGCGGATGGCCCGGTTCTGCTCACGGTCGGCGGTCGCGCCGCCTCGGCCCCGAGCGGCCCGGCCACCGACGACCACACCCCCGCGACCGACCTTCGTTCCGTTCGCGACGTACGGCGCGAATACGTCGCGCAATTTGCCGGCGTTGGATGCGGAGAGGTCGATCTCGTACTGCACGCCGTCGAGCGCGAACTTGACGGTCTCGTCAGCGTCCCCGCCGTCCAGGTCATCGACCAGCTTGTGAATGATCTGCTTGGCCACGTCCCACATTCCTTTCGAGCAGGGTTGCACTCCTGCAATACACCGAGCACGATAACCCGACCGGCGCTTGCCGCGTCAATAGGACGGGGTAACGAGCCGGAGAAGGTTTGCGGGGAGCGCCTACTCGGGCCGGACCAACGGGAACAGGATCGTTTCCCGAATTCCGAGGCCCGTCAGTGCCATCAGCAGCCGGTCGATTCCCATTCCCATGCCGCCGGACGGCGGCATTCCGTACTCCATGGCCCGGAGAAAGTCCTCGTCCAGTCGCATCGCCTCGTCGTCGCCGCGCGCCGCGAGCTGCGCCTGGGCCACCAGCCGCTCCCGCTGCACGACCGGGTCGACCAGCTCCGAGTACGCGGTACCCAGCTCGAATCCCAGCACGTAGAGGTCCCACTTCTCGGCCAGGCCCGGCTCGCTGCGGTGAGCCCGGGTCAACGGGCTGGTTTCCTCCGGGTAGTCCATGACGAACGTGGGCGCCTGAAGGGACGGCACGACCAGCTCCTCGAACAACTCCTCGGCCAGCTTGCCCGGTCCCCACTTCGGGTCGACGGAGAGACCGACCTTGTCCGCGTACTCGACCAGGCGCGCCCTTTCGGTGCGGACGGTGACCTCCTCACCGAGCGCTTCGGAAAGAACACCGAACAGTGTCACCGACCGCCACTCGCCGCCGAGATCGAACTCACGCCCGTCGGCGTGGGTCACCACCGTCGAGCCGGAGACCGCCACTGCGGCCCGCTGTACGAGATTTCGGGTCAGCTCGGCCATCGTCTGGTAGTCGCCGTACGCCTGGTACGCCTCCAGCATCGCGAACTCGGGCGAGTGCGAAGAGTCGATGCCCTCATTACGGAAGTTGCGGTTGATCTCGAAGACGCGGTCCACGCCACCGACCACGGCGCGCTTGAGAAACAGTTCCGGCGCGATTCGCAGATACAGATCCGTGTCGAGCGCATTGCTGTGGGTCACGAATGGGCGGGCCGCCGCGCCGCCGTGCAGCAGTTGCAGCATCGGCGTCTCGACCTCGAGGAAGTCCTGACCGTGCAGGGTGTCGCGGAGGCTGCGAACGGCGGTGGCCCGGGTGCGGACCATCTGCCGGGCCTGCGGACGGACCACCAGGTCCACGTAGCGCTGGCGGACCCGGGCCTCCTCGCTGAGCGGCTTGTGCGCCACCGGCAGCGGACGCAGCGCCTTGGCGGTCACCGCCCACTCCTCGGCGAGAACGGACAGCTCGCCGCGCCGGCTGGTGATCACCTCGCCGGTCACGCCGACGTGGTCGCCGAGGTCGACCAGGCGCTTCCAGTCCGCCAGCCGCTCGGCGCCGACCCGGTCCAGCGAGAGCATCGCCTGGACCTCGGTGCCGTCACCGTCCCGGAGCGTCGCGAAGCAGAGCTTGCCGGTGTTGCGGATGAAGATCACCCGCCCGGTGACCGACACCCGGTCGCCGGTGGCGGTGTCGGTCGGCAGGTCGCCGTAGCGCTCCCGCAACCGCGCGAGCGTGGTGGTCCGCGGGAAACCCACCGGGTACGGCTCGACTCCCTCGGCGAGCATCCGGTCCCGCTTCTCCCGGCGGACCTTCATCTGCTCGGGAAGGTCGTCGGCGGGATCTGTTGGCAGGGCGTTCTGCTCGGTCACGGCACGCTTCCTCAGGCCTTGGGGACATCGCGGGGTCAGCACATGAGCGTACTCAAGCGCCGTGGCGGGCGTTACGGGATAACTGCCCGCCATGACCGACCCCACTGCGGCGCTCTCGTTCGGCGTGGCCGCGGCCGAGTACGACCGTTTCCGTCCCCGCTAGCCGGAGGCGGCGCTGCGCTGGGCGCTGGACGGGCTGCACGCCGCGCGGGTGGTGGACCTCGGCAACGGCACCGGCATCCTGACCCGGGGACTGCTGGCGCCGACCGGGCCGGTGGCGTACGTCGTACCCGTGGAACCGGATCCGGGGATGCGGGCGCAACTGGCCCATCCCGGTGGCGTTCTACGCGGTGGTGTCGGTCGCGGTGATCTGCCGGGCGGCCAGGTTGACGCTCACCACGGGCCCCGCCACGCCTGGCACGACGGCGCTCGCCGGCAGCGCCGAGGCGGTGCCGCTGCCGGACGCGTCGGCGGATGCGGTGCTGGTCGGGCAGGCCTACCACTGGTTCGACCGGGAGCGGGCGCACGCCGAGGTGGGCCGCGTGCTGCACCCGGGCGGCACGTTCGCGCCGGTCTGGAACATCAGGGACGAGCGGGTCGGCTGGGTGGCCGAGCTGAGCCGGATCGCCCACCTCGGCGACAACGCGGGTGACGTGACCCAGCGGTACGCGGACTTCGGCGCCGCCTTCACCGAGTTCGCGCACGCCACCACGCTCACGAAGGACGAGGTGGTGGGCGTGCTGCACACCCTGTTCGTACTGGCTGACCGCCGACTCGGGCGAGCAGCAGCGGGTCGACGCGGAGCTGACCGAGCTGTTAAGAAGGGGCCCTTCCTCTACCGGAGGCGTTAAAAGGGGGCCCTTCCTTACACCTCAGACGTTGCGGTCGTAGACCATCCGCAGGCCGATCAACGTGATCATCGGCTCGTGGTGGGTGATGGTGTGGCACTCGCCGAGCACCAGCGAGGCCAGGCCGCCGGTCGCGATGACCGCCTTCACGCCGCCCAGCTCCTCGGACATCCGCTCGACGATCCGGTCCACCTGGCCGGCGAAGCCGAAGTAGAGCCCGGCCTGGAGGCACTCGACCGTGTTCTTGCCGATCACCGAGCGCGGGCGGGTCGCCTCCACCTTGCGCAGCTGGGCGGCGCGGGCGGCCAGCGCGTCGAAGGAGATCTCGATGCCGGGCGCGAACGCCCCGCCGAGGAACTCCCCCCGGCTGCTGACCAGGTCGAAGTTGGTGGTGGTGCCGAAGTCCACGACGATCGACGGCCCGCCGTAGAGCGTGTACGCGGCGAGCGTGTTGACCACCCGGTCCGCGCCCACCTCCTTCGGGTTGTCGATGGCGAGCTGCACGCCGGTCCGGACGCCCGGCTCGACGATCACGCTGGGCAGGTCGGCGTAGTACCTGTCGAGCATGGTGCGCAACGAGCGCAGCGCGGCCGGCACCGTCGAGCAGGCGGCCACGCCGGTGATCTCCACGGCGTCCCCGGCGAGCAGTCCGCGGAACATCAGGCCCAGCTCGTCCGCAGTGGAACGGGCATCGGTCTTGATCCGCCACGAATGCACCAGCTTGTCGCCGTCGAAGGTCGCCAGCACGGTGTTCGTGTTTCCGATGTCGATGCAGAGCAGCACAGCGGCAGCCTAGACGTCGCGCAGGTCGAGGGCGATGTCCAGGATCGGCGAGGAGTGGGTGAGCGCGCCGACCGAGAGGAAGTCGACGCCCGTCGCGCCGTACTCGGCGGCCATGGGCAGCGTCAGCCCGCCGGTGGCCTCCAGCTCCGCCCGGTCACCCACCGACGCCACCACCTCGCGCAGCTGCGCCGGGGTCATGTTGTCCAGCAGCAGGAACCGGGCGCCCGCCTCGACCGCCTCCACCGCCTCGGCCGGCGTGTCCACCTCGACCTGCACCGCGACGTCGGGGAACGCCTCCCGGACCCGGCGGAACGCGGCAGCGATCCCGCCCGCGGCGACCTTGTGGTTGTCCTTGATCATGGCGACGTCGTACAGGCCCATCCGCTTGTTGGTGCCGCCACCGGCCCGGACCGCGTACTTCTCCAGCGCCCGCAGGCCGGGCGTGGTCTTGCGGGTGTCCAGCACCGTCGCCTTCGTGCCGGCCAGCGCGTCGGCCCAGGCCCGGGTGTGCGTCGCCACCCCGGACATGCGGGACAGCAGGTTCAGCGCCGTCCGCTCGGCGGTCAGCAGCAGCCGGGTCGGCCCGGTCACGGTGGCCAGCACGTCGCCGCGCGCCACCCGCTGCCCGTCGTGCGCGACAAATGAGACCTCGACCGTACGCCCCGCGCCGGTCACCTCGCCGACCAGCTCGAACACGGCGGCGGCGACGGGCAGCCCGGCCACCACGCCGTCGGCGCGCGCCACCAGGTCGCCCGTGTCGTGCTGCTCGTCCGGGATGGTGGCCACGCTCGTGACGTCGAGGAAGCCGGGCCCCAGATCCTCGTGCAGCGTGTCGACGACGACCTGCCGGACCCGCTCCGGGTCCAGGCCGCCGTCCCGCAGCGCCCGCTCCGTCGGCTCCCTCATCAGCTGTGCCTCCTTTGTTCGCGACTGCGGGGCTCGCAAGACCGGCTCACTCCTCGCGCTCACGGGATTCCCAGCGCTCGGCCACAAGCCCGTCCGTGCCCACCTCGGCCACCAGGTGGCCCAGCCACCTCTCGTCGGCCGTAGGGAAGTCCTCCCGCCAGTGGCAGCCCCGCGTCTCCTGGCGCGCGTACGCGGCCGCGACCAGCGTCGACGCCACTGTCAGCAGGTTCGTCGCCTCCCAGTCGGCGGTACGCGGCACGCCCCGGCCCGCACCCAGCCCGGTGAGCGTGGCGGCGGTGGCCTCCAGCGTCCGCGCCGACCGGAGCACGCCCGCGCCCCGGGTCATCGCCCGTTGCAGCTCCGCCGTGCCCGTCGCCGGCACCAGTGCGCCCGGACCACCCACCCAGGCACCGGTCTCCGCCGGGCGGGCCTGCTCGGGCAGCCCGGCGGCGATGTCCTCGGCGATCCGGCGGGAGAAGACCAGCCCCTCCAGCAGCGAGTTGCTGGCGAGCCGGTTGGCGCCGTGCACGCCGGTGCAGGCGACCTCGCCGCACGCGTACAGGCCGGGGATGGAGGTACGGCCGCGCAGGTCGGTCCGGACGCCGCCGGAGGCGTAGTGCGCGGCCGGCGCGACCGGGATCAGGTCGGTCGCCGGGTCCACGCCGATGGCCAGGCAGGACGCCACGATGGTGGGAAACCGCCGGGCCAGGAAGTCGCCGCCCAGGTGCCGGGCGTCCAGGAACACGTGCTCGGCGCCGGACGCGAGCAGTACCCGGTGGATGCCCTTCGCGACCACGTCCCGGGGAGCCAGCTCGGCCAGCTCGTGCTGACCGACCATGAACCGCTTGCCGTCGCCGTCGACCAGGTGCGCGCCCTCGCCGCGCAGCGCCTCGGAGACCAGCGGCTGCTGGGCCAGCCCCGCGCCCGGCCCGCCGGGCGGCACGATCAGCGCGGTCGGGTGGAACTGGACGAACTCCACGTCGGTGACCGCCGCGCCGGCGCGCAACGCCAGCGCCACCCCGTCCCCGGTGGAGACCGCCGGGTTGGTGGTGGCGGCGAAGATCTGCCCCATCCCGCCGGTGGCAAGCACCACCGCCCGGCCGAGGATCGCGCCGACGCCGTCCTCGCTGCCCTCGCCGAGCACGTGCAGCGTGATGCCGCAGGCCGGGCCGAGCCCGCCCGGCCCGTCGCCGGGAGCGCGCAGCAGGTCCAGCACGAGGGCGTGCTCGACCAGCCGGATCCACGGGTCGCGGCGGACCGCGTCGTGCAGCGCCCGCTGCACCTCCGCGCCGGTAGCGTCGCCGCCGGCGTGCACGATCCGGTCGGCCCGGTGGCCGCCCTCCCGGGTCAGCATCAGCGACCCGTCCGGGTTGCGGTCGAACTCCGCCCCGATCCGCATCAGCTCGCGCAGCCGGGTCGGGCCCTCGGCCACGAGCGCGCGGACCGCCGCCGGGTCGCACAGGCCGACGCCGGCGACCTGCGTGTCGTACGCGTGCGCGTCCGGGGTGTCCGCCGGATCAAGTACGGCGGCGATCCCGCCCTGCGCCCAGCGGGTGGAGCCCTCGTCCATGTCGACCTTGGTGACCACCGTGACGTGCAGGCCCGCCTCGCGCAGGTGCAGCGCGGCGGTCAGCCCGGCCACGCCGGAGCCGACCACGATCACGTCTGTCGTCTCCACCCAGCCGGGGGCCGGTGCGGCGAGCAGCCGGGGCAGCGCCGGCAGGTCGACGGTCGGTAGGTCCATGAGCACAGTCAACCCGAAGCGAACTCGGCTCGGGCGCGGGGGGCGTGACGAGTGCGCCCGGCTACCTCGTCCGGCGCGGGAGGGCGGCCGGTCCGCCGCCCTTGAGCGAGGTGGTCACCGTCCGGTCGCTGAGCCACAGGTAGCAGCGCACGCCCCGGTCGCCGACCGCCCAGCGGCCCGCCGCGGGCGGGCGG
Source organism: Micromonospora sp. CNB394 (assembly GCF_000374985.1). Lineage (NCBI taxonomy): Bacteria > Bacillati > Actinomycetota > Actinomycetes > Micromonosporales > Micromonosporaceae > Micromonospora > Micromonospora sp. CNB394. The sequence continues at coordinate 140,057 of NZ_KB895835.1, read as the reverse complement.
ACCACCACGTCGCTGCGGTAGCGCACGGAAGCGTCGGCGGGCACTCCCGCGTACCGGGCGATCACGCCGAAGCAACCGTCGTAGAGCGGCACCCAGTCCTCCGGCTTCTTCGGATACGGGCGGTCCGGCGCGGCCCACACCCCGACGAACTCGGCGTCGTGCGCCACTGTGCAGTCGACCGGGGTGAGCCGCTGCACGCGGCCCGCGTCCCGCCCGGTGCGCTGGCAGCCGAGCCGGAGCGGGGACGGCGACTTGAGCGCGTCGCGCAGGCTGCCCGTCCGGGTGACCACGGTGGCCGCCGCCTCGACAGTGGTCAGCTCGGTCAGGTCACACCGGTACCAGCGGGAGCCGGCCGTCCAGCCCGCGCCCGTCGGCACCGCCACCGCCAGCCGGAGTCGCCCGGCACGCCAGTCGTCACCCACGTACCCGGTGGCCCGCTTGTCGCAGTCGGCGAACGCGGTACGCAGCTCGGGTGAGGTGAGCGGCGGCGGCGTGGACCGGTCGGCGGCGAACACACCGACGTGCACGGTCTCCACCCGGTGCGGCAGCTCGCAGTCGACCGGCGCGTACGCGTTCAGGCCGACGCTCGCTGTGAAGTCGGCGACCTGGCAGACTCCGGCGGCCGGGGTGAACGGCCCGGGGGCCGCCATCGCGGCCCAGTCGTCGGTGAGGTCGCCGTCCAGCCCGCCGGCGTCGGCACAGCCGGTCAGGGCGGCGCTCGCGACCATCGCGGCGACCAGGAAGCTCATCGCACGGCGCATCGCGGCCTCCCCCAGCCGACGACCGTCGATCCCCGACGGTCCGCCCAGGGTAGCCGAAAATGACCTTCCGGTGACAGACCGCTTTCCCGCCCGTCCGCCCCGCCGATCTTGCCCTAGCCGCCCCCGCGGACCTGACAAGAGAGGCGACAAGGGGGCCGAAACTGCAAGATCAACGGCGGGACGCGGCGGCGAGGGGGTTGGGGACGGGGGTTCCGGCGGTGCCGGGGGCCGCGGTCGCCGGGTCGGCCGAGAGGTCGACGACCTTGTTGTCGGCGTCCACGTGCACCACCTTCGGGTGGTACGCGCGGGCCTCGGCGTCGTCCATCTGCCCGTACGAGATCAGGATGACCAGGTCACCCGGGTGCACCAGGTGTGCGGCGGCGCCGTTGATACCGATCACGCCGCTGCCTCGCCGGCCCGGGATCACGTACGTCTCCAGCCGGGCGCCGTTTGTGATGTCCACGATCGCGACCTGCTCGCCGGGAAGCAGGTCCGCCGCGTCGAGCAGGTCCTCGTCCACCGTCACCGAGCCGACGTAGTGCAGGTCGGCCTGGGTCACGGTGGCCCGATGGATCTTCGACTTGAGCATGGTCCGCAGCATCGGGGTGCCTTTCCGCATTCGTGGTGGGGTTCAGGGACGCGGCGCGAGGTGGATCGCCGTGTTGTCGATCAGGCGGGTGGCGCCGACCCAGGCCGCGATCAGCAGCCGGGCCGGACCGGCCACCGGGCCGGGTTCCAGCTCGGTGTCGGTGAGCACCAGGTAGTCCAGGCGGGCGTCCGGTACGTCGAAGGCCCGGTGCGCGGCGGCCAGCACGGTACCCGCGTCCTCACCCCGCTCGGCCGCCGCCGCGCCGGCCCGCAACGCGGCCGACAGGCTCAGCGCGGCCCGCCGCTGCTCCGCCGACAGGTACCGGTTACGGCTGGACATGGCCAGCCCGTCCGGCTCCCGTACGGTCGGCACGCCGACGACCTCGGTCGGCACGTCGAGGTCGCGGACCATCCGGCGGACCAGGGTGAGCTGCTGGAAGTCCTTCTCGCCGAAGAAGGCCAGGTCGGGGCGGGTGAGCTGGAGCAGCTTCATGACCACGGTGAGCACGCCGTGGAAGAAGCCGGGACGGCTCAGGCCCTCCAGGTCCTCGCCGAGCGGACCCGGGTCGAGCCGCACCGCCGGGCGGCCCTCCGGGTACATCTCGCTCACCGACGGCGCGAACACCACGTCCACCCCGGCCCGCCGGCAGATCTCCAGGTCGGAGTCGAGCGTGCGTGGGTAGCGGTCGAAGTCCTCGTTCGGGCCGAACTGCAGCGGGTTCACGAAGATCGTGACGATGACGTGGCCGGCGCGCTCGCGGGCGGCCCGCAGCAGCGCCTCGTGCCCGGCGTGCAGCGCGCCCATGGTCATCACCACGCCGACCGGGCCGGCCGTCGCCTCGCGGGCCGCCGCCAGCTCCTTGCGCGTGTGCAGCACCTCGGCCATCAGGCCGCCACCTCGATTCCGTCGAGCGCGTTGCGCAGCGCGGCCGCGTCCGCCGGGCGGAGGCGGCCGACCGCGACGGCACGGTCCGCCGTCCGTCGTGCCAACGCCAGATACGCGGGTACTGATTCCGGCGCGGTCCGCGCCAGCCGGTCCAGATGCCGGCGTACGGTGCCCGCGTCGCCCCGCGACACCGGGCCGGTCAGCGCGTCGTCGCCCAGCCGCAGCGCGTTCTCCAGCGCGGCCCGCAGCAGCGGGGCGAGCACTTTCTCCGGCCGTTCCACCCCGGCGTCGCGCAGCCGGTCGGCCGCCTCGTTGACGAGCGTCACCAGATGGTTCGCGCCGTGCGCGAGCGCGGCGTGGTAGAGCGGCCGGTCGTGCTCACCGACCCACTCCGGTACGCCACCCAGGTCGGCCACCAGCCGGGCCGCGAACGGGCGCAGCTCGGTCGGGGCGGTCACCCCGTAGGAGATGCCGGGCAGGCGGGACAGGTCGTCCGGCGTACCGGTGAAGGTCATCGCCGGGTGCAGCGCGAGCGGCCGGGCACCCGCCTCGACGGCCGGGGCCAGCGCGGCGAGCCCGTGCGCGCCGGACGTGTGCGCCACCACCTGGCCGGGGCGCAGCGCGCCGCTCGCGGCCAGGTCCGCGACCACGCCCGCGAGCGCGTCGTCCGGGACCGCGACGATCAGCAGGTCGGCGGCGGCGCGCGCCACGGCGGGCGCGGAACGGTGCGGGGTCTGCGGCAGCAGCAGCGCCAGCCGGGCCGCTGTCGCGCCCGAGGCGCCGGACGCGGCGACCACCCGGTGACCGGCGGCGGCGAGGGCCGCGCCCAGCACGGCGCCGACCCGGCCGGCGCCGAGGACGCCGACGGTGAGGGTACGCGGGAAGACGGGCGGGGCAGCGGTGGCCCGGGGGCGCAGCGGTGCGCTCATGGCAGCGATCCAGTCCTCGAAGGGGGTACCGGTCGATGGCAAGTATGCGCCCGGGTGACAGACCTGAAACAAGAAGGTGTGAAAACCTTCACCGGCCACCGAAGCGGCCGCTGCGGTGGCGGGCAAACCGCCCGTTCGGGTACGTCCCGTAGGGTCGGCACGGTGACCTCCTCGCTGCGCTGGCACGACGCGATGGAGCGGGCGCTGTACGGGCCGGACGGCTTCTTCGTCTCCGGTGCCGGGCCCGCCGCGCACTTCCGGACGAGCGTGCACGCCTCGCCCGTCTTCGCCGCCTGCCTGATGCGGCAGCTCGAAGCGGTGGACGCGGCGCTGGGGCACCCGGCCCGGCTGGACGTGGTGGACGTGGGCGCGGGACGGGGCGAACTGCTCCGGACGCTGCTGGCACAGGCCGCACCGGAGCTGGCCGCCCGGCTCCACCCGGTAGCCGTGGAACGGTCGGCCCGCCCACCGGACCTGCCGCCGGAGATCGACTGGCAGGCCGACATCCCCGACGGAATAACAGGCCTGCTCCTGGCCACCGAATGGCTGGACAACGTCCCCCTGGACGTGGCAATCCACGCCCAGTCAGGCTGGCGCCTCCTCCTGGTGAACCCGAGAACCGGCCAGGAAACCCCGGGCCCGCCCCCGTCCCCCACCGACACGACTTGGCTGACCCACTGGTGGCCCCCGGCTCCCACCCCGCCCAACGCCCCGATGATCAAGGAGTTTGCGGCGGCGGAGGGCCCGGATCCGGACACGAACTCCTTGATCAACGGCGTCGGTGAGGGCGGGGGTGAGGTCGGAGGGCGGGCGGAGATCGGGGTGGGACGGGATCTGGCCTGGGCGGAGGCTGTGGGGAAGGTTGCGCGCGGGCTGGCGCTGGCGGTGGACTACGGGCATCTGCGGGAGTCGCGTCCGGCTGACGGGACGCTGACCGGGTATCGGGGTGGGCGGCAGGTGCCACCGGTCCCGGACGGGTCGTGCGACGTGACGGCGCACGTCGCCATGGACTCGGTCGCCTCCGCCGGTGAACGAGTCGCGCGGTGCGCGTACTCCCTGGTCTCGCAGCGGGAGGCGCTGCGGGCGCTCGGGGCCGACGGCGGGCGACCGCCGCTGAGCCTGGCCTCCCGTGACCCGGCCGGCTACCTGCGGGCGCTCGCAGCGGCGTCGGCGGCAGCCGAGCTGACCGACGCGGCCGGGCTCGGCGGGCACCTGTGGCTGCGGCAGCCGGTCGGCGTCGCGCTCGACGCGGTCGTGGCACGATGACGGGCATGACCACGGACGCCGCCGACCTCCGCGAGCTGACAGTCGGCACCGGCGCCGGCGGTGAGCAGCTCGGCACCGACATGGTGCTCAACATCGGGCCGCAACACCCCTCGACGCACGGCGTGCTCCGGCTGAAGCTGGTGCTCGACGGGGAGCGGGTGGTCGCCGCCGAGCCGATCGTCGGCTACATGCACCGGGGGGCGGAGAAGCTCTTCGAGGTACGCGACTACCGGCAGATCATCGTACTGGCGAACCGGCACGACTGGCTGTCGGCGTTCTCCAACGAGCTGGGCGTGGTGCTCGCGGTCGAGCGGCTGCTGGGCATGGAGGTGCCGGAGCGCGCCACCTGGCTGCGGATGGCGCTGGCCGAGCTGAACCGGGTGCTCAACCACCTGATGTTCCTCGGCTCGTACCCGCTGGAGATCGGCGCGATCACGCCGATGTTCTACGCGTTCCGGGAACGGGAGACCATCCAGGCCGTGATGGAGGAGGTCTCCGGCGGCCGGATCCACTACATGTTCAACCGGGTCGGGGGCCTCAAGGAGGAGGTGCCGGCGGGCTGGACCGGGCGCGCCCGCGCCGCCATCGCCGAGGTACGCCGCCGGATGCCCGACCTGGACAACCTGATCCGGCGCAACGAGATCTTCCTGGCCCGTACCGTCGGGGTCGGTGTGCTCTCCGCCGCCGACGCCGCCGCGTTCGGCGCGTCCGGGCCGGTCGCCCGCGCCTCCGGGCTCGACCTCGACCTGCGCCGCGACGAGCCGTACCTGGCCTACGACCAGCTCGACGTGCCGGTGGTGACGAAGACCGCCGGTGACTGCCACGCCCGCTTCGAGGTGCTGCTCGACCAGGTGTACGTCTCGCTCGACCTCGCCGAGCAGTGCCTGGACCGGGTGGACCGGATCAGCGGGCCGGTGAACACGCGGCTGCCGAAGGTGTTGAAGGCGCCCGAGGGGCACACGTACGCCTGGACCGAGAACCCGCTCGGCATCAACGGCTACTACCTGGTGTCCCGGGGCGAGAAGACGCCGTGGCGGCTCAAGCTGCGCACCGCCTCGTACGCGAACGTGCAGGCGCTGTCGTCGCTGCTGCCCGGCTGTCTGGTGCCGGACCTGATCGCCATTCTCGGCTCGATGTTCTTCGTCGTGGGCGACATCGACAAGTAGTCGCGGCGGCCGTGCTCAGCGGGGCACGGTCAGTGCCAGCGGTCGCCGGTGTCCCGGTACGGCCGGCCGTGTCCACCGTGCTCCGGGTCGCGCCACTCCGGCTCCGGGTCGCGCCACTCCGGCTCCGGTGGACGCCACTCCGGCTCGGGCTGACGCCACTGCTCCGGCTCGGGCTGACGCCACTGCGATTCGGGCCGGCGCCACTCCGGAGGTGGCTGGCGCCATTCCGCCTGGCCGCTGCGCTGCGTCGGCGGCCGCCACTCGTCCGGCACCGGCACCCCACCGGCCGGCAGCGCCGGGTGGCTCTCCCCGGACCAGCGGGCGTCCGGCCCGCTCGCGTCCGGCCCGCCCGGCCCGCCCGCGTCCGGTCCGCCGCCGCGTACCGAGGCCCACCGGTCCTCGACCCGGTACTCCGTGCCGCCGCCGTCGGCATGCACGGCGGCCCGCCGTTCCCCGAGCCGGATCTCCCGGCCCGCACCGTCGTCGCGGACCGCGGCCCACCGGTTGCCGGCACGCATCTCGGACCACTGGTCGCCGTCGGTGCCCGCCCGGCCGTCCGGTACGCCCGATGCGGCTGAGGGCCAGTCGCTCGCCGAGCGGCCGGCCCGGTCGTCGCCGCCGCCGGACCAGTGCCGCTGCTCCTCCGCATCCGTCCGCCCCTGGTCGCTCGACCAGCCGCCCCCCGCGGTACGCCCCGACCAGCCCTGGTCCCCGGCGCTACGATCCGACCAGCCCTGGTCCCCGGCGCTACGCCCCGACCAGCCGTGCTCCCCGGCGGCGGCCCGGCCGACACCCGCCCACGGATGCTCGGCACCGGGACGCCCGGGGTCGGTCCACGAGTGCCCGTCGTCGTCGGCACCCCGGCCGCCCTGGTCGGACCCGGCCCGGCGGCCGGACCGGTCGTCCCGGCCCGGGTCGCGGTGTCCCGCGCGCCAGTGGTCGGCCGCCTCCGCGCCGCGGGACCGGTCCTCGTCCGGCCAGCCGCCGCGGAATCCGCCGTACCGGGTGCCGGTCGGTTCACCGCCGCCGACGATCGTGTGCCGGGTGGTGACGTGCACCGTCTCGGTGTGGTGCACCACGCCGACCGGGCGGCTCTCCGGCCGGTCGGCCGGCTCGGACACCCGCGCCGCGCCGTAGACCCCGCTCACCGGCCGGTCCGGACGTGCGGTGGCCCGCGCCGGCTCGGCGTCGAGCCGGCCGGTCCGCGCCGGTTCCGAGTCGTGGTGGCCCGCCCGGGACGGCTCGGAGTCGTAGCGGCCGACTCCGGGCGGCTCGGCGTCGTGGCGGCCAGTCCAGGGCGGGTCGGCGTCGTGGCGACCGGCCCGGGGCGGGTCCATGTCGTGGCGGCCGGCCCAGGGCGGGTCGGTGTCGTGGTGGCCGGTACGGGGCGGGTCCGTGTCGTGGTCGGTTCCGTAGCGTCCGCCGGAGTACGCCGGCCGGGGCGGTTCGTCGTCGTCCCGGCCGGCCGGGTGCGCCCGGCCGGCGTCGGACGTGCCGGTCACCGGCACCCGCGCCGCACCACTGGGGCGCTCCGGCGCCGACGCGGAGGTCGACGCCGAGACGGGCGCGGAGGCCAGTCCGGCCGCGGCCGCGTCGAGCCGGTGCCTGATCGCGCCGGCCATCTCCTCGGCCCGGCGTGCCTGGTCGAGCGCCTGGTTGCCGCGCTGGGCGGCGGCCACGATCTCGGCTCGCAGCTCCCGCCGGAGCTGCGCCAACTCCTCGCGCAGTTCCTCGGACGCCACGCCCCCGGAACCGCTCTCCGGGCGCAGCGCGGTGGACAGACCGATGAGCACGACGGCGAGGATCGCCAGGACGGCGCCGAACCGGAGCGAGCCGTTGCCGTCGGCGATCAGCAGAATGAGCGCGGCCAGGGGCGCCAGCCCCACACCGACCCAGAACAGGACGGTGAGCAGAGTGGGCGTGCTCTTGTCGGCGGGCGCGACCGAGGCGGGCATGGCTGAGCAGAGTACCGAGAGTTCCACCCGAGGGGAACGGGTCGGCGCCACTCGATCAGCGGCCCGTCGAACCGGGCGGCCGTGCCGCCGGCCGGCACGCGTGGCGCCGGCCGGCGGTGGTGCGTCAGCTCGTGGCCAGCGCCGCGTCGGAGGAGAAGACCAGGCCGACGCTCGCCGAGCCGGTCTTCAGAGCGTTCTTGGTCTGCGGGCCGCCCGCGTCCAGCGAGCTGAACGAGCCGGCCTTGAAGTCGTAGACCTCGACCAGGCCGGCCTGGCACTTGGGCCGCTGCGGGCACTCCGGCGGCCCGGCCAGCACGGTGGCCTGCCCGGAACACTTCGCCGCCAGCTCGGAGAGCGTGGACACGTCGTACTTGTCGGCGAACGCCTTGGTCACCGCGAACGCGTTCTGGTCCTGCGCCTGGGACGGCTGGCCGAAGACCAGGCCGGCCTTGTCACCCTCGGTCTTCAGCGCCGCGACCGTCTTGTCCAGCTCCGGCGAGGAGACGGGCTGGGCGTCCTTGCCGTTGGCCTTGGTGTTGAGGAACTCCGCCATGGTGGCGGCGTACTCCGGGACGACCTGGATCTGCCCCTTCTCCAGGGCCGGCTCGTAGAGCTCACGGTTGCCGATGGTCTGCACCTCGACCTCGTAGCCGGCCGCGGTGAGCGCGATCTTGTAGAGCTCGGCGAGGGTCTGGCTTTCGCTGAAGTTGCCGGCGCCGACAGTGATCTGGCCGCCCGGGCCCTTCTCGATCCCGTCGGTCACGCCGTTGGCGGAGGCGAACTCCTGCGCCGCGACCTGGGGCGTCTTGCGGTCGACGTCGACCGCCCGGTTCAGCTGGATCAGCTTCGGGGTGTCGAGCTTCGCGGAGACCTTGTCCAGCGCGGCGACGAGCTGCGGCGTGGCCGCCTTCGCGTTGATCGCCGGGATGACGTTGTCGGTGTTCTGGAGCTTCTTGTCGTCGGTCAGGACGACGAGCTGGTCTCCAGCCACCGGAGCACAGCCCGCCCCCGAGGCGCCCTGCTCGGGCGCGTCGGTGCCGGACGAGCCGGCGTCGCCGCAGCCGGTGAGGAGAACAGCAGCGGTGAGTGCGCCGAGCGCCCCCGCGGCCAATGTCGTACGCGCGCGCATTCAGTGCCCGCCTTCCGTGTCCCGGCGCGGCCCTCTCGGGCCGGCCGCGTGTCCGACGGGCGATCCGGACGGCCACCCGCGACTCCAGCCAATATCCTCCGCACCCGACCGACAAACTCGGAGCGGTTTTCGTCACCCGATCGTCACCGGCGGCTCAACCGCCGGTCGTCGCAGCCGTCGCGCGGCGGTTCGCCCGCCTGCGTACGCGACGCAGCGGGCGCGGCGTCACCGCCCGCTCCACCAGGGCGAGGACCCCCTCGACGAGCAGCGCCAACCCGGCCACCAGGACCCCGCCGGCGATGATCTGACCGCCGCCGACGGCGATGTCGAGCCCGAATCCGGCCCGGATGATCTGGCCCAGCCCGCCGCCGTTGACGAACGAGGCGAGCGCGGCGGTGGCCACCACCTGCACCGCCGCGGTGCGGAAGCCGGCCGCCAGGTAGGGCACGGCGAGCGGCAGTTCCACCCGGCGCAGCACCTGCCCGCCGGACAGACCCATCCCCCGGGCCGCGTCCCGGGCCTCCGGGTCGGCCTGCCGCACCCCGGTGTACGCGTTCGCCAGCAGCGGCGGGACCGCGAAGACCGCGAGCGCCACCACCACGGCCGGACGGCCGAAGCCGAGGAACGTCAGCGGCAGGATGGTCAGCAGCGCCAGCGTCGGGATCGCCAGAGTGACGTTGGAGACCAGCAGGACCAGCCCGCCGCCCCGGCCGCTGTGCCCGAGCCAGAGCCCGATCGGCCAGGCCACCAGGCAGCCCAGCAGCACCGCCAGCGCCGACATGCTGAGGTGCTCGCCGAGGCGGTCCAGCACGCCGCCGGGGTTGGTCCAGTTCAGCGGGTCGTTCAGCCAGACCACTGCCTGCTCGACGGGGTTCACCGGGCGGACCTCCCGCGCAGCCAGGGGGTGAGCAGGCGTCCGGCGCCCGCCAGCACCAGGTCGAGCACCAGCGCCAGCAGAACGCACAGCACCGTGCCGGCCATGATCTGCGCCTTGTAGAAGTTGTTCTGGAAGCCCGCGAAGATGAGCTGGCCGAGCCCGCCCCGGCCGACCACCACCCCGACGGTGACGAGCGCGACAGTCGACACGGTCGCGAGCCGTACGCCGGTGAGGATGCCGGGTAGCGCCAGCGGCAGTTCGATCCGGAACAGCCGGCCCCACCTGCCGTACCCCATGCCCTCGGCGGCCTCGCGCACCTCCGGCGGCACCTGGTTCAGCCCGGCCAGCGCGTTGCGCACGATCACCAGCAACGCGTACAGCGCCACCACGGTGAGCACGGTGATCGCGCCGATGCCCAGGTAGGGCGCGAGGAACGCGAACAACGCCAGCGACGGGACGGTGTAGAGCACCCCGGTCACCGCCAGGATGGGCGCCGACAGCGACCGGAACCAGTACGCGAGCACCGCGAGCGGCAGCGCCACCAGCGCGGCGATCACCACGGCGCGGGCGGTGAGCGAGGTGTGCTCCCGCAGCGCGGCGAGGATCGTGTCAGAGTTGTCCCGCACGTACTGCCAGGAGAACCACGGATTACCCGGGTCGGCCCGGTAGCTCAGGTGGAGGGACACACGTGGACGGTACCCCGGGAAGCGCCGCCGGAGGCGGCGCGGCGTCGATCACGCTGGAGCGCATCCGCAAGCGCTACCCGGACGGCACCGAGGCGGTACGCGAGCTGAGCCTGGAGGTCGCCGCCGGTGAGCTGGTGGTGCTGATCGGCCCGTCCGGCTGCGGCAAGTCGACGGTGCTGCGGATGATCAACCGGCTGATCGAGCCGACCGACGGGCGCATCCTGCTCGGCGACGACGACGTGACCCGGGTCGATCCGGTGGCGTTGCGCCGCCGCATCGGCTACGTCATCCAGAACGTCGGCCTGTTCCCGCACCAGACCGTCGCCGCGAACGTCGCGACAGTGCCGGGGCTGCTGGGCTGGCCGAAGCAGCGGACCCGGGACCGGGTCGGCGAACTGCTGGAACTCGTCGGTCTCGATCCGGCCCAGTTCGGCCGGCGCTACCCGCACGAGCTGTCCGGCGGGCAGCGGCAACGGGTGGGTGTGGCCCGCGCGCTCGCCGCCGACCCGGTGGTGCTGCTGATGGACGAGCCGTTCTCCGCGGTGGACCCGATCGTCCGGACCCGCCTGCAGGAGGAGTTCCTGCGGTTGCAGGCCGAGGTGCGCAAGACGATCGTGCTGGTCACCCACGACCTCGACGAGGCGGTCCGGCTGGGCGACCGGATCGCGGTGCTGTCCGAGGGCGGCCGGCTGGAGCAGTACGACGCACCCGCCGCGCTGCTCGGCTCGCCCGCCTCGGACTTCGTCCGCGAGTTCGTCGGCGCCGACCGGGGCATCCGGCGTCTCGCCGTGACCCCGGTGACCCGCGCGGTGCTCGACCCGCTCCCGGCCGGCGGCGGCAGCGGCCTGCCCACTGTGGCGCTCGGCGACTCGGCGTACGACGCGCTCGGCGCGCTGCTCACCTCCGGCGCGGAGCACGCGGTGGTCACCGAGGAGGGCCGGGCGGTGGGACTGCTCGCCCGGACCCGGCTGCTGACGCTGGGTGCCGTGGACTGAGGTCAGGCCCGGCCGCCGAGGCTGGCCAGGCCGACGATCCAGCCGGCGAAGAACCCGTACGTGACGCCGGTGCTGGCCGCCTGGAACGCGGCGAACAGCGAGCCGTGCGGGCCGAGGAGCGTGGCGAGCAGGGCACTGAGCCCGCCCGCGAGCGCGTACGCGCCCCAGCCGGAGAGGAACTGGCTGCCGGAGGACGTCACCCGGTCGACCTGCGGGCCGGGCAGCAGGTACAGCAGCGCCGCGGCCAGCACGAGCAGCAGGATCGCCCGTAGGTTGGTGGCGAACACGCCCTCGTCGGCCTGCCACCGCCAGGACGGCCAGGCGAGCAGCCGCAGGAACCAGCCGCCGGCACCGGTCGGGTCGGTGCCGCGCTGCGCCCAGTCCACGTACATCGGACTGCCGCCGACGGCGACGAGCAGGAACGCGGCGAGCGTGCCGGTGCCGGCGGCCGTGCCGTACCGGGAGACGGTGCGGGGGCGGTTGCTCAAGGCCATGCGGCGGTCAGTTCCCGGCCGGTCCCGCCGGGCAAACCTGCGTAACCGATCGGCCGCCGCCCCCCGGCGGGCCGTCATCGACCTCAGTGCTTCATCAGGTAGTCGATGAAGGCGGCGCGCAGCAGCGGCGCGGACTCGTCGTAGCCGTGCCCGGTCAGCTCACGCCAGAGCGCGTTCGCCTCGTCGATGGTCGGGCCGATCGAGTTCGGCGCGCCGTCCAGCGCGGCGGCCTCGTCGGCGTTGGGCAGGTGCCGCAGGACCGACCAGAAGAACTTCACGTCGCGGCGCTCGCGCGCCAGGTCGAACGCCTGCTCGCGCAACTCCTCGGTGGAGAGCTTGTCGAGCTCGTCGAAGGTGCGGCCGCCGGGGGCAGGAGTCTCGCTCATGCCGCCGAGCCTAACCGGCGAGATCAGCTTCGGCGCGCCGGACGCACGGCCGCCACCATGGTCAGCACTCGTCGGCGTCCCAGCGCCGGGGCTCGCTGTCCCAGCGCGGGGCCTCCCACGCCTGGACCGGGGAGTCGTCCTGGCGTACCGGCAGGACCGACGGCCAGGCGTCGGCCGGCTCGGGCGGCGGAGTCATCGTCCAGCCGCCGCTCAACGCGCCGTCCCGGGTCGGGCGGATCGGGGCGGTTTCGCCCGCCGGCGCCGGACGGGGACGGCCGAACGTCTCGACCAGCCGGGTGACGAGCAGCCCGGCGCCGAGCACGGTGCCGCCGAGCGCCCACCGGCTGACCGTCCAGCCGTACGGCACGGTCCACGCCAGGAACACCACCACGAGGCAGACCGCGAACAGCGTGCCGAAGATCCCGCCGCGCCGCCCGTACGCGCTGGTGCCGGCGAGCATGACCGTGCCGACCGCCAGCACGGTCCAGTCCAGGCCGGTGCCGGGCGCGACCTCGCCGTCCCCGTTCGCCGCGATCAGCACGCCGCCGAGCATCGCCAGCACCGTGGCCCCGGCGAGCGCCAGCGCGGTCACCGTGGCGGCCACCGCGCCGCGCCGCCGGGCGGGGTCGGCGACCGGGCGGAACCGGCCGATCATCCGGCGTACCGGTTTCATCGCGGCGAACAGGCCACCGAGGACTGCGATCGCGGCGAAGCCGACGAAGAAGTAGAGCGCACTGCGGCTCGGGTCGTAGTCACCCTGCACCGTCACCGGACCGGTCCGCTGTTCCAGGTGGACGATCACGCCGGCCGCCCCGGCCAGGCTCGCCGCCCAGCCGGGTACGTGCAGCACCACCACGGCCAGGGCGAGCGCCAGCCCGGCCGCCGCCGCCACCGCCAGCGCCGGCAGCAGCGCCTCCCGCGTGCCCCGGTCGCCCTGCTCGGCGAAGTGCAGCGCGGCGGCCAGCGCCACCGGGCCGATCGCCAGGTTCACCGCGCCGGCCCGCAGGCTCAGGCCTGCGGCGAGCGTGAGCAGGCCCAGCGCGGCCACATCGACGAGCAGGGCCTTCAGCGCACCGCCGCGCAGCGCGTCCGCGTCCTCCCGCCACAGCAGCCAGGCCATCGTCACCAGTCCGGCGAGCAGCACGAACTCCCAGATCACGTGCACCGCGATCCGGTCCCGGCCGGGTTCGCCGTGCGCCGGGTCGTCGAAGACGTTCTCCAGTACGGCAGCGGGCACCCCGGACGACGTCTCCGGCGGCGCTGTCCGGCCCGCATCGTCGTACGCCATTGGCTCGCGCCTCCCCAGGTGGCCGCGACCGGCCCACGGGCGGGCGGACCGGTGGCGGCCGTCGCTCTCCGGTAGCCAGGGACGGTACCGCCGGGCCGGGGTGGGGGGAACCCTCAGAGACGGCCGTGGGGCGTCTCCCGGTCGCCCGGCGCGCGGTCCTCGTCGTCCTCCTGCTCGGGGACGCGGCAGGAGCGTTCCAGCCAGAGCGCGGCCGCGACCAGCGCCAGCGCGGCGATCAGGCCGCCGAGCGCGGCGGGGCGGTCACCCGCCGCCGCGTTCGTCCGCTCCACGAAGAGCCAGCCGGTCAGCCCGGCGTAGAAGCCGGCGAAGATGGCTCCGGCCAGCGCGGACGCCTTGGCCAGCACCACGAACCGGGCGACCAGCAGCGGGTTCACCGGCTCCCGGCCGGGCCGCCGTTCGATCCGGCTCCGGGTGTTCACCGCCGCGTAGCCTTCCAGCACGGCGAGGCCGGCCAGCGTGATCACCGGCAGCCAGGGCAGATCGGGCGCGAAGTCGTAGTAGAAGCCGCTGATCAGCAGCCAGGCCACCGCGGCGGCGGCCAGGCCGGCCACGACGAGCGTGGAGGCCCGGGTCGGCCCCATCCGGAAGCGGTCGGGCCCCTGCGGGGAGCGATCGGTGCTCACCGCACCTCCTCCACTAGCCGCTGCCGGGCCACGATCCTCCGGGTCATGTGTCCGACTCTAGCGTCAGTTCGGGCCGCGGGCTCAGTTCCAGGGCGTCCCCGGCGAGCGGCTCGGCGTTGAGCAGGTCGGTCAGCCAGCCGTGCCCGGGCAGCCGGCCGTGCGGCTCGATGTCGATCCACGGGCGCAGCACGAAGGCGCGCAGGTGGGCCCGGGGGTGCGGCAGCGTCAGCTCGGGATCGTCGCGCAGCACCGGCTCACCCTCGGAGTCCCAGACCGCGATCACGTCCACGTCCAGCGTGCGCGGCCCGTACCGTCGTCGCGGGTCGCGGGCGCGCCCGGCCGCCGCCTCCGCGGTCCGGGCGCGGGCCAGCCAGTCCTCCGGCGTCGCCGCCGGGTCCGCGGCCATCACCGCCGCGTTCAGGTACGCGGGCTGGTCGGCGTCCCCCCATGGTGGAGTCTCGTAGACGCCGGAGACCACCAGCACCCGGTCGCCGAGCGCGGCCACCACGCCGCGCAGGTGGCCGAGGCGGTCGCCCAGGTTGCTGCCGATCGACAGCACGGCCCGGGTCATCGGGTACGCCGCATCGTGACCGCGACGTCCCGGAAGGCGTGCGGAATCGGGGCCTCCGGCTTGTGCACCGTCACCGCCGCGGCGGCCACCAGCGGCTCGGCCAGGCAGACCGCGAGCAGCCGGTCGGCGAGCGTCTCGATCAGGTTCACCGGCTCGCCGGTGATCACCGCGACCAGGCGTTCGGCCAGTTCGCCGTAGTGGACGGTGTCGGTCACCTCGTCCGAGCGCGCGGCCGGTCCCAGGTCCAGTTCGAGCACCGCGTCGACCACGAACTCCTGCCCCTGGGCGCGCTCGAAGTCGTAGACGCCGTGCCGGCCGTGCGCGCGCAGGCCGGTCAGCTCGATCCGGTCGGTCATCGGTCGCCTCCGCTCGTGCGGGTGGCCGCTTCCGTCGGCCGTCTGCCGCCGGTCGGCGTTTCTGTCCGCGGCGCGGTCGCGGGCCGCGCGCCGGTCGCGGCGGCGAGCCGGGGGCTGCCGGTGGCGCGCCAGACGGCGAGCGCGTCGGCGGTGTCGCGGACCTCGTGCACGCGTACCCCCCAGGCGCCGGCCGCGACGGCGAGCACGCTCGTCGCGACGGTCGCGGCCTCCCGTCCGGCGGTGGGCCGGGGTTCGCCGGCCGGGTCGGCGAGCAGCCTGCCCAGATAGGACTTGCGGCTGGCGCCGAACAGCACCGGGAAGCCCAGGGCGACCAGCTCGGGCAGGCGGGCGCTCAGCGACCAGTTGTGCGCGGCGGTCTTCGCGAAACCCAGGCCCGGGTCGACGATGATCCGGTCGGCGGCCACCCCGGCGGCGAGCGCGGCGTCGACGCGCCGGCTCAGCTCGTCCCGGACCTCGGCCACCACGTCGGTGTACGTGGCCAGCTCACGCATCCCCCGCGAGTGCCCCCGCCAGTGCATGAGCACCCAGGGGCAGCCGGCGTCGCGGACCACCTGGGCCATGTCCGGGTCGGCGAGGCCGCCGGAGACGTCGTTGACCACGTACGCGCCGGCGGCGAGGACGGCCGCGGCGACCCGGGCGCGGCTGGTGTCGATGCTGACCCGGATGCCGGCGGCGCTCAGCTCGCGGACCACCGGCAGCACCCGGGCGGTCTCCGTCTCCGCGTCGACCCGGTCGGCGCCGGGCCGGGTGGACTCGCCACCCACGTCGATCAGATCGGCGCCGTCGGCGCGCAGTCGCACCCCGTGTGCGACGGCCGCGTCCAGATCGGCGTATCTGCCGCCGTCGGAGAAGGAGTCGGGCGTGACGTTGAGGACGCCCATCACCACCGGGGTCTCCGCCCGTACCAGATCGGTCACGGACCCGACAGTACCGTTCGCCGGCCGGGCTTCCGGCCACCGGGCGAGCGCGCGACGCGGCACCCCTGACGTGCGCATTGGAACAGGTGTACGATCGGTCATCCGGGCCGTCCGGGGTCGACTCTTCACGGCTTGTCGCAAAGGTGGCCGGGCCGTACGCTTTGGAATTGCCCAGCATCGAGATGGCGAAGCCTGGAGGGAGGGCCGAAGCGGGAAGAATCCCCCCAAAACTCACCACTCTACGTGGTGGGCGACTGACTCAGCGTCGACGGCGCTGTCTCTGACGAGCACCATCCCGCCAGGCTTGCCTACTTGCACCAACGCGGCGCCGCCGGCCGCGACCTTGGGGAGGTTTCCAGTGATCGCCATCGAGCTCATGGCAACGGCGTCCAGTGCCGTGGACCACGCGCTCCACACCCTGGCGTCGACTCCACTCGCCGAGCCGGCCCCGAAGGGCATCGACACCGACAACGTCGTCACCTTCTTCGCCAGCAAGATCGCACCGATCCTGCTCGCGGTCCTCGGGGTGATCTTCATCGGCCGGGCCAGCCGGGGCGAGATCTCGAAGGTGCTGACCAGCTCGGCCATCGCCATCATCGGCCTGGCCTTCATCGCCGGAGCGGCAACACTCTTCTTCGTCGGCGACTACCTGATCAACCTGATCTTCGAGTAGGGCGCTGGGCGACGATGCGGCTGCGCACCGACGACGACATCTACCGGGCACGCCTCGTCTACCTGGGGCCGCCCGGGTACACCCTTCCCGTTCACCTGCCGTACGCCCAGTACGGCCTGTTCATGCTGCTCGTACCCCTCTACATGTTCATCCACTGGTTGTTCACGCTCCAGGTCGAACTGTTCCCCGCCTGGGAGATCTCGCTGGCGATCGTGACGACCTCGTTCATCTTCCGGTACGTCGACCCGGACCGGCCCGCGCGCATGGTCATCCGGACCGCGCTGACCGACTGGCGACGCACCCGGGAACCGGCCACCGAGCAGCGGGATCCGCGGCTCGTCGCGAGCCGGATCAGGATCCGGGAGGAACTGGCATGACCGGGCGTACGACAACCGTGCAGACGAACGACGCGGGTGAGGCGGTCGCATGAGTCGCTCTTCCACGCCGGGTTCCCCGGCCGGGCGTCCGGCCGGGCCGACCGGTAACCGTGCGCGATCGTTCGACTACCCACCGGACGAGGACCTGGACGAGGTCGTCCTGGACAGTGCGCTCGTCACCAGCCCCGGGCACGGTCGCGTCGGCGTCTTCCAGCCGCCGCGCCCGCTCAGCCCGCGTGAACCGGTACGCCCCGACGGCGACATCGACTCGCCCTTCCTCGACCTGTTCGGCGGCGCGCAGCCCCGGCGGCGTCCCGCCGCGTCCACGCCGGCACCGGTCGAGCCGGTGGTGGCGCCGCCCCGCCGCGGGGTCGGCCGCGAACCCCTGCCGATCCCGCACCAGCCCGCCGTGCCGGTCGAGCCGGCGCCCCGGACCGAACCGGAACCACCGGCCCGCGAGCAGGCCCCCGGGGTACGCGCGGTCGGGCGTCCCCGGCCCGAGCCCGTGCACGCCGCGCCGCTGCCGGTCGAGCCGCCCCTGCCCGACCCGCCCGCCGCGCTCGCCCCGCCGCCGTCGCGCAGCCGGGTGCCGCAGCAGGCCGGTGACCGGCTGCCCGCGCTCCGGCCCCCGGCCGAGCCCGAGCCGGCGCTACCGCCGCCCCCGCCGATCCACGCCCCCGCGCCCCCGCCTGCTCCCACCGACAACCGGGAGCCGGATCCCGCTCCGGCCGACCCGCCCGCGGCCGGAGCGGCGCCGTCGCGCGAGGTCGGCCGTCCGGCCCACCGTGAGGTGGCGCCGCCCCGGCAGCGCACGCCGGAGCGCCGGAACCGGCCCACCAAGCCGGTCCGGGTCCGCGCCCCGAAAATCAAGTTCGGCGACCGGGATCCGTCGGTCGAGCTGGCCGTCACCGAGATCGCCGGCCACCTCACCTTCACCCCGAACACGGTCACCGCCTGGTACTGGCTGCCCGAGGTGCGGTGGGCGTTCCGGCCGGACGCCGAACGCGAGGCCCTGCTCTCGGCGATCTCCGAGCAGTACGCCGGGCTCGCCGGGTTCCGGCTGCACCTGCGCCGCACCACCCGGCCCTTCCCCGCCGACGAGTGGGCCCGCACCATCGACGCGCACACCACCGCCCCGCTGCCCGACGTACCCGGCACCACCGGCTGGGCCGACCACCTGGTCGCCGCCCAGCGGCACCTGATGGCGGTCAACCACGCCGAGGGCCAGACCTACCTCGGTGTCACGTTCGCCCGCCGGTCACTCGGCGACTCGCTCACCGAACGCCTGCTGCGCACGTTCGGCCGGGGCACCGCCGACGGCGAGCGGCGCCGGCTGAGCCGCACCGTCGAGCAGTTCGACGAGGTCCTCGGCGCGTTCGGCATGCGCGGGCGGCGGGTCACCGCGCCCGAACTGGAGTGGCTGCTCTACCGCTCGGTGGCGCTGTGCATGGCGCCGCCCGGCGTCCTGTCCCCGATCACCGACGGCCGGTGGGAACGCGGCGACCTGCTCGCCCTCACCGAGCAGGTCGAGCGCTACCGCACCCCGTACGGCTCGACGGTGAAACTGGTCAACCGGATGACCGGCGAGGAACGCCACGTCGCCGTGCTCGCGGTCGGCCGGATGGAACCGCTGGAGATCCCCGAGCGGCACGAGCCCTGGCTGCACTTCCACGAGCGGCTGCCGTGGCCGATGGAGCTGTCCACCCGGGTCGACATCCTCGGCCCCAACGACTCCTTCCGGAACCTCGAACACCGGCTGCGGATGATCCGCTCGCAGCAGCTCGACTACGCCGAGCACGGCATCGACGCGCCGCCGGAGCTGGAACGACTGGCCAAACGCGCGCTGGTGATCGGCGACGAGATGACCACCGGCCTGCCCGTCGACTCGGCCCGGGCACACGGCTGGCACCGGGTCGCGGTCGGC
This sequence comes from Micromonospora sp. CNB394, assembly GCF_000374985.1. NCBI lineage: Bacteria > Bacillati > Actinomycetota > Actinomycetes > Micromonosporales > Micromonosporaceae > Micromonospora > Micromonospora sp. CNB394. The sequence continues at coordinate 121,168 of NZ_KB895835.1, read as the reverse complement.
GGCCGTACCCGGGATGAGTGCCTGGAACGGGCCCGGCGGCTCATCCAGCTCTACTCCCGCGAGCTGCGCATCTCGCTCCAGCACCCGAAGAACCAGGACTGGCTGGCCCGCGAGTTCATCCCCGGCGAGCCGATCGCCAACACCGGCTACGTCCGGCGGATGCCCGTCAACCTGCTCGCCGCCGCGCTGCCGCAGGCCGCGTCCACAGTGGGTGACCGGCGCGGCGACCTGATCGGACGGACCGCCGGCACCTGCCGCCGCCCCGTCTTCCTCGACCTGCACTTCCCGATGGAGGTACGCGAGCGCTCCGGCCTCGCCGTCTTCGTCGCCGAACCGGGCGGCGGCAAGTCGACGCTGCTCGGCGCGCTCGGCTACCTGGCCGCACGCCGCGGCGTGCAGGTGACGCTGCTCGACCCGTCCGGCCCGCTGGCCCGGCTCTGCGCCATGCCCGAGTTGGCCCCGTACTCGCGGGTGCTCAACCTGACCGGCTCGGAACAGGGCACACTCGCGCCGTACGCGCTGATCCCGACGCCGCTGCGCAGCGAGTTCGGCGCCGGGGCGGCGGGCGACCGCGAATTCGAGATCGGCGTGTCGAACGCCCGCGCCGAGCGCCGGATGCTGGTGCAGGACATCTGCATGATGCTGGTGCCGCCGCAGGTCGCCCGGGAGGCGTCAACCGCCACGCTGTTCCGGCACGCCGTACGCCAGGTGCCGGCCGAGGAGACCTCCACGCTCGACGACGTGGTCACCTGCCTCCAGGGGCTCGACGACGACGCCGGTCGCGAACTGGCCCACCTACTGCTCGACACCGCCGAGATGCCGCTGGCCATGCTCTTCTTCGGCCGGCCGCCGGACGGGCTGCTCGGCGCCGACGCCGCGCTCACCGTCATCACCATGGCCGGTCTGCGGCTCCCCGACCTGAAGATCGAGCGGGAGTACTGGTCGGCCGAGGAGGCGCTCGCGCTGCCGATGCTGCACACCGCGCACCGGCTCGCCGTGCGCCGCTGCTACGGCGGGTCGATGTCCTCCCGGAAACTCGTCGGCCTCGACGAGGCGCACTTCATGGAGGGCTGGCGGTCCGGGCGGTCATTCCTGGTCCGGCTCGCCCGCGACTCCCGTAAGTGGAACCTCGCGGCGCTCGTCGCCTCACAGAACCCGAAGGACATCCTCGGCCTCGACGTGCAGAACCTCGTCTCCACCGTCTTCGTCGGCCGGATCGCGGAGGACAGCGAGATCGCCTCCGAGGCGCTGCGCCTGCTGCGGGTGCCCGTCGATGACGGGTACGAGGCCACACTCGCCTCGCTCTCCCAGGCGGACAGCGGATCGGCCAACCGGCTCGGCTTCCGCGAGTTCGTCATGCGCGACGTCGACGGGCGCGTGCAGAAGGTCCGGGTCGACGTGTCGTACGTCGACGGGCTGCTGGAGCACCTGGACACCACCCCCGCCGCGGTCGCCCAGGCCGCCGGGATACTGCCGACCGTCCTGGCTGACCTGGAGGCGTGACATGGTGAGGGCCCGGGCACGGATCGCGGCGCTCCTCCTCGCGCTCGGCGTACTCGCCGGGGCCACGATCTCCTGGCCGGTGATCGGGGCGGCCACACCCGCGTACGCCGCCGCGCCGGTCACCCAGGCGCGCGCCGAGCTGTGCACCACCAAGGAGTGGCAGGCCGACTTCCGGTCCTGCGTCGGCAGGCTCAAGGCCGTCAGCGAGGACCAGGTCGAGTGCCGCAACGCGCCGGTGCCCGCCGCACCGGACTCGGGCCTGGCCGGCTGGTTCGCGTCCCGGCCCGACTCGGCGAAGGAGCCCGGCCCGAAGGGTCTCTACAGCGACTACGGGTACGCCGGGTACAGCTACAACACGTACGACATCGACGGCGGCTGCGCCTCCTCGGTCCTGCATCCGGACTACCGCTTCACCACGATGGTCGCCAACGGCGAGTTCATGTTCGCCAACGCGGTGATCGGCGCCTCGAACGCGCTGCGTGAGCGGGCCTGGGATCCGCGGACGATGTGGAGCTGGGCCGACCCGCTCGTGGAGCAGGCCACGAAGGCCGTCTACCAGAAGGTGTTCAGCGTCTTCGGCATCGTCACCGTCTGCGTGGTCGGTCTCTACCTGCTCTGGCGGTCCCGCCAGTCGGACATGAGCAACGCGATGACCACGGCCGGGTGGGCGCTGCTGGTGATGGTGGCGGTGACCGCGCTGGCCGCCTGGCCGGTCAAGTCCGCGAACATCGCCGACAGCACGCTGATCACCACGCTCGGCGTCGTGCACGACGCGGTCGGTCCCTCGTCCAAGACCATCCCGCCGGACAAGTGCGCACTGCCGAACCCGAGCGCCTGTGTCGACAAGCGGCTACCCGCTGTGCGCGCGAGCGACACCGCCACCGAGACGATGCTCTACCGGAACTGGCTGCGTGGTGTGCTCGGCTCGGCGGACAGCGAGACCGCCAAGAAGTACGGCCCGGCCCTGTACGACGCCAAGTCCCTGACCTGGGAGGAAGCGGAAAAGCTTCGCCAGAACCCGGCGACTCGCGAGGGCACGATCAAGGCCAAGCAACAGCAGTGGGCCCGTGTCGCCCAGCAGATCGAGACCGAGGACCCGGAGGCGTACGAGTACCTCAAGGGCACCAAGGACATGGACCGGATCGGCGCCGGGTTCATCGCGGTGCTGGCCTCGGTGCTGTTCGCGATGTTCGACCTCACCGCCTCGCTGCTGGTGCTGCTCGGCTTCCTGATCTTCCGCTGGGCGGTGATCGCCGCGCCGATTCTCGGCACGGTCGGCCTGATGCGCCCGGCCAGCGCCGGCCTCCGGCGGTTGGCGAACGCGGTGGTCGCCGCGGTCTTCAACATCGCCATCTTCGGTACCGGAGCGGCCATCTACCTCTTCGCCGTCGACCTGATCATGAACACCGCCACGCTTCCCGGCTGGCTCCAGGTGGTGCTGGTCTGGCTCTGCGGGGTGGTCGGCTGGTTGCTGCTGCGGCCGTACCGCCGGATCACCCAGCTCGGCGGCAAGGACAGCAGCGAAGCGGTCAGCTCGGCCGGTTCCTGGCACCGGCGGTTCTTCAGGGACATGCGGATCGCCGCCCGGCTGGACGTGGCCGAGCCCGGCGGCACCAACGAACCGGCGATCGGCAAGCGTCGCACCGTGACTGCGGACCAGCGCAGCCTCCGGCCGGAGGCCCGGCACGAGGATCCGGCGCACAGCGCCACTCCCGCCGAACGGGAACGGCCGGACGGGCGGGAACGGCCGGAGGAGACGCCCGCGACCGCACGCCCCGCCGGCACGCCCCGCCCCCGGCGCGCACCGTCGACCTGGACCGATCCGGACGTGCCGGAGGAGACGCCCTCCTACGCCGTCTACCGGCCGGACTCGGCGGGCCGCAGCGCCTCCCCGGCGCGGCCGGCGCCGCGCATCCGCTCCGAGGCCCGGTGAGTCCGGTGCGACGCGCGCTGGAATTCCTCTTCACCCGGGTTCTCCGGTCCCGGATCGGTGTCGCTCTCGTGATCGCCGTGCTGGTCTTCGGCGTGATCGGCGCGGCCCGCCTCGTCGCCGGCCCTGGCGAATCCGGTCTCGGCCTCACCAGCCGCCCCACCCAGCCGATCAGCACCGCGGACCCGGAGGCCGGCGACGACGGCGTGCTGGCCAGCCCACCGGCCGCTGTCGCCCCGAGGACCCGGCCGGGCGAGGACACGCCGGAGCAGGTCGCCGGGCGGTTCACCACCGCGTGGTTGAGCGGCCCGGGCAGCAGCGGCGACGCCTGGCAGGCCCGCCTGCGGCCGCTCTCCACCCCGGCGCTGGCCGAGAAGATGACAGGCGCCGACCCGGAGACCGTGCCCGCACGGAGGACGACGGGCGCCCCGACGCTCCGGCCCCGCACCGAGTCCTTCGTGGAAGCGCTGGTTCCGCTGGACAACGGCACGCTCCGGCTCGAACTCGTCGCACCGGACGGGCCCTGGCTGGTGGACGCGATCGACTGGGAGCGGTCGTGACCGCCGGTCCGGCCGTCTCCGGACAGATCCGGCGGAAGCTGCGGCTGGGCATGATCGCCACCGCCGTCACGAGCGTGCTCGCCCTGCTCTGCTGCGTCGGCGGGGCCGGTGCCTTCCTCCTCACCGAACTGGGCGGCGACGAGGACGACCCGAAGCTCGCGGCCCTGAACTGCGACCCGGCCTACCAGGTTGACCTGACCGGCGACATGCCGCGCTTCGCCGAGTACGGCGAACGCCAGCTGCGCAACGCCGCGGTCATCATCAAGGTCGGCCAGGACATGAAGCTCCCCGCTCGCGGCTGGGTGATCGCGCTGGCCACCGCGATGCAGGAATCAGCGCTGCGCAACCTCGCGAACAGCACCGTCCCGGCGTCGCTCGCGCTGCCGCACGAGGGAGTGGGCGCCGACCACGACTCGCTCGGCCTGTTCCAGCAGCGGCCCGGGTGGGGCAGTGTCGAGCAGCGGATGACGCCCTCGTACGCGGCCCGCAAGTTCTACCAGAAGATGGAGAAGGTGCCGAACTGGCAGCAGCGCCCGCTCACAGTGGTCGCCCAACAGGTCCAGGTCAGCGCCTACCCCGACGCCTACGCCAAGCACGAGGAACTGGCCGGGCGCATCGTCGACGCGCTGGCCGGCGGTGCCGCCCGGACCGTGGAGATCGCCGGCAAGGCGGTGTGCGACGCCGCCGCCGGCGACCGGATCGCAGCCTCCGGCTGGACCGCGCCGCTGCCAGGCGGCGTGGTCTCCGGCTTCCGCACCACGGCCCGTCCCAGCCATCACGGCGTGGACCTGGCCGCCTCGAAGGGCACCCCGATCCACGCCGCCTCGGCGGGCCGGGTACTGGTGGCCCGCTGCGACCCCGACCGCTCCGGGCGGCGGGACTGCGACCGGGACGGCTGGCCGAACAAGGGTGGCTGCGGATGGTTCGTGGACATCCTGCACGCCGGCGGGTTCATCACCCGCTACTGCCACATGGTCGAACGACCCCGCGTGGTGCCGGGGCAGGCGGTCGAGGCGGGCGAGGTCATCGGGTTCGCCGGCAGCAGCGGCAACTCGTCCGGTCCCCACCTGCACTTCGAGGTGCACAAGGACGGCGACCGGTCCAGCAACGGGGCGGAGAACCCGGTTCCCTTCATGCGCAAGCGGGGCGCGCCCCTCGGCGAGACCGAGTGAGGCCGCGCGGATGAGCAACCCCCTGCCCGACCCGTTCGCCGACCGGCCGGACTGGGCGCCGCTGCCGCCCCGGCCGGTGGAGACCGTGCCCGCCACCGGCGGGACCGAACTGCGCGGCCGCCGCGTGCTGGTCGGCCTGCCCGGTCTCGGCTGGCGTGGCGACCTGCGGGCCGACGAGCGGGTGGTGCAGGGCAGCCGCACCTACGTACCGGTGATCCCGGAACACGAGTGGTACCGGGCCGAGGCCGAGCAGGTGGAGGTGTTCGCGCCGCTGGTGCCCGTGGAACGGGTCTGGGTGGAGACCATCGGCGAACGGCGTCCGGCGACTGAATCGACGACCACCTCGGGACTCCGGCTGGTCTCGCTGGACGTGCCGGAACGCCGGCCGCCCACGCCGGTGTTCGAGGCGGACGCGGTGACCGGGCGACGCGTGGTGCACGTGGACGACGGCGTGGAGCGACGCGACCTGCGCGCCGTCACCGAGACCTACTCCGGCGCGGACGGCGACATCTGCGTGCGGGTGGCCCCCGAGCTGGAGTGGTACCGGTGGGCCTGGCGCGGGCAGGCGCCGACCACGTTGGAGGTGCCGGTGCACCTGCTCTGGCTCGAGTAGTCGTGTCAAGCAGCGCGTTGTGCCGAGCAGACGCCCCACCCGTCCTCGCGTCTCGTCTCGAAACGCCACCGCTGTCGATCGCTCTGTGAGATGCCCTCGACGGAGGCGGAGATGATGAGTTCGACCTCGATCACCGCGGAGTCGCCGGACTGCTGGACGGCCAGCGGGCCCCAGCTCACCGAGATCGTCGTGTTGAAGCGCTGCTCCCGGGCTAAAAGGTCGTCGCGAAGCGCACGCAATGCTTCCGCGTCTGCCCTTCCATCGCAGTCGAATTCCTCGGCTTTCGTGTCGTTGCGGTCCACGAGGAAGGCTCGCAGATAGTTGTCCACCACGACGTCGGGGGCGCTTCGGTCCGGGGCGGTAGCGCGGTCGTACAGCACGAACCCGGCCACCCCGCCGACAGTGCACAGCACCGCCAGCACTCCCGCGACGACCGCGAGCACCGTGCGGACCGGGCGCTTGGGGCGTACCGGGGTGGGAGCGGGCACGGGGGGCGCCAACTGCTCCGGCGGGGTCCGCTGCGCCGGTACTCGGGACACCTGGGAACCGGCGGGGGGCTGCACTGATTCCACCTCCTGAGGCTATCGGCTGCGCCTCGCGTACCCAATGCCTGGAAGCGGCGGATCGTGGCGAACCGCCGGGCGGGCGCCGACCGGCGGCGGGGTGAGGCTGCTCACCGCCGACCAGTTCACCGCGCCGACCGACATCCCGGTGGACGGCCGCCGCCTGGGTTACCGTCTCTCCTCGGGGAGGACATGTCGGCCTCGGAAAGAGAGGTGGACGCGGTGGCGACTCCGAAGTCGCGCGCCGGCCGGGCCGCCGCGCTGCACCGTCGGGCCGAGGCCGCCGCCACTGCCGCGGCGGGCATCCTCGACGAGATCCGGCCCGCGCCGGCCGACCATCACCGGCAGTACGAGCTGGCCGAGCGCCTGCGGACGGCAGCCGACGTGGCGGCGCCGGGTTGGGCCGGCGGGTCGCTGGAGTCGCTGACCGCGACGACGCCGCCCGGTGACGGCCTGCCGCCGCTGGTCCGGGTGGGCACCGCCGCGCCGCTCGACGACGCCCGCTTCCCCGCGCTGGTGCCGCTGCTCGGCAACGGCCATGTGAGTCTCGATGCGGACGCCTCCGACGCCCGGGTGGCCGGGCTGCTCCGCGCGCTGCTGCTGCGCGTCTTCGCCGCCACGCCGGCGGGCGCGTTGCTGGCGCGTGCGGTCGACGGCGGTTCCGGTGAGACCTTCGCCGGGTACGCGCCGCTCGCCGACGCCGGCCTGCTGCCGCCGCCCGCCACCGATCTCACCGGGATGCGTGCGGTGCTGGCCGAGGCGGAGCAGTGGGTGGCTGCCGGGACGGCCCGGCAGCGCGGGCACGACCGGACTCTGCTGCTCGTGGTCGCCGCGCTGCCGGACGGTACGACCACCGCGGACCTGGACCGGCTCGCCGGGCTGGCCGAGGGCGGGCCACGTGCCGGGCTGCATCTGGTGCTCGCCGGCTGGCCGGACGGCAGTCCTCTGCCACGCGCCACGGCGGTCACGGTCCGCACCGCGTACGCGCTGGTCGCTGACCCGCCCGGCGTGGGCTTCGGCAGTCCCGGCGCCGAACCGCCGGGCGGGTTGAACTCGCCCGTGTTCCTCGACGAGGATCCGCCCGCCGACCTGGTCGCGGAGGTGTGCGCGCGGCTGGTCCGGCAGATCGAGGACGGCTCCCGCCTGTCCCTGGGCGATCTGCTGCCGGCCGACGGTTTCTGGGCGGCCGGCTCGGCGGACGGGCTGAGCACCACTGTTGGTGACGCCGCGGGGCGCCCGGTCAGCCTGGGCTTCACCGAGCTGACCCCGCACTGGCTGGTCAGCGGCCGGGGCCAGGCGGGCCGGTCGGCGTTCCTGACCGCCGCGCTGTTCGGCCTCGCCGCCCGGTACGGCCCGGACGAACTGGTGCTCTACCTGGCCGACCTGGCCGACGGCGAGTCCTTCGTGGAGTTCCTGCAGACCGAGCGGGACCGCTCCTGGGTGCCGCAGGTGCGCGCCGCCGGGATGGCGGCCGACCGCGAGTACGTGGCCGACCTGTTCGGCGAGCTGGAGGCGGAGCTGCGCCGCCGCGAGGAGGCGTCCCGGCGGGCGGGTGGGCAGCGCTACGCCGAGCTGCGGCAGCACCAGCCGCTGCCCCGGATCGTCTGCGTGGTCGACAACTTCCCGCTGGCGCTGCGCGAGCGGGACCGGCTCGCCGCCGACCTGCTGGCCCGGTTGGACGCGGTGGCCCGCGCCGGCCGGTCGTACGGGATCCACCTGGTGCTGGCGGGCGAGGGTGACCTGGGCATCGGCGGGCCGCGTGATCCGCTGCTCGGCCGGTTCCCGGTGCGGGTCGCGCTGCCCGGCGGTTCGGCGGTGCTGGAGCCGGCGAACGACTCGGCGGCCGGGCTGCCGGTGGGCAGCGCGGTGGTGAACACGGCGGGTGGTCTGGGCGGTCCGCGCGGCGCGACCCGGGGACACGAACGGATGATCCGTTTCCCTGATCCGTACGAGGATCCCGACTTCCTGGCCGGCCTGCGGCGACGGCTCTGGGAGGCGCGGGGCGAGTCGGCACCGCCGGTGGTCTTCGCCGGGTTCGCACGCCCGCTGCTGGCGAACGATCCGCGGCACCGGGCGGCGCTCGCGGGGCGGGCCCACGCGCCCGCCGTGTTGCTGGGCCGGGCGGTGGACGTGCGGCGGTCCACTGTGACGGTGCCGCTGGGGCCGGGCGCGGGGCGGAACCTGGCCGTCCTGGGTCGGGATGAGGAGGCCGAGCGGCTGCTGGTCACGGCGGTTCGCAGCGCGGCGGCGGCGCATCCGGCCGCGGCCCGGTTCGTGCTGGCACCGCTGGCGAACGGGTCGGCCGAGCCGGCCGGGGTGCTCGCCGCCGAGCTGGCGGGACGTCACCGGGTGGAGACCGTCGACGTGGCCGGGCTGCGGACCGCAATGGAGTCGGACGAGCCGGGCTACCTCGTGGTCTTCGGGCTGGACGTGCCGGACGCCACCGAGCTGCCGCCGGACCTGCTGCGGACGCTGCTGCTGGAGGGTCCGCCCACCGGCCGGCACCTGCTCGGCTGGTGGCGTACACCGGCTCCGCTGGCCGGGCTGCTCGGCCCGGAGGGCGAGGTGGACAAGCTCACCGCCGTGGCGGTCACCGACGTACCGGGTGGTCGGCTGGAGCAGCTCTTCGACCGCCCGGTCTGGTGGCGGCCCCAGCCGGGACGCGCGGTGCTCTGGGACGGCCCGGACGAGCAGGGCACCGTCTTCGTGCCGTTCGGCGCGGCCGAGACGGCGACCGCGCGGATCGAGCCGGATCCACGGGCGACCGACCGCGCCGGGGAGGGGGCGGCATGAGCGAGACCGGCACGGCCGTACCAGGGCCCCGCTCGGGTGGGACGACCACTGTGGCGGACCCCGCCGAGTCGGCCTGGGCGGAGTACGTCGCGTCCGCACGGGCGCTCGACGGGGTACGCCGGGCTGCGGCCACCGCCGCCGGGGAGCAGGCGCGGTCGGTGGCCGCGGCCCGCGAGGAGCTGACCGCGGTACGCGAACGGCTGGCGCCACAGCAGTCCCGGCTGCGTGATCTGGGCGTACCGGCGATGTCGCTGGTCCCGACGCCGCCGGAGGTGACCGAGGCGGCCCGGACGATGACAGGTGGGCCGTCGGCGGTGCTGACGGCGCTGCGCGCGGCCGGGGACTGGGCGGACGCGGCGGACGACACGATGAGCGCGCGTGGCCTGCCGCGGCTGGCCCGGTGGCCGGCCCGGCCCCGCAACCTGCTGGTGTACGGACCGCTGGCGCTCGTGGTGCCGCTGCTGCAGCTGGTGCTGTACGCGGTCGCCGGTCCGGGACCGGTGACGGTGCTGGCGCTGCTGGTGGGGTTGCCGCTGCCGGCTGTGGCGTTCATGCTGGGCTGGCTCGCGGTGGGGCGGGTCTTCCGCCCGCGGCCCACCGACCGGGTGGACCGGACGCCCCGCTTCGGTGCGCTGGTCTGCCTGGTCCCGGCGGTGCTCACCGCCGCCGGTCTGCTGCTGGCCATGCTGCCCGTCTGACGACGGCCGCGCCTCCCGGGGAGTACGCGGCCGCCGGTGCCGGTGGGGTCAGCGGGCCATGATCAGCGTCATCGCCTCGGCCCGCGACTTCGCGTCGTTCTGGAGGCCGCCGCGCACTGCGGAGGTGATGGTCTTCGCGCCCGACTTCTGGATGCCGCGCATCGCCATGCACATGTGCTCGCACTCCAGCACCACGATCACGCCGCGCGGGGCGAGGCTGGACATCAGGAGGTCGGCGATCTGCGAGGTGAGCCGTTCCTGCACCTGCGGCCGGCGGGCGAACACCTCGACCAGCCGGGCCAGCTTGGACAGGCCGGTGATCCGGCCGTCCGGGCCCGGGATATAGCCGATGTGCGCGCTGCCCCGGAACGGCAGCAGGTGGTGCTCGCAGAGGCTCATCACGTCGATGTCCCGAACGAGCACCAGCTCCTCGTGGTTGGCCTCGAACGTGGTGCGGAGCACCTGCGCCGGGTCGACCCGCAGGCCGGCGAAGAGTTCGGCGTACGCGCGGGCGACCCGGGCCGGCGTCTGCTGGAGGCCGTCGCGGTCCGGATCCTCGCCGACCGCGATGAGGATCTCGCGGACCGCCTTCTCGATCCGGGCGAGGTCGACGCTGTCCTCCACCGGGCCACCGGTGAGTTTGCCGCTGATCAGGCGCGCGGCCACGTAGTCGAGCGCGTCGTCGCCGTCCGGCTCGGTCGCGGAGACGGCCGACTCCCTGTGGTGGGAGCCGGCCGTCGTCGGATCGCTGTTCAGTGCGTACCGTCCGAGTTGTTGCTGGAACCACCGATCGATGCGGCGGCGTCGGCGCGGGCCTGCGTGGCCAGCGCCTCCTTCTCGGCCGGGGTGAGCACCGGCGGCTCGGTGGAGGGCTGACGCTTGCCGAAGCCGTGGTACGGCGCCATCGGCGGGCGCTTGACCACGCGCGCGCAGATCCGGGCCATGTCGGCGGTGGAGAGCGTCTCCTTCTCCATCAGCTCCAGAACCATGTTGTCCAGGACGTCCCGGTATTCCACCAGGATCTCCCAGGCCTCGTCGTGGGCCAGCTCGATCAGCGCGCGCATCTCACCGTCGATCTCGGCGGCCACCGCGTCGGAGTAGTCCCGCTCGTGGCCCATGTTGCGGCCGAGGAACGGCTCGTCGCCGCTGGTGCCGTACTTGATCGCACCGAGCTTGGAGCTCATGCCGTACTGCGTGATCATCGCGCGGGCCAGCTGCGTGGCCTTCTCGATGTCGTTGCCGGCGCCGGTGGTGGGCTCGTGGAAGACCAGCTCCTCGGCCGCCCGACCACCCAGCGCGTACGCCAGGGTGTCGATCATCTCGGCCCGGGTCTGGGTGTACTTGTCCTCGGTCGGGAGGACGAGCGTGTGACCCAGCGAGCGACCCCGGGACAGGATGGTCACCTTGTGCACCGGGGCGGCGTGCGGCAGCGCCCAGGCGACCAGCGCGTGCCCACCCTCGTGGTACGCGGTGATCTTCTTCTCCTGGTCGCTCATCACACGGGTCCGGCGCTGCGGGCCGGCGATCACCCGGTCGATCGACTCCTCCAGGGAGTCGTTTGTGATCGCCCGCTGCTCCTTACGAGCGGTGAGCAGCGCGGCCTCGTTGATCACGTTGGCCAGGTCGGCACCGCTGAAGCCCGGGGTACGCCGGGCGACCGCGTCGAGGTCGACGTCGGGCGTGAACGGCTTGCCCTTGGCGTGCACCCGCAGGATGGCCTTGCGGCCCTCCATGTCGGGGGCGTCGACCGGGATCTGCCGGTCGAACCGGCCCGGGCGCAGCAGCGCCGGGTCGAGGATGTCCGGCCGGTTGGTGGCGGCGATCAGGATGACGCCGCCCTTGGTGTCGAAGCCGTCCATCTCGACCAGGAGCTGGTTGAGCGTCTGCTCCCGCTCGTCGTGGCCGCCGCCCATGCCGGCGCCGCGGTGGCGGCCGACCGCGTCGATCTCGTCGACGAAGACGATCGCCGGGGCGTTCGACTTGGCCTGCTCGAACAGGTCGCGGACACGGCTGGCGCCGACACCGACGAACATCTCGACGAAGTCGGAACCGGAGATGGAGTAGAAGGGCACGCCGGCCTCGCCGGCGACCGCGCGGGCCAGCAGCGTCTTACCGGTACCGGGCGGGCCGAACAGCAGCACGCCCTTCGGGATCTTGGCGCCCAGGGCCTGGTATTTCGCCGGGTTCTGCAGGAAGTCCTTGATCTCGTGCAGTTCCTCGACGGCCTCCTCCGCCCCCGCGACGTCCGCGAAGGTGGTCTTCGGCGTGTCCTTGGTGATCATCTTCGCCTTGGACTTGCCGAAGTTGAGCACCCGGGAGCCGCCGCCCTGCATCTGCGACATGAAGAACAGCAGCAGGAGCACGAGCAGCGCGATGGGAAGCAGGTTGACCAGCAGGCTGACCCAGATGCTGTCCGACGACACCTTGGTGTCGACCGGGCCGGTGATGCGGTCCGCCGCCTCGGCCTCGCGTACCTGGTTCCAGACCTGGCCGCCGACCTCGTACGGGAACTGCGCCTCGATCTTGTCAGTGGTGGTGTCGCCGTCGAACTTGGCCTTGTCCTTCAGGTCGAGCTGGAGCGTCTGCTCCTTGTCCTGGAAGACGACCTTCTCGATGCCGCCCTTGTTGAGCTGGTCGAGCGCGACGGACGTGTCCACCCGGTGGTAGCTGGGACCAGCGGTGAACAGTTGACTGAGCACAACGGCGCCGAGGATGACCAGGATGATCCAGACCACCGGTCGGCGGAAGAAACGCGTACGTTCCATGCTGTAGTCGGGCGCCGAGGCGCCCGCATCCTCCTGATCGACGTCCTGACCGTCTGAATGGTGTCGCCGCCTTGAGCGGCGGCCGGGGCCGCCGTGCGGGCCGGCCCGACCCCCGGGGCACGCAAACTGCCGCACCACGGTCATTCGACGGTACACCGTTCGGGCGACCCGTGAGCTTGCGAGCCCGGCACTTACGCGTAGGGCGAACCCGGGTTTGGAGCCGGCGTGGCGGGGAGCTCCCACCCGGCCCGCCCACACCGCACGGTCACGCGGTTCGAGGGGCCGGGCGTGGAGGGTGCCTCCACGTCACCGGTCCTACCGTAGACCGGAAGACTGAGAGCCCGCTGAATGTCAGCTGACGACGGGCTCGGCAGACCTCTCAGGCCCGCGCGTACACCTCGGGCTTGAGCACCCCGACGTAGGGCACCTCGCGGTAACGCTCGCCGAAGTCGAGCCCGTAGCCCACGACGAACTCGGTGGGGATGTCGAACCCGACGTACTTGACCGGGACCTGCACCTTGACCGCGTCCGGCTTGCGGAACAGCGCGACCACCTCGACGCTCGCCGCGGAGCGCGACTCCAGGTAGCGCAGCAGCCAGGACAGCGTCAGGCCGGAGTCGACGATGTCCTCGACGACCACCACGTGGCGGCCCGCGATGTCCCGGTCCAGGTCCTTGAGGATGCGGACCACGCCGGACGACGTGGTGCCCTGGCCGTAGGACGAGACGGCCATGAACTCCAGCTCGGCGGGCGGGCCCTGGCGGCCCAGCGCACGGGCGAAGTCGGCCATGAACATGACCGCTCCCTTGAGTACACACACGAGCAGCAGGCCGTCCTCGACGTGGGCGTAGTCCGCCGAGACCTGCTTGGCCAGTTCCGCGGTCTTGTCGCGGATCTGCGCCTCCGAGATGATCACGTGGTCGATGTCGGCGTCGTACCAGGAGCCGTCAGCCATGCTCCTAGCCTGCCGTACGCCCCGGTGCCGCCGTCGGCGGGGCCGCCCCTTTTGGCGCGGTCCCGCCGGGGATTTTCAGCGCGAACCGAATAAATCCCCTCAGCAGGTACGGGAGCGCCAGCGCTGCCCGTCGTCGCTCGGCTTCCAGTCGGCCGAGTCGCGGGTGTCGGCGGTGAACCCGAAGGCGCTGGCGCCCACGAGCAGAAGCAGGAAGAGCAGGAGCAGCAGAACGGTCATGGCGGCGCTCGCTTTCGCATGGTGGGGACTGTTTCCGCCGCCGGTGCGCACCGGACACAAATGATTCTGCGGGCCACCCGCCCACCCGAACAGTGGCAGGAATGTCATTGAACATCGATTTCCTGCCACCTGCCGGGTTACCCTCGTCACATGCTCCGCTCGGTCGCCGTCATCGCCATGGACCAGGTCGCCGCGTTCGAACTCGGCGTGCTCGCCGAGGTCTTCGGCACCGACCGCACCGCCGACGGCTTCCCCGGATACCGGTTCGACGTCTGCACCGCCGACGGCAGCGCGGTCCGCAGCCGCTCCGGCTTCCTGCTCACCCCCACCGCCGACCTCGGCCCGGTCGAGGACGCCGACCTGGTGGCGGTGCCCGCGCACGCCGACGGCAGCCCGATCCCCGAGCCGGTGCTCGCCGCCCTGCGCCGCGCCGCCGACCGGGGTGCCTGGCTGCTGAGCGTCTGCGCCGGCGCGTTCGTCCTCGGCGAGGCGGGCGTGCTCGACGGGCGCGACTGCACCACCCACTGGCGGTACACCGACGAACTCCAGCAGCGCTTCCCGGCCGCCCGGGTTCAGTGCGACTCGCTCTACGTGCAGGACGACCGGCTGCTCACCAGCGCCGGCACCGCCGCCGGCATCGACGCCTGCCTGCATCTGGTGCGCCAGGAGCACGGCTCGGCGGTGGCGACCCGGCTGGCCCGCCGGATGGTCGTGCCGCCGCACCGCGACGGCGGCCAGTCGCAGTACGTCGAGGCACCGATCCCGAAGGCGCCGGAGGCACCCACACTGGAACCCGTGCTGGAGTGGCTGATGGGGCACCTGCGCCGGCAGGTGACAGTGGACGAGCTGGCGGCCCGGGCCGGGATGGCCCCGCGTACGTTCGCCCGCCGGTTCCGCGCCGAGACCGGCACCACCCCGCACGACTGGTTGACCAACCAGCGGGTGCTGCTGGCCCGGCACCTGCTGGAGGACACCTCACTGAGCGTGGAGGGCGTCGCCGAGCAGGCCGGTTTCGGCGACGCGGCGGCCCTGCGGCACCACTTCACCCGCCGGGTCGGCACCACCCCGCTGGCCTACCGCACGACCTTCCGGGACCGCCAACCCACCTGACACCCCCACCCCTGCGGCGGTGATCAAGGAGTGTGCGGGCTGGGCAGAGCCGGAGCGTGACCAATAGTCCTTGATCAACCGGTGCGGGCGGGGTCGGCCCGTGAAGCGCTAGGGCAGGAGGTGGCCTGCGTGGCGGCGTACCCGGTGGTTGCCGGGTAGGTGCACCGGGCCCTGTCCGTGCCACGCCGTGACCAGGGCGTCCAGCGCGGCAACGTGACTGTGGGACAGCGCGGCCGGCGTCGCGCCCAGCTCGCGGGCCCAGGCGTGCAGCACCCGGGTACGGACGGCGGCCGGCAACCCGGCGAGCCCGGCGACGGACAGCCCGCCCGCCTCGGTCCGGACGTCGGCGAGCGCGGTGTCGGCGAGCGCGTCGAGCGCGGCGTTGTCGGCCGCGAGCAACCCGGCGGTACGGGCGAGGTTCGCCACCACTGCCGGCCCCAGCGCCTCGACGAGCGCCGGCAACGCGCCGGTACGGACCCGCGCCCGGGCGTACGCGGGATCGGCGTTGTGCGGATCCGCCCACGGGTCGAGTCCGAGCGCTTCGCAGGCGGCCCGGGTGTCGGCGCGCGGGACGTCGAGCAGCGGGCGCAGCAGGGGTACCCCGGTGACGTCGCGCCGCTGCGGCATCCCGGACAGTCCGCGCGGTCCGGCGCCCCGGGCCAGCGCCAGCAGGACGGTCTCGGCCTGGTCGTCGCGGGTGTGCCCGAGCAGCACCCCGGCGGCGTCGTACCGGCGGGCGACGGCGATCAGCGCCTCGTACCGGGCCTCCCGGGCGGACGCCTCCGGGCCGCCGGGCCGGCCGTCCACGCGTACCGGAAGCACCTCGACCGGGTCGAGCCCTTCGGCGCGGGCCCAGCCGGCGACCGCCTCGGCCCGTTCCGCGGACCCGGCTTGCAGGCCGTGGTCGACGGTCACCAGGCCCGCCGGCCGCCCGAGCCGGGGGGCCACGAACGCGGTGGCGGCGGCGAGCGCGAGCGAGTCGGCCCCGCCGGAGCAGGCCACCAGCACCGGGCCGGTGCCCGGCAGGCCGGTCAGCACCCGGCGGAGGGCGAGCCGCACCGCGGCGACGGCGGGAGCGGGCGACGGAGAGCGGCGCGATCGCGTGCCGGAACCAGCCCGGCCAGCGGAACCAGCCGGACCGGGCGGATCAGCCGACGGACGGGGTGGCACCGGCCGGCCCGTGTACGCGGGACACCCAGGCGTCCGGGTCACCCAGCTCGTCCAGGCGGGGCAGCGTCAGCGGGGACGAGAAGATCTTGTTGAAGCCCGTCATCCCCACCCGGTCGACCACGCCGTGCACGAACTTGCGGCCCTCGGCGTACTGGCGCATCTTGACCTCGATGCCGAGCAGCCGCCGGATCGCCTTCTCCAGCGGGTTGCCGGACTCGCGGCGCCGGTTGAACGCCGCCCGGATCGACTCGACGCTCGGGATGACCTGCGGACCCACGCCGTCCATCACGAACTCGGCGTGCCCCTCCAGCAGCGTCATCAGCGCGGTCAGCCGGTCCAGCACGGCGCGCTGGGCCGGGGTCTGCACGATGTCCAGCACGCTGGCCCGGCTCTCCGGATCCTTTACCGCGTCGGAGAGCGTCGCCACGCCGCGGCGGAGCCGTTCCAGCAGGTGCTCGCCGCCCTGGGAGGCGTCCACGAACGCCTGCACCTCGCCGAGGAAGTACGCGCGCATCCACGGCACGGCGGTGAACTGCGTGCGGTGGGTGACCTCGTGCAGGCACACCCAGAGCCGGAAGTCGCGCGAGTCGGCACCGAGCTTCCGTTCGACCTCCAGGATGTTCGGCGCCACCAGCAGCAGTTGGCCGGGGTCGCCGGCGAACACCTCGTACTGGCCGAGCACGCGGCCGGAGAGGTACGCCAGCACGGTGCCGGCCTGCACACCTGTCACCCGGGAGCCGATCGCCTCGGTGAGCGGGCCCGGCCGCTTGTCGCCGGAGAGGCGCTCGACCAGCGGGGACACCACCTCACGCAGCCCGGCGATGTTGGCCGCCGCCCAGTCACGGCGGTCGACCACACGGACCGGCGGGTGGGCGACCTGCGCGCGCAGGCCGGTGTAGTCGGCGACGTGACCGGCCGCCTCGTCGGTCAGCCGGCGCAGGTCGCCGACCACGTCGGTGGCCTCGGCGTACGACACCCGGGGGCCCGACTTGCTCAGCGCCCCCGCGGTAGCGGCGGCCAGATCCCAGTCCACGAACTGCGCCATGAACCCACCGTACCCGCGCCGGAACACCCCCACCCGGGCTCGCGCGGGCCGATCGACGCCCGTCGGTCAGCGGCAGCCGCACCCGGCCAGCGCGGAGCTGATCCGGTCCAGGGCCGCCCGGGTCTCGTCCAGTGAGCCCTGCGTCCGGTCGGTGAGCACGGCGAACGTGAGCAGCCGGCCGTCGGCTGTGGTCACCGTGCCGGCGATCGCGTTGACGCCGCTGAGCGTGCCGGTCTTGGCGCGGACGACGCCCGCTCCGGCGCGGGTCGCCGCCGCCCGGTAGCGCTCGTCGAGCGTGCCGGACCAGCCGCCGACCGGCAGGCCGCCGAAGATCGCGGCCAGCTCGGGGTGGCTGCCGTTGCCGGCGAGCGTGATCAGGTCGGTGAGCAGCGACGGGCTGATCCGGTTGGTGCGGGACAGCCCGCTGCCGTCGGCCAGGCTGATCTCGCCCGCGGGCAGGCCCAGCTCGCCCAGCACCTGGTCGGTGGCCGCCGCGCCGCCGGCGAACGAGCCGGGCTTGCCCTTGGCGAGCGCCACCTGGCGGGCCATCGCCTCGGCGATCACGTTGTCGCTGTCGCTGATCATGATGTCGACCAGCCGGATCATCGGCAGGGACTCGACCTTCCCCAGCTCGGCACCGGGGGCCGTACCGGTGGCGCCGGTCGCGGCCGGCGCGGTGCCCCGGGCCACCTGGGCGGCGCCGCCGCTCAGCCCGAGCAGCTTGGCGAACTGCCGGCCGGCGGTCAGGTCGGGCTGCGGCACCCGCTCGGCGGCGTGGTTGGTCTGCTCGGCGGTGCGCCGCGCCTGGACCGGGTCCTTCCGGGCGCCGTCGGTCATCAACGCGGTGATCGCCGCGCCGAATCCGCCGGTGGGGATGTCGGCGTCCCAGCCGGGCTCGAAGACCGGACCGCTGAACAGCGACGAGTCGACTATCACCTTGGTCGGGGCGGTGCCGCCGAGCGCGTCGCGCACCTGGGCGGCGAGGTCGTCGAGCCGGGCCGCGCCCGGGTAGAAGCCGTTCTTGTCCACGGCGAGCGTGGGGTCACCGCCGCCGACCAGGACCACCTCGCCCGGGTTGGCCCCGGCCACCGCCCGGGTCGGGATCCGGTGGGCCGTGCCGCGGGCCGCGAGCACCGCCACGCCGGTCGCCAGTTTGGTCACCGAGGCGGGCACGGTGGCCGTGTCCTGACCGCTGCCGTAGAGCGCCTGGCCGGTGCTCACGTCGGCCACCGACACGTGCACCCGGTCGCCGAGCGCGGCGGCGCGGACCAGCGGGTCCAGGGCGGCGCGGATGCCGGCCCCGGTGGGCAGCGGGGCGTTGCCGTCCGGCCCGGCCAGCACGGCCTGCGGGGAGGGCTCGGGCGAGGTGGCGGCCGCCGGACCCGTGCTGTCGTCGTCGCCCAGCCACCCGGCGACCGGGCCGGGACGCAACACCGCGAGCCCGGCCACCGCCACGGCCAGCACGAGCACGCAGGCGAGCGCCGCGACGAGCCGCCGGCCGCGTCGCGGCCGGCCCGGGGGCGGCCCGGAGGGTACGGGCGGCGCGGCGCCGACCGGCGGGACCGGCGGGCTGACCGGGATCGGTGCCGGCGCGCCCGGCCAGTTCAGCGGCACCGTCGGGTCGTGCGGCGGCCCGACGCGGGCCGAGCCGCTCGCCGGGTCGGAGCCGTGGTGCGCCGGGCCGACGCGGGCGGACCCGGCGGGCGGAGAGGGACGATGAGGCACGTTCGCCCCGGGGACGGACACCCGCCCGGTGGCACCGCCGGAACCGGAGCCGGCGGACCCGCGCCCGTCAACCCTCTCGGGGCGGTAGTGTGAATCTTCCCTCCCCACGGCCCCCTCCTCCCCGTTCGAAATCGCCTTGGGCGACACTACTTCGGTCCGAACACTATGCGGCGGCCGGAGCCGACGGGGGGCGTTCACCCCGCGCCGGCGGTGAGCCGCTGGTTTCCGTTAGCCAGCGTGGGCAGACGAGGGAGCGTGGAAGATGGATTTCGACGTCACGGTTGAGATCCCCAAGGGTCACCGCAACAAGTACGAGGTGGACCACGCGACCGGCCGCATCCGGCTGGACCGCACCCTCTTCACCTCCACCCAGTACCCGGCCGACTACGGGTTCATCGAGGGCACCCTGGGCGAGGACGGCGACCCGCTGGACGCGCTGGTGCTGGTGCCGGAGCCGACGTTCCCGGGCTGCCTGATCCGCTGCCGCACGATCGGCATGTTCCGGATGACCGACGAGAAGGGCGGCGACGACAAGGTCCTCTGCGTGCCCTACGAGGACCCGCGTCAGGAGCACCTGCGCGACATCCACCACCTGGGCGAGTTCGACCGGCTGGAGATCCAGCACTTCTTCGAGGTCTACAAGGACCTGGAGCCGGGCAAGTCGGTCGAGGGCGCGACCTGGGTGGGCCGGGTCGAGGCCGAGGCGGAGATCGCCGCGTCGTACCGGCGTGCCAAGGAGGCCGAGGAGCGCGGCGAGACGCTGCACTGACGCGCACACCTGTCGCAGGCCCGGGTCGCGTCCGGCGACCCGGGCCTCGCGCGTGTTCAGGCGAGCAGGTCGCGGGCCCGGTCGTAGAGGCCGAGCACCGCGCAGGCCACCGGCACGACCGCGACCACGAGCGCGGTGTCGGTCAGGTCGGCCAGCCGGCCGAGGTACGGGGAGACCGGACGACGGGCGTACGTGGCCCCGGCGGTGACCGCCGTCAGGGCCAGGGCCAGCCCGCCCACCGTCAGCGCGAGACGGCCACCCGGACCGGCACGGTCGGCCAGCACCACGCCGAGCAGGGCGAACCCGGTCAGCCCGGCGACGATCGCGGGCACCCGGTGCCGTACCGCCACGAACAGGCGCGAACGCAGCAGCAGGACCCCACCGGTGACGGCGGCGAGCAGCAGCCCGGCGGTCCGGCCGACGGAGACGAGCACCGCGACCGCGCCGACGGCCAGCACCGCGTGGCCGAGCAGCATCCCGGTGAGCACCTCCTCGGCGCGCGCCACCGCCGCGTGCACCCGCCCCCGGTCCGGCAGGTCCCGGGTGCCGGGCGGGCTGGGCAGGGTGAGCGGCGGCAGCGGCAGCTTGCCGACCCGGATGGCCAGCAGCGGCAGCCCGCCGAGCGCGAACACCAGCACGGCGAGCAGGACGGCGGCGGTGCCGTCCGGGTCGAGCAGCATCCCGCCGAACGCGGCCGCCACGCCCGTCGATCCGACCGTCACCCCGGCCACCGAGACGCGGGACCGGCTGGCCACGCCGAGCAGGCCGAGCACCGCCGCGAGCAGCAGCGCCACCGAGCCGACGAGCAGTTCGGGGGCACCCACCCAGCGCAGGCCGGGGATCGGGCCGACCGGATCGCCGGAGGTGACGGCCAGCGCTCCGGCCACCGCGGCCCACGGCAGGGCGTACCCGCCGAGCGTGGCGCCGACCGGGCCGTCCCCGTACGCCCGGGACGCGGCGACGGCGGTGAGCACCAGGATCAGGGCGACCGCCGCGGCGACCGGCCAGCCACGCGCGCCCGGCCCGCCCGCGACGACGGCGACCAGCCCGACCGCCAGGGGTACGGCGGCACCTGCGAGCGCGGCGGCCCGGGTGGCGTGGCCCGACCAGGCGGCGCCCCGGCGCCGGGCGCCGTCCACGATCGCCTCGACCACGTCGTCGTACTCCAGTTCGGGCCACTGGGCGCGAGCCGGCACCAGATGCAGCACCTCGCCGTCGCGAACGCCCTGCGGCAGCAGCGCCTGGGCGGTGGCGAGCACGGCGCCGTCGGTCCGGCGCAGCACCCACCCGCCGTGCCGCTCCCCGTCGTCGGCCAGTCCCTCGCCCGCGTGCCGGAGCACCTCGGGCAGCAACTCGGCCAGGGGGACCTGCTCCGGTAGGGCCACGTCGACCCGCCGCCTGGGCGCGCTGATCGTGACCCGGGCGAGCCCGCTTGTCATCGAGGCATCTCCATATCGGCGGAGGGAGTGGGCTGACGAACGAGAGGACTTTACCTACCATGAGCCAGGCTCGGGTTACCCAGAGCCACTTCCGGGGAGGGTGAGTGTCCACTGTCGTCATCAAGCGGCCACCACGCCGCCCGGCGCCGGAGATCCCGGTCGGTGAGCTGCCCGTCGAGGCGCCGCCGGAGATCCCCGCCGCCGCCGGTGGGCGCTGGCAGCAGGCGCTGATGGTGCTGCCGATGCTCGGCGGGACGGTGGCCATGGCGATGATGTTCGGTCGCGGTGGCGGTGCCTACTCGTACGTGGTCGGCGGCATGTTCGGCCTCTCCTCGCTGGCGATGCTGGTGACCACCTGGGGCAGCGCCGGGCCGAAGAAGTCCGAGCTGATGGCCGCCCGCCGGGAGTACCTGCGCCACCTGGCCACGCTCCGCCGCCGGGTGCGGGAGACCGCCGGCGCCCAGCGGGCCGGGCTGTCCTACCGTCATCCCGAGCCGGGGCGGCTCTGGTCGACAGTCGACAGTCACCGGGTCTGGGAACGGCGGCCGGGCGACCCGGACTTCGCCGTGGTCCGGGTCGGTGTGGGCCCGCAGACGCTGGCCACCCCTTTGGTCCCGCCGGTCACCCGTCCGCTGGAGGAGCTGGAACCCATGACGGCCGGGGCGCTGCGGCGCTTCCTGGACGCGTACTCGGTGGTGCCGGATCTGCCGGTGGCGCTGTCGCTGCGCAGTTTCGCCCGGGTCTTCGTGCGCGGACCGGCCGGCCCGGTACGCGGGGGCGGATCGCCCGCCGCGCAGGCGCTGGCCCGGGCGGTGCTCACCCAGCTCGCCGTCTTCCACGCGCCGGACGAGCTGCTGATCGCGGTCTGCGCCGGGCCGGAACGCCGGACCGCCTGGGAGTGGGTGAAGTGGCTGCCGCACGCCCACCATCCGGTGCGTACCGACGCGCTGGGCCCGGTGCGGCTGGTCACCAGCTCCGCCGCCGACCTGGAACGGCTGCTCGACGACGTGCTCGGCGCCCGGTCCCGGTTCAGCCCGCACGGCACCGCTACCGACGGCCCGCACGTCGTGGTGGTGCTCGACGGCGGCGACCTGACCGGCGCGACCGACCTGGCCGGTGACGGCGGCATCGACGCGGTCACCGTGCTCGACCTGGACACCCCGCCGCCCCGGCTGCTCGACCGGTACGCGCTCCTGCTCGACCTGGTCGACGGCCGGCTGCACTCGCACTCCGCCGAGGGTCACGCCGAGGTGGGCGCCGCCGACGCGCTGGCGCCCGCCGACGCCGAGGCGGTGGCCCGGCGGCTCGCGCCGCTGCGGCTCGCCGGCACGGTACGCGGGCCCGACGCGCCACCCGGCGCCGAGCTGGGCCTGCCCGAGCTGCTGGGGCTCGGCGACCCGGAGAGCTTCACCGCCGAGCAGGGCTGGGCGCCCCGGGCCGCGCGGGACCGGCTGCGGGTGCCGATCGGGGTGGGCGCCGACGGCGGGGCGATCGACCTCGACCTGAAGGAGTCGGCGCAGGACGGCATGGGTCCGCACGGCCTGCTGATCGGCGCGACCGGCTCGGGCAAGTCGGAGCTGCTGCGCACGCTCGTGCTCGGCCTGGCCGCCACGCACAGTTCGGAGCAGCTCAACTTCGTGCTCGTCGACTTCAAGGGCGGCGCCACGTTCGCGCCGTTCGAGCGGCTGCCGCACACCGCCGCCGTGATCACCAACCTGGCCGACGCGCTGCCGCTCGTGGACCGGATGGTGGACGCGATCAACGGCGAGCTGATGCGCCGGCAGGAGCTGCTGCGCCGGGCCGGCAACTTCGCCGGCGTGCGCGACTACGAGCGGGCCCGGGCGGCCGGTTCGCCGCTGGCCCCGCTGCCGTCGCTGCTGCTGATCTGCGACGAGTTCTCCGAGCTGCTGTCCGCCAAGCCGGACTTCATCGACTTGTTCGTGCAGATCGGCCGGCTGGGCCGGTCACTGGGTGTGCACCTGCTGCTGGCGAGCCAGCGGCTGGAGGAGGGGCGGCTGCGCGGACTGGACACGCACCTGTCGTACCGGATCGGGTTGCGGACGTTCTCGGCGCTGGAGTCCCGGACGGTGCTGGGTGTGCCGGACGCGCACGAGCTGCCGCGCAGCCCCGGGCACGGATACCTGCGCGCCGGCACCGATCCGCTGGTCCGGTTCAAGGCCGCGTACGTCTCCGGCGCGGTCCGCCGCCGCGGCGGCGCGGCGGGCGCGTCCGGTGCCGGTGAGGCACGCGTGCTCGCGTTCTCCACCCACCTGGTCCCGGTGCCGGAGCCGCCCGCGCCGGTCGCGCCACCCGCCGAGGACGACGGCGGCGAGACGCTGCTGGACCTACTCGTGGACCGGCTGGCCGGGCAGGGCCCGCCCGCGCACCAGGTGTGGCTGCCGCCGCTGGACGCCTCGCCCACCCTGGACGAGCTGCTCGGCCCGGTCGGCGCCGACCCGGTACGCGGGCTCACGGTGGCGAATCCGGAGCTGCACGGGGCGCTGCAGGTGCCGGTGGCGGTGGTGGACAAGCCGTTCGAGCAGCGGCGTGACCTGCTCTGGCTGGCGCTGGACGGCGCGGCCGGGCACGTCGCGGTGGTCGGCACCACCCGGAGCGGCCGGTCCAGCCTGCTGCGCACCCTGGTCTGCGCGCTCGCGCTCACCCACACCCCGGCCGAGGTGCAAATCTACTGCCTCGACTTCGGCAGCGGGACGCTCGGCACGCTGCGCGACCTGCCGCACGTGGGCGGCGTCAGCGGGCGGACCGACGGCACCGCCGTGCGGCGTACCGTCGGCGAGGTCGCCGGCCTGCTGGCGGAGCGGGAGCGGCGTTTCGCCGAGGCCGGCGTGGAGTCGATGGCCGCGTGGCGACGGCGGCGGGCGACGGGCGCGCCGGACCCGTTCGGGGACGTGTTCCTGGTGGTGGACGGCTGGAACACGCTACGCGGCGAGTTCGAGGACCTGGAACCGCTGGTCACCGAGCTCGCCACCCGGGGCCTGGCGTACGGCGTGCACGTGGTGGCGAGCGCGCTGCGCTGGTCGGACTTCCGCCCGGCGATCCGCGACCTGTTCGGCTCCCGGCTGGAGTTGCGCCTCGGCGACCCGGCGGACTCGGTGGTGGTCAAGCGGGCGCTGGCGGCCACTGTGCCGGACGAGTGTCCGGGCCGTGGCATCACCGCGGGCGGACTGCACTTCCTCACCGCCGAACCCCGCGTCGACACGCTCGGTGCGGAGACCGCCGACCTGGTCAAGGTGGTCGCCGGCGCGTGGACCGGTCCGCCGGCGCCCCGGGTGCGCCTGCTCCCGCCGGTGCTGCCGTACGCCGAGCTGGACCAGAGCGCGACGAGCGGGCTGGCGTTCCCGATCGGCGTGGCCGAGGCGGACCTGTCCCAGGTGGTGCTGGACTTCGCCACCGAGCCGAACTTCCTGGTCTTCGGCGACGCCGAGTGCGGCAAGTCGTCGTTCCTGCGGGCGCTCGCCACCTCGATCGTCAACCGGTTCACCCCGGAGCAGGCCCGGGTGATGCTCGTGGACTACCGGCGCAGCCTGATGGGCGTGATCGAGACGCCGCACCTGATCGGGTACGGCACCGCGGCGCCGCACACCGCCGAGCTGATCGAGTCGGCCGCCGGCTACCTGCAGGGGAGGCAGCCGGGCCCGGAGGTGACCCCGGCGCAGCTGCGCAGCCGGTCGTGGTGGACGGGGCCGGAGCTGTTCGTGCTGGTGGACGACTACGACCTGGTGGCGGGCGGGCCGACGAATCCGTTGCGGGCGCTTGAGGAACACCTGCCGCACGCGCGGGACGTCGGGCTGCATCTGGTGCTGGCGCGGCGTACCGGCGGCGCCGGGCGGACCGCGTACGAGCCGATCGTGCAGCGGCTGCGCGAGCTGTCCACGGCCGGGCTGGTGATGTCGGGCGGCCCGGAGGAGGGCGCGCTCGTCGGTCAGGTGAAGGCCGGGCCGCTGCCCCCGGGGCGGGCGCGGCTGGTCACGCGCCGGGAGGGGGTGCGCCTGGTGCAGTTGGCGCATCTCCCGCCCGGGTGATCCGCCTCGCGGAGTTGCCCCGTGACGGTCGGGACAACCGGTAATCTCCGTGCAGCATGTGTCTGACGCGACCGAACGGCTGGGGAATGTGACAGGGGATCGGCAGGGACCGCCCGGTGGGCCGCCCCGGCGTCGCGCCGGACGCGCGCTGCTCGCCGCCGTGTCGGCCATGGCCGCCGTCGCCGGTCCGCTGGCGCCGCCGGCCCATGCCGCGCCCGCCGCCCCGGCCACAGTGGCGCGCCCCTGGCTGGCCCCCGACGGCCTGCCGCGCACCGGTCAGGTACGCGACGAGCAGTGGCAACTGGAGCAGTTGCGGGCGAAGACCGCGTGGCGCACCTCGACCGGGCGCGGCGTGGTGGTCGCGGTGATCGACTCCGGTGTCGACGGCACCCACCCCGACCTGGCCGGCCAGGTGCTGCCCGGCCTGGATCTGGTGACGCCGGACGGCTCGGACGACCCGGACCCGGTGGGGCACGGCACCACTGTGGCCGGGCTGATCGCGGGGCGGGCCGACGACGACCGGGGCGTGGTGGGACTCGCACCGAACGCCAAGATCCTTCCGGTGCGGGTCCTCGACGCCGAGAACCGCTACGACGACGCGCTGATCATCGCGAAGGCGGTGCGCTGGGCGGTCGACAACGGCGCCCGCGTGGTCAACCTGTCGCTCGGCGGCAGCAGCGACAACCCGGCCCTGGCCGCGGCGCTCGACTACGCGTTCGCCCGGGACGTGGTGGTGGTCGCCTGCACCGGCAACCTGGCCACCTCGACGACCACCGAGGTCTGGTACCCGGCCCGCGAGCCGGGCGTGCTGGCGGTCGCCGGGCTGGAGCGGACGAGCGAGAATCTCTGGTCCGGCTCGATCACGGGGCACGAGACAGTGCTCAGCGCTCCGGCCACCGGCCTCTACGGCGCCCGCCCGCACGGCTACTGGCGGGTGCAGGGGACGAGCTTCGCCGCGCCGCTCGTCGCCGCGACGGCCGCCCTGGTCCGCGCGCGTTATCCGAAGATGCCGGCCGGCGACGTGGTCAACCGGCTGATCACCACCGCCCGGGACCTCGGGCCGACCGGCCGGGACGACCGGTTCGGCTACGGCCTGGTCGACCCGGTGGCCGCGCTCACCGGCGACGTGCCGGCGGTGGGCCACAACCCGCTCGACGACAACGCCTCTCCCGGCGTGGTGGGGTTCGGCCCGGCGCCCGGAGACGGGCGGGACACCCGGGCCGCCGCGGCGGGCCGGGGCGGTGACCCGGTCGGGCGTACCTCGGACGGCTGGACCGCCCGGCCGGCCGGGCAGGCGGACGCCTCCGCCCCGGAGCGGCTCTGGACCGGCCTGGCCCTGTTCGTCGCGCTCGTCACCGGCACCGCGTTGATGGTTCGCCGGTTCCGGCAGACCCGCCGCTGAACCGGCCTGATCCTGCCCTTCGGTGGGTAGGGGAAGCCCCATGGACACCAGCACCGGCGCGACCGTCGCGCACCGGTCGTGGCGGAGCCGCCGCCTCGACCCGGAGCGCTCGCTGGGCCTGCGGCTCACCCTGGCCGTCGTCGCGGCGTTCCTGGTGCTGGTGCCGTTCACCCTGCTCGCGCTGCTGGTGCTCGGCGCCTGGCCGCCCCTGCTGCGGCTGGACGCCTCGATCGCGGGCTCGTTCCACGGGTACGCGCGGGGCCACCCCGCCTGGGTCGGCCTGATGACGGTCTGGACGCACGTGTTCGGGCCCGGCCCGCTGCGGGTGGCAGCGGTCGTGGTGGTGGTCTGGCTGGTCCGGCGCGGGGCGCCCCGGCTCGCGGTCTGGGTGGTGGTGACAATGGTCGCCGGTGGTCTGCTCGGCGCGCTGCTCAAGCTGCTCGTCGGCCGGGACCGGCCGGACCTGCTCGACCCGGTCGCCCGGGCCGCCGGCTACTCCTTCCCGTCCGGTCACGCGCTCAACGCCACGCTGGCGGCGGGTGTGCTGCTGCTGGTGTTCCTGCCGTTCGTGCGGTACAGCGGCCGGGCCCGGGTCGCGCTGTGGACCGCAGCCCTGCTGGTCACAGTGGTGACCGGGCTCAGCCGGATCGCGCTGGGTGTGCACTGGACCAGCGACGTGGTGGGCGGCTGGGTGCTCGGGGTGGCGGTGGTGGCCTCGACCTCGGCCGCCTTCACCACCTGGCGCAGCGGATCCGGGCGGCCGTCCGCCCACCCGCTCCGCGAGGGGGTCGAGCCGGAGCTGGCCGACCAGCGGCCGGAGGGCGGCCGGGCGTAGCCGGACCCGCGCCGGGGTACAGGCGAGCCCATGTCCGATATCGTGATCCGAGTCACCCGGCGCGTCCTGCTGCCGCTGGCCCTGCTCTTCGCGCTGATGGTCGGCCTGGGCCTGCTGGTGACCCGGGTGCTGTCCCGCACCTGGCCGTTCACCGTGGAGGACACGGTCAACCGTGAGCTGGCCGGCGACCGGACGCCGGGGTGGAACGACGTCTCGCTGGTCTTCAGCACGCTCGCCAGCACCCAGATGATCGTCGTGGTGACGGTGCTGGCGGCGCTGGTGCTGCGGCTGGTGCTGCACCGCTGGCGGGAACCGCTGTTCCTGTGCGCGGCGGTGACCGCGCAGGCGCTGATCTTCCTGTTCACCACGATGGCCGTCGACCGGACCCGCCCGGCCGTCGCGCACATGGACGCCTCCCCGCCCACGTCCAGCTTCCCGTCCGGGCACACCTCGGCGGCCACCGCGCTCTACGTCGGCCTCGCGGTGCTGCTGGCGCTGCGGGCGCGCAGCACACCGGCCAAGGTCGGCTGGTGGGCCCTGCTGGTGCTGGTGCCGGTCGGCGTGGCGCTCACCCGGATGTACCGGGGCATGCACCACCCCAGCGACGTGGTCGCCTCGTTCCTCAACGGCGGAACCTGCGTGGCGATCATGGCGCGGGCGGTACTCGACCGCACGCTGAGCTGGGGCCGCGCCCGGCTGCCGCTGTCCCGCTCCGACGACGAGGCGACGCCGGCGGGAGCACCGGCGGGTGGTTGAGCACCGCCGGCCGGCTCAGGTGCAGTCGCCGGTGGCCACTCCCCGGGTACGCTCCGCGCCCGCCAGCGCCACCGGTCGCGCCTCGGCGGCGGTCACCGCGAAACCGGTGTTCGGGTCGTCGGCCGCCGCCGCGAAGATCACGCCGAGCACCAGGCCGTTCGAGGAGACCAGCGGGCCGCCGGAGTTGCCGCTGCGCACCAGCGCCCGGATCGTGTAGATCTCCCGGTTGACGTCACCGGCCGAGTAGATGTCCGGGCCGGTGATCCGGTCGACGTCCCGGATCCGGGCCGGGCGGGCGTCGTACGGGCCGTCGAGCGGGAAACCGAGCACGATCGCGTCGGCACCGGTGGCGGCCGGTCCGGCGGCGAAGCGCAGCGACGGTCCGGGCAGCCCGGGTACGTGGAGCACCGCCAGATCGCGGTCCGGGTCGTAGACGACGACCTCGCCGTCGTACCGCTCCCCGCGCAGTTCCACAGCCACCGAGCGGGTGCCGGCCACCACGTGCGCGTTGGTCATCACCCGGTCGTCGGCGTACACGAAGCCGGAGCCCTCGATGCGGCGCGAGCAGCTCGGCGCGGAGCCCAGCACCTTCACCACCGACCGGCTGCTGTTCTGCACCACCTGGGAGTTGGCAAGCGCCGGGTCGGGCGGCGCGACCTGCCGGGCCCGGGTCGGCGCGAGGTCGCCGAACACATCCGGGAAGCCGTTGGTGTCGACCGTGTCGCGCAGCGCGGTGGACAGGTCCTGCGCCTTGTCCGGCAGCACCTGGTCGACGACGGTGAGCAGCGCGCTGTTGCGGACGGAGGAGGCCAGCCACGGCACCGAGGAGGAGCCGAGCGGCACTGCCACCAGCCACGCCACGAGCATGACCGCGACGACCGAGATGAACGCGCCACCGACGTCGTCGATCTTGCGACCGGCCGGTCCGGTGATCGCGGCCCGCAGGTTCGAGCCGAGCCACCCGGCGAGTGCCTGCCCCAGCACCGCGAGCCCGAAGATCGCCACCAGCGAGATCAGTACGCGTGTGCCGCTCGTGGCGAACTGCTGCGCGATCAGCGGCCCGACCTGGAGGCCGAGCAGGGCGCCCAGGAAGAAGCCGGAGAACGACAGGGCCCCGATGACGAAGCCCTGACGGTATCCGCTGATCGCGAACACGAGCATGAGCAGAAGGAGGACGAGATCCACGGCGGACACGCCCCAAGGGTACGGGCACCGGGCCCGCGGTCGGCTCAGCGCTCGCGGAACGTGACCCGGGGATGCGTGCGGGTGATCACCGCACCGGGCTCTCGTCGGCCGGTTCGGTGCCCGCCGACGGAGCGGGCGTGGCGCCGACCGGAGGCAGGTCCACCACGCGCGAGTGCGGCCAGGGCCGGGACCAGCCGCCCATCTCCAGCACCCGGTCGATCACGCCTGCGGTGAAGCCCCAGACGAGCATCCCGCGCACCGAGAAGGCCGGGCCGATCCAGCCGCTCGGGTGGCGTACCCGCATGCGGTTGTCCGGGTCGACCAGCTCGGTGACCGGCAGCCGGGCCACGTGCGCGACCTCGGCCGGCTCGCGCGGGTGCACCGGGTGCGGGTCGTGCCACCAGGCGAGCACCGGGGTGACCACGAAGTCGCTGACCGGGATCCAGAGCCGGGGCAGCTCGGCCAGCACCGTGACGCTGCCCGGGTCGAGGCCGACCTCCTCGTTCGCCTCGCGCAGCGCGGTGGCACGGACGTCGGCGTCCTCCGGGTCGGCCGCGCCACCCGGGAAGGCCGGCTGCCCGGCGTGGTTGCGCAGCGTCGCGGCGCGCTGGAGGACGAGCACGTCCGGCCCGGCGCCGGGCTCCTCGCCCAGCAGCACCAGAACGGCGCTCTCCCGGCCGCCGCTGGCCGGCGTGACGATGCGGGTGAAGTCCTCCGCCCGCGCGGTGCCGAGCCGGCCCAGCAGCGGGTCGAACCACAGCGGCGGCCGTCGGGTCATACCCGCACCCCGAGGTGGCGTTCGACCAGCGCGGCAAGGCGGGCGTCGTCGAGCGCGCCGGTCGCGTCGGTGTGCCGGATCCGGCCGTCGGCGTCGACCAGCACGGTGAGCGGGAACGCGTTGCGTTCGAGCGCGCGCTGGAACGCGTCGCCCTGGTCGAGCAGCATCGGGAAGTCGACGCCGAAGTCCTCGCCGATGGACTGCGCGCCGCCGCGGCTGTCCCGGCTGTTCACGCCGATCACCTGGAACCGGCCGTCGGCGCGGTCGCTGAGCCGCTGGAACGCGGGCAGCTCCTTGCGGCACGGCGGGCACCAGGACGCCCACACGTTGATCACCGCCGGGCCCTTGACGTCGCGCAGGTTCACCGGCGTACCGCCGGTGAAGCAGTTGAGCGTCAGGTCGGGGAGCTGCTCCCCGGCCTTCCCTGCAAGCGTCGGGGACACGGCCTTTCCGGGGGACGTCGGGGACGCGGCGGCGGGCGCGACGGTCAGCGGGGTGCAGTCGGCGAACGGCGAGGGGCGCTCGGCCCGGGTCGCGGGCGCGGGACGCCCCGGCTCCTCGGCCGTGGCGGTGCAGCCCGCCGCCGCCAGCAGCAGCGGGACGAGAAGGTACGCGAGCCGGCGCATCACGGCACGTCCGCCGCGGCCGCCTGCTGCGGCACCAGGTCGGGGTCGAGGCCCACGGCGACCGCCAGGTCACGGGCCCGGGGGCCCTTGAGCAGCCTGGCCGCGGCGGCCGGCTCGGTCGGCCCGGTGCCGTACGCGGGGCACAGCTTCGCCAGCGTGCACGCGCCGCAGGCGGGCTTGCGGGCGTGGCAGACCCGGCGGCCGTGGAAGATGACCCGGTGCGACAACATCGTCCAGTCGCGCTTCGGGTAGAGCGCGCCGATCGCGTGCTCGATCTTCACCGGGTCGGTCTCGGTGGTGAGCTGCCACCGGTGCACCAGCCGCTGGAAGTGGGTGTCGACGGTGATGCCGGGGACGCCGAAGGCGTTGCCGAGGATGACGTTCGCGGTCTTGCGGCCGATCCCCGGCAGGGTCACCAGGTCGTCGAGCCGGCCGGGCACCTCGCCGTCGTACCGCTCGCAGAGCGCCCGCCCGAGGTTGATCAGGGAGCTGGTCTTGTTGCGGTAGAACCCGGTGGGCCGGATCAGCTCCTCCAGCTCGACGCGGTCCGCCGCGGCGTAGTCGGCAGCGGTGCGGTAGCGGGCGAACAGCTTCGGCGTGACCTCGTTGACCTTCTTGTCGGTGCACTGGGCGGACAGGATCGTCGCCACCGCGAGCTCCAGCGCACTGGAGTGGTCGAGTTCACAGTGCGCGTCGGGGTGCGTCTCGGTCAGCACGCGGCCGATGCGCCGGGCGCGGCGCGTACGGCCGAGGTCGGTCTCGGGGGAGCGCGTGGTCACGTCGGCCAGCCTACGTCGCGGGGCCGACGCTCCGGCGGCTCGGCGCGGTCGGGGCGCGCTCAGCCACCCGCCGGTGCGGTGATCCTGCCGGTCCCGTCGAGCTTCGCGCCGGTGTCCGGGAAGTCGGACCGGTTCAGGTCGCGGACCAGTCCGAGGCCGCGGTTCTGCCGGTCCACCGACGGCCGGCCCACGCCGTTCATCACGGTGGAGGTGAACGTGCCGCCGACGAATGTCCCGTCCGCGGTGAGCGACACCTTGAGCACGCCGCCCCAGCCGAGCCGGCCCGAGCTGTTCAGCGACTTCCCGCCGCCGGCGAAGTTGCCCAGGCTGTACGCGATCAGCCGCCCCTTGTAGAACTCCATCCCGCGCAGCACGTGCGGACCGTGCCCGATCACCAGGTCGGCGCCGGCGTCGATGACGGTGCGGGAGAAGCGGATCGGGTCACCGCGGTTCTCGCCGAAGAACATCTCGGTGCCCGGCTTCACCCGGGTCTTGTCCGACCCCTCGGCGCCCATGTGCACCTGCACCACCACGATCTGGGCCGACTCCTTGGCCATCTCGATCACCTGCTTGGCGGCGTTCAGGTCGACCAGGCTGTTGGACCACGGGTACGACGAGAAGCCCACCACGGCGACCTTGATGCCCTTGACGTCCACCACGGTGATCTCGCCCGGTGCACCGGTGTGCTTGAGCCCGTGCGCCTCCAGCGCCGACTGGGTGTTCTCGTAGCCCTGGCGGCCGTAGTCGTAGCCGTGGTTGTTGGCCTGGTTGAGCAGCTGGAATCCGGCCGAGCGCAGGTGCGCGGCGTAGCCGGGCGGCGCGCGGAACTGGTAGCAGTTCTTCGGCTCCGGGCCGCACTTGCCGGCTCCGGTGTCGTCGGTGAGCGGCTCCTCCAGGTTGCCCATGACCAGGTCGCCCTTGAGCGCCGACTTCACGTCGTCGAAGAAGCCCTTGCCGCCGTTGGCTGGCAGCCGGTTCGGCGCGTTACCCATGATCACGTCGCCGGTCGCGGCGAGCGAGATCGACGGTTCCTTCGACGCGTCCGGCGCCGCCGGCTGGTCACCCGTCTCGGGCCCGGCCGAGCCGGTCGATCCGCCGCCCTGTCCCGCCTGCCATCTGGGGTCGCCGCCGGAGCCGCCGGTGTCCCCGCCGCAACCGGCGACGAACAGGACGGCGACGAGTGCGGCGAACGCGGCCAGGCGCCGGCCGAGCACCGCGCGAGGCGGGCCGGGAGCGGCGGCGGGCGGTCCGGCGACGGCGGCGCGGAGGGTACGGGGCACAGAACGGGCGGGAGCGTACATCGTCGGCGACGCTACCGTCCCCGGAACGCCGCGACGAGGGCCGATCGGTCGGAAAACCCGGCGCGCCGGGTATGCCGGGCGCACGTCAGCCCGCCCGCCGGTCGGACCAGGGCACGACGGTCCCGGCACCGCCGGAACGGACGGCGGCGTGCACGGCCCGGGCCAGCGGTGCACCCCAGGCCGACCGGGGACCGCCGTACGGCGCCGGATCGCCGTCGGCCGGGCAGAGCACCGTCACCGCGTCGGTGGGGGTGCCGGTGGCCGGCAGTCCGAGTTCCCAGATCGCCTGCGCCTTCGCCTCGGTGGCGGTGGCCACGGCATTTACCAGGGCGGCGTCACCGAGCCGCACCGGCACGTACGCGACGATGTTGACGGTGCCGACGCGCTGCGCGGGCCGGGCCGGCTCGGGCACGGCGGCGGCCCACACCGGCGTGCCCAGACCGACGGTCGCCCAGACCCGGACGCCGCCGTCGGTGCGGCGGACCACCTCGCTCACGTCCACGCCGGTCAGCAGTCCGACCCCGGGGCCGTCCAGGTCGAGGCCGTGCGCCAGCTCGGCCAGGTGCGCGGCGGGGTCGTTCCGGTCGTACGACATGGGGACCGTCGCGTTGAGCACCCAACGGCGGACGCCGATCCCCCCGCCCAGCGGCGCGGAGCCGACCGCCAGCAGCGGCGCGTCGGCCCGCCAGGCCAGCAGCGGGATGTTCCACCCGGATTCGGACCGGCTGGTCAGGAACGGCTCGCACAGCACGCCGGTCACCCTACGATCACAGGTGGGAACGGGTGGCGCCGGCCCGGGCCGGAGGCGGGATCTTAGCTGCTCTCCAGGTCGGGCAGGTTACGCCCAACGATCAAGATTCCAGGGGTGCACCTCTGATTACTGCTCATGTGCGCCTAGACTGGCGGCGCGCGAGGGATCAGCGGACGGCGGACCCGGCCGACGGACGGCACGCGCAGGCGGAGGTGCGCGATGGACGAGGTACTGGCCCGCAGCGGGATCTTCCAGGGTGTCGACCCGGAGGCTGCCGAGGCGCTCGCCAAGGAGATGGAGACGATCGAGGTCCGCAAGGGCGAGATCGTGTTCAACGAGGGCGAGCCCGGCGACAGTCTCTACATCCTCCTGTCCGGCAAGATCAAGGTGGGTCGCCGCGCGGCGGACGGCCGGCAGAACCTGATCGCCGTGATGGGCCCGTCGGACATGGTCGGTGAGCTGTCGCTGTTCGACCCCGGCCCGCGTACCGCGACGGCCACGGCGGTCACCGACACCCGCCTGGTCCGGCTGCGCAAGCAGGCGCTGCGGCCGTGGCTGAACAACCGGCCCGAGATCGCCGAGCAGCTGCTGCGGGTGCTCGCCCGCCGGCTGCGCCGGACCAACGACTCGCTCGCCGACCTGATCTTCACGGACGTGCCGGGCCGGGTCGCCAAGAACCTGCTCCAGATGGCCGGCCGGTTCGGCACCCGCGACGGTGGCGTACTGCGCGTGACGCACGACCTCACCCAGGAGGAGATCGCGCAGCTCGTCGGCGCCTCCCGGGAGACCGTCAACAAGGCACTGGCCGACTTCGCCTCGCGCGGCTGGCTGCGGTTGGACGGCAAGAGCATTATCATCCTCGACCCGGAGCGCCTGGCCCGCCGCGCGCGGGTCTGACTTCCCGCACCGGCTTCCCGGCCCGGCCCGCCGCCGCGCGGAACCGGGCCGATGCCGTCTTCGGCGCAGACTGGTGCCGCCTCGTGCGCGGGCCAGGCCGGTGCCGCCCTTCTTACGCAGGGCCGGTGCCGCCTCTCGTGCGCGGGCCAGGCCGGTGCCGCCCTTCTTGCGCAGGACCGGTGCCGCCTCTCGTGCGCGGGCCGGGTAGGTGCCGCCTCCGAGCAACCTGGCTCTGCCCGCCGCAGAATCGCCTTGTCCGCCCGGGCCGGTGTCACCAGGCTGGGACGATGCCTGATCGCGTCGCCGTCCTCTCCGACATCCACGGTGTGCTGCCCGCGCTGGAAGCAGTCCTGGCCGAGCCGGACGTGGCAGCCGCCGACCTGATCGTCCTCACCGGTGACCTGGCGGCCGGCCCGCAGCCGGTCGAGGTGCTGGACCGGCTGGCCGCGCTCGGTGACCGGGCCTGCTGGGTCGGCGGGAACGCCGACCGGGAGCTGGTGCAGGCAAGGGCCGGCGAGCCGTCGGCGATCGAGGTCTCCAACTGGGCCGCCGGGCAGCTCCGCGACGACCAGGTGGCCCGGTTGGCGGCGCTGCCGCCGTCCGTCACGCTGCCGGTCACCGGCCTCGGCGACGTGTTGTTCTGCCACGCGACTCCACGCGACGACGAGGAGGTCGTGCTCGTCGACTCGCGGCTGGACCGCTGGGCCGAGGTCTTCGCCGGCCTGCCGGCCGAGGTCGGCACCGTGGTCTGCGGGCACACGCACATGCCGTTCACCCGGCTGGTCGACCGTCGACTTGTGGTGAACCCGGGCAGCGTCGGCATGCCCTACGGGGGCACCGGCGCCTGGTGGGCGCTGCTCGGGCCGGGCGTCCAGTTGCGCCGGACCCGCTTCGACGTGGACGCCGCCTGCGCCCGGGTCGCCGCCGGGTCCGCATTCCCGGACGCGGCGGCCTGGGCCGATGAGTACGTCCGCTCCCGCCACTCCGACGCCGACGCCCTCACGGTCTTCGGTCCGCGCGACGGCCGCTGAAGCGTTAACAAGGGGCCCTTCCTCTACCGGAGGCGTTAAGAAGGGGCCCCTCCTTAAGAAAAAGTCAGGCTTGACTGTTTGTTTTGGGCGGGGCACGCTGTCTGCGTGTCGACCCGGGTTCCGCAGCAGGAGCGCAGCCGTGCCACCCAGGCCCGGCTGCTGGAGGCGACTGTCGAGTGCCTGGTCGAGCACGGCTGGTCCGGCACCACGACGACCGTGGTGGCGGCCCGCGCCGGCGTCTCCCGGGGCGCCCAGCTGCACCACTACCCCACCAAGGCCGCGCTGGTGACAGCCGCCGTCACGCACCTGACCGAACGCCGGGCGGCCGAGCTGCGCGCCGAGGCGGCGGCCCTGCCGTCCGGCCCGCAGCGGCTCGACGGGGTGGTCGACCTGCTCGCCACCTCCTTCACCGGCCCGCTGTTCGTGGCCGCGCTGGAGCTGTGGGTGGCCGCCCGCACCGACGCCGAGCTGCGCGCCGCGCTGGTGCCGCTGGAGGCGCGGATCGGCCGCGAGATGCACCGGCTCACCGTGGAGCTGCTCGGCGTGGACGAGCGCAAGCCGGGCGTACGCGAGTCGGTGCAGGCCACCCTCGACCTGCTCCGCGGTCTCGGCGTGGCCAACCTGCTCAGCGACGACTCGCCCCGTCGCGCCGCCCTGCTGCACACCTGGAAACGCCAGCTCGCCGCGCTGCTCACCCCCGAGAGCGAGCGGCACTGATCCCTGACGCCCCACCCCCGCCCGGAGGCACAATGGTCGACCTGACAGCCCTGCTCGCGGACCTGGCCGCCGAGTCCGAACAGCTCGACGCGCTCGTCGCGGACCTGCCGCCGGAGGGATGGGAGCGGCCGACACCGGCCCCGGGCTGGACCGTCGCGCACCAGGTCGCGCACCTGGCCTGGACCGACCACGTCGCCTACCTGGCGGCCACCGACGAGTCGGCGTTCTTCGCCTCGGTCACGGCCGCGCCGGACCCGTCGCGCCTGGTCGAGGACGGCGCCGAGTCCTTCCTCGCGCCCCCGCCCGCGCTGCTGGCCCGCTGGCGTTCCGGCCGGTCGGCGCTCGCCGGGGCGCTCACCGCCGTCCCGACCGGGCAGAAGATCCCCTGGTACGGCACCAGCATGTCGCCCACCTCGATGGTGACGGCCCGGCTGATGGAGACGTGGGCGCACGGCGAGGACGTGGCCGACGCGCTGGGCGTCAGCCGTACCCCGACCGCGCGGCTGCGGCACATAGCGCACCTCGGCTTCCGTACCCTCGGGCACGGCTTCTCGGCCCACGGCCGCGACGTGCCCACGGCGCCGGTGCGGGTCGAGCTGGCCGCGCCCGCGGGCGGCGAGGTGTGGGAGTTCGGGCCGGTCGACGCGGCCGACCGGGTGACCGGTCCGGCGCTCGACTTCTGCCTGCTCGTCACGCAGCGCCGGCACCGCGCGGACCTGGCCCTGACCGCCGCCGGGCCGGTGGCCGACGAGTGGCTGGACGTGGCTCAGGCGTTCGCCGGCCCGCCCGGCGGCAAGCGCGGGCCGGCGAACGGAGTTCCCTCATGAGCGTGCTGCGGATCGGGAACGCGTCGGGCTTCTACGGCGACCGCTTCACCGCCTGGCGGGAGATGCTCGACGGCGGCGAGTTGGACGTGCTGACCGGTGACTACCTGGCCGAGCTGACCATGCTCATCCTCGGCCGGGACCGGATGCGCGACCCGTCACTCGGTTACGCCAAGACGTTCCTGCGCCAGATGGAGGGCGTGCTCGGCACCGCAGGGGAGCGCGGCGTCAGGCTGGTCACCAACGCGGGTGGCCTGAACCCGGCGGGGCTGGCCGACGCGATCCGGTCGCTCGCCGACCGGCTCGGCCTCCAGGTCCGGGTCGGGTACGTCGAGGGCGACGCGATCCAACGCCCGGACGCGCTGACCGCGAACGCCTACCTGGGCGCGTTCGGGATCGCGGCCTGCCTGGACGCGGGCGCGGACGTGGTGGTCACCGGGCGGGTAACCGACGCCTCGCTGGCGGTCGGCCCGGCGATCGCCCGCTTCGGGTGGACCCGCGACGACCTCGACGCGCTGGCCGGCGCGACGGTGGCCGGTCACCTGATCGAGTGCGGCGCGCAGGTCACCGGTGGCAACTTCAGCTTCTTCACCGAGTTGCCGGACGGCGGGCACCGGCCCGGCTTCCCGATCGCCGAACTGCGCGCGGACGGCTCCTCGGTGCTTACCAAGCACCCCGGCACGGGCGGCGCGGTGACAGTCGAGACGGTCACCGCCCAACTGCTGTACGAGGTGGGCGGGCCGGACTATCTCGGGCCGGACGTGGTGACCCGGCTGGACACGGTACGGCTGGAGCAGGAGGGCCCGGACCGGGTACGCGTCTCCGGGGTGCGCGGCACGCCACCGCCGGACACGCTCAAGGTGGGTGTCAACAACCTGGGCGGCTTCCGCAACTCGATGACGTTCGTGCTGTGCGGGCTGGACATCCCGGCCAAGGCGGCACTGGTCCGCAGCCAGATCGAAGAGGCGGTCGGCACGGAGGGGCTGGAGTTCACGCTGGCCCGCACCGACCACCCGGACACCGGCGACACCGAGGCGGCGAGCGCGTTGCTGCACGTACACCTGCGCGACGGCGACAAGTCGCGGGCCGGGCGGGCGTTCTCGGCGGCGGCGGTGGAACTGGCGCTGGCCTCCTACCCGGGCTGCACGCTGACCACGCTGCCCGGTGACGCGACGCCGTACGGGGTGTTCACCGCCGACACGATCGCGCAGGACGTTGTCGAGCACGTCGCGGTGCTGCCCTCCGGCGAGCGGGTGCCGATCTCGCCGCCGACGGTGACCAGCGGTTTGCAGGGGGCCCCTATACAACACGAGGCGTTAACAAGGGGCCCTTCCTTGCACGGAAGCCGGCGCGGGGCGCT
Organism: Micromonospora sp. CNB394; assembly: GCF_000374985.1. Taxonomy (NCBI): domain Bacteria; kingdom Bacillati; phylum Actinomycetota; class Actinomycetes; order Micromonosporales; family Micromonosporaceae; genus Micromonospora; species Micromonospora sp. CNB394. The sequence continues at coordinate 82,836 of NZ_KB895835.1, read as the reverse complement.
CGGTGAGCTGGTCGGGGCACGGTCGGGCGACAAGGGCGGCGACGCCAACCTGGGCGTCTGGGCCCGTACCGACGCGATCTGGCCCTGGCTGCGCGACTGGCTCACCGTGGAGCGGCTGGCGGAGCTGCTGCCGGAGACCGCGGCGCTGACCGTCGAGCGGTACGAGCTGCCGAACCTGCGCGCCGTCAACTTCGTGGTCCGGGGACTCCTCGGGCAGGGTGTGGCCGCCTCCACCCGCTTCGACCCCCAGGCCAAGGCGCTCGGCGAGCTGCTGCGCTCGCGGGTGGTCGACCTTCCGGCGGAGGTTCCGCAATGACCATCGTGGACACACCGGAACGCCGGCAACTGCGCGAGCTGACCCGCTCGTTCGTGAGCCGTGAGGTGCTGCCGCACCTGGCCGACTGGGAGCGGGCGGGCGAGGTGCCCCGGTCGCTGCACGAGACCGCCGCGAAGATCGGCCTGCTCGGCATCGGCTTCCCGGAGTCGGTCGGCGGCAGCGGCGGCGACCTGCTCGACTCGATCGTGGTCACCGAGGAGATCATCCGCTCGGGCGGGTCGTCCGGGCTGGTCGCCGCGCTGTTCACACACGGGATCGCGCTGCCGCACATGGTGGAGACCCAGGACGAGGGGCTGATCGACAGGTACGTCCGGCCCGCGCTCGCCGGGACGATGATCGGTGCGCTGGCGATCACCGAGCCGGACGGCGGCTCGGACGTGGCGGGCATCCGCACCTGCGCGGTACGCGACGGCGATTACTACGTCGTCAACGGGTCCAAGACGTACATCACCAGCGGGGCCCGCGCCGACTTCGTCACCACTGCTGTCTGCACCGACTTCCCCGGATCGGGCTCGGTCAGCCTGCTGGTCGTCGACAAGGGCTCGCCCGGGTTCACGGTGGGGCGGCGGCTGGAGAAGCTGGGCTGGCACTGCTCGGACACGGCCGAACTGTCCTTCGTCGACGTCCGGGTGCCGGTGAGTAACCGGGTCGGCCCGGAGGACACCGGCTTCCTCGCCATCATGCAGCAGTTCGCCAACGAGCGGCTGTCGCTCGCCACGCAGGCGTACGCGACCGCGCAGCGCTGCGTGGACCTGGCCGTGCGGTGGTGCCGGGACCGCTCCACGTTCGGCCGCCCGCTCGCCGGGCGCCAGGTCGTCCGGCACCGGCTGGCCGAGATGCACAGCCGCACCGACGCGGCGCGGGCGTACGTGCACGACGTCGCCGAGCGGGTGGCCGCCGGGCAGCCGGTGGTGACCGAGGTGGCCATGGCGAAGAACGTCGCGGTGGCCACCTGCGACTGGGTGGTCGACGCGGCGCTGCAACTGCACGGCGGCTTCGGCTACATGCGCGACGCCGAGGTGGAGCGGCACTACCGGGACTCCCGTCTGCTCGGCATCGGCGGCGGCACCACCGAGATCATGAACGAGATCATCGCGAAGGGCATGGGCCTGTGAGCACGACTGTCCTGCAGAGCACCGTCGACCCGTCCGCGCCCGCCTTCACCGCCAACCGGGAGGCACTGCTGGAGCGCCTCGCCGAACTGGAGGCGGCGCTCGACCAGGCCCGGGGCGGTGGCGGCGAGAAGTACGTGACCCGGCACCACGGTCGCGGCAAGCTGCTCCCCCGCGAACGGATCGAACTGCTGCTCGATCCGGACAGCCCGTTCCTGGAGCTGTCGTCGGTGGCCGCGTACGGCACGGACTTCCCGGTCGGCGCCAGCACCGTGACCGGCATCGGTGTGGTCGAGGGCGTCGAGTGCCTGATCGTGGCGAACGACCCGACGGTACGCGGCGGCGCGATCAACCCGTGGTCGCTGGCGAAGACCCGGCGGGCGGGTGAGATCGCGGCGGCCAACCGGCTGCCGTTGGTGAACCTGGTCGAGTCGGCCGGCGCGGACCTGCCCACCCAGGCGGAGATCTTCATTCCCGGCGGCCGGGTGTTCCGTGACCTGACCCGGCTCTCCGCGCAGGGGATCCCGACCGTGAGCGTGGTCTTCGGCAACGCCACGGCCGGTGGCGCGTACGTGCCGGGCATGTCGGACTTCACCATCATGATCCGCGACCGCTCGCAGGTCTACCTGGCCGGGCCGCCGCTGGTGAAGATGGCCACCGGTGAGGTCACCGACGACGAGTCGCTCGGCGGCGCGGCGATGCACGCCACCACGTCCGGCCTGGCCGACTTCCTCGCCTCCGACGAGCGCGACGGGATCCGGCTGGCCCGGCAGTGCGTACGCCGGCTCAACTGGCGCAAGTACGGCCCGCCGCCCCGCAACCCGCACCCGCTGCCACCCCGGTACGACCCGGAGGAGCTGCTCGGCATCGCCAGCGCCGACCTGAAGGTGCCGTTCGACCCGCGCGAGGTGCTGGCCCGGGTGCTCGACGACAGCGCGTTCGACGAGTTCAAGCCCGGCTACGGCACCGCGCTGGTCACCGGCTGGGGTGAGCTGCACGGCTACCCGGTCGGCGTGCTGGCGAACGCCCGGGGCGTGCTGTTCAGCCAGGAGGCACAGAAGGCGACCCAATTCATCCAGCTCGCCAACGCGGCGGACACACCGCTGGTCTTCCTGCAGAACACCACCGGCTACATGGTCGGCACCGAGTACGAGCAGCGCGGCATCATCAAGCACGGCGCCCTGATGATCAACGCGGTGTCGAACTCGAAGGTGCCGCACCTGACCGTCAACCTGGGTGCCTCCTACGGCGCCGGCAACTACGGCATGTGCGGCCGGGCGTACGAGCCGCGGTTCCTGTTCACCTGGCCGAACGCGAAGTCGGCGGTGATGGGCCCGGCGCAGCTCGCCGGCGTGCTGTCCATCGTGGCCCGGCAGGCGGCCGCCGCCCGGGGACGCGAGTACGACGAGGACACCGACGCCGCCATGCGGATGATGGTCGAGCAGCAGATCGAGTCGCAGTCCGGGGCGCTGTTCCTGTCCGGGCGGCTCTACGACGACGGGGTGATCGACCCCCGGGACACCCGTACCGTCCTCGGGCTGTGCTTGTCGGCGATCCACAACGGACCGGTGAAGGGCGCCGATGGTTTCGGCGTCTTCCGGATGTAGGGGGGTCTGCTCAAATGATCACGAAGCTTCTCGTTGCGAACCGGGGGGAGATCGCCCGCCGGGTCTTCGCCACCTGCCGCGCCCTCGGCGTGGGCACCGTCGCCGTGCACTCCGACGCGGACGCCGGCGCGCCCTTCGTGGCCGACGCCGACCAGGCCGTACGGCTGCCGGGGAACACACCGGCCGAGACGTACCTGCGCATCGACGCCGTCCTGGACGCGGCCCGGCGCTCCGGCGCGGACGCGGTCCACCCCGGCTACGGGTTCCTGGCCGAGAACGCCGAGTTCGCCGCGGCGGTGACCGACGCGGGCCTGACCTGGGTGGGTCCGTCGGCGAAGGCCATCGCCGCGATGGGCGACAAGATGGCCGCCAAGGCGCTGCTCGCCGACGCGGGCGTGCCGATGCTGCCCACGTGGACCGACCCGGCCGAGGTCACCGCGTTCCCGGTGCTGGTCAAGGCATCGGCGGGCGGCGGTGGCCGGGGCATGCGGATCGTCCGGGACGCCGCCGGGCTGGCCGAGGCCGTCGCGGGTGCGCGCCGCGAGGCGGCGGCGGCGTTCGGCGACGGCACGGTCTTCATCGAGCGGTACGTGGAACGCGGCCGCCACGTCGAGGTGCAGATCTTCGGTGACACCCACGGCGCCGTCGTCGCCCTCGGGGTACGCGACTGCTCGATCCAGCGCCGCCACCAGAAGATCGTCGAGGAGGCGCCCGGTGTGCTGCCCGACGACGTGCGCGAGGCGCTGCACGAGGCGGCGGTGGCGGCCGGGCGGGCTGTCGACTACGTCGGCGCGGGAACCGTGGAGTTCCTGCTCGCGCCGGACGGGCAGGTGCACTTCCTGGAGATGAACACCCGCCTCCAGGTGGAGCACCCGGTCACCGAGCTGACCACCGGGCTGGACCTGGTCCGGCTGCAACTGCTCGTGGCCGAGGGCGAGCCGCTGCCGGTCACCACCACGCCGCCCGCCGACGGCCACGCCATCGAGGTACGGCTGTGCGCCGAGGACCCGGCCCAGGGTTTCCGTCCGGCCACCGGCACGTTGCACCGGTTCGCGATCCCGGGGGTGGCCGCCGAGTTCGGCCCGGCCCGTGGGCTGCGCCTGGACTCCGGTGTGGTGGACGGCTCGTCGGTGAGCGTGCACTACGACTCGATGCTGGCGAAGCTCGTCGCCTGGGCGCCCACCCGCACCGAGGCGGCCCGCGCCCTGGCCGGTGCGCTCGCCCGCGCCGAACTGCACGGCGTGGCCACCAACCGGGACCTGCTGGTCCGGGTGCTGCGCAGCGCGGAGTTCGCCGCCGTGGACGTGGACACCGGTTTCCTGGACCGGCACCCGGAGGTGTTCGAGCCGCTGCTGCCGGCGGATCAGCTTCCGGTGACGGCACTGGCGGCGGCGCTGTCCGGGGCCGCCGCGCGCCGGGCCGCCGCCCCGGTGCTGGCGGGGTTGCCGTCGGGCTGGCGCAACGTGCCGTCCTTCCCGCAGGTCACCCGCTTCACCGGTCCGGGTGACGAGGAGATCGAGATCCACTACCGCCTAGACCGCACCGGCGGCCTCGCCGAGTGGGGAAGGAAGGGCCCCCTCTTAACGGATTCGGTAGAGGAAGGGCCCCCTGTTAACACCGACCTGCCGGTGGTCGAGCTGGTGACGGCCACCCCGGACCGCGTGGTGCTCGACGTGGACGGGGTGCGGCGGGCTTTCCGCGTACACCGGGTGGGGTCGTCTGTCTTCGTGGACGGCCCGGACGGGGCGGCGAGCCTCACCGAGCTGCCCCGCCTGCCCCTGCCCACCGCGGAGCTGGCAGCCGGGTCGCTGCTCGCGCCGCTGCCCGGCGCGGTGACCCGGGTGCACGTCGAGGTCGGTCAGCGGGTCGCCGCCGGTGACCTGCTGCTGACGCTGGAAGCGATGAAGCTCGAACATCCGGTGCTCGCCCCCGCCGACGGCGTGGTGACGGAGCTGCCGGTGCCGGCCGGCGGCCAGGTCGAGACGGGTGCCGTACTTGCCGTGGTGGACCCCGAGGAGGACGCGCAGTGAACTTCGACCTGACCCCCGAACAGGACCAGCTCCGCGACGCCGTACGGGCGTTGGGCCGCAAGTACGGCCACTCCTACTTCGTCGAGAAGGCCAGGTCCGGCGGGCACACCGACGAGCTGTGGCACGAGGCCGGCCGGCTGGGCTACCTGGGCGTGAACATCCCCACCGAGTACGGCGGCGGGGGCGGCGGCATCACCGAGCTGGCGCTGGTGTGCGAGGAACTGGCCGCGGCGGGCTGCCCGCTGCTGCTCCTGGTGGTCTCCCCCGCCATCGCCGCCACCGTGATCAACAAGCACGGCACGGAGGAGCAGCGCAAGAAGCACCTCCCCGGTCTCGCCGACGGCTCCCAGAAGATCGTCTTCGCGATCACCGAGCCGGACGCGGGCTCGAACTTCCACCGCCTCGCCACCGTGGCCCGCCGCGACGGCGACGACTGGCTGCTCAGCGGGCGGAAGATCTACATCTCCGGCGTGGACGAGGCCGGGCACGTGCTCGTGGTGGCACGTGTCGGCGTCGAAGACGGCAGTGCCGACTCAGGGGACGCGTCTCCGCAGAAGCTGAGGCCGGCGCTGTTCATCGTGCCGACCGACGCGCCGGGCCTGGAGAAGTCCAAGCTGGACATGGAGATCCTGTCGCCGGAGAACCAGTTCCTGCTCTTCCTGGACGACGTCCGGCTCCCCGCCGACGCGCTCGTCGGGGAGTCGCTCGACGCCGGGCTGCCCGCCCTGTTCGCCGGGCTCAACCCGGAGCGCATCACTGTGGCCGCGATGGGCGCCGGCACCGGCCGGTACGCGATCGAGAGGGCCAGCGACTACACGTCCACCCGCAAGGTGTGGGGCGGGCGTTCGATCGGCTCGCACCAGGGCGTCTCGCACCCGCTGGCGCACGCGGCAGTGCAGGTCGAGCTGGCCCGCTTGATGATCCACAAGGCGGCCACGCTCTACGACGCGGGCCGCGACCTGGAAGCCGGCATCTCCGGCAACATGGCCAAGTACGCGGCGGGCGAGGCCGCCGCGCTCGCCGTCGACACCGCCGTCCAGGTGCTCGGCGGGGCGGGCATGACCACCGAGTACGGCGTGGCGACGTTGCTCGGCGCGGTACGTGCGGGCCGGATCGCCCCGGTCAGCCGCGAGATGATCCTCAACTTCGTCGCCCAGCACGTACTCGGCCAGGACAAGTCCTACTGATCGGGGTGGGCCCCCGGGTACGGCGGGTGCCCGATCACCCGCCGTACCCCGGGGGTCCGTCAGCGGACGGTCAGCGTGCCGACCGCCGGACGCGGCGGCGCCACCGGCGGCAGCCGCTTCGGCTCGCCCCGGCTCGGCTCGCCCGCCCGGGCCAGCTCGCTCTTCGACGCGTCCGCCCGGCCGGCCGTCGCGTCCTCCCGGAACGGCTGCGCGTCACCGACGCAGACGGCGGCCAGGGATCGGAATGAACGGGGCATGCGGCTGCCTTCCGTCGGGAAACGGTGCCGTCGAGGAGACCTCGGCCCCGCCACTTCGTCGCTACGTGCGACTCCGAAGCGGAGCGTCGCTGACGGGAAGCCGTCTCATCCCGCCGGTTGACAGGTGGACGCGCTGGGCCATGCTTGTCGGGTGAGATCGTTCCCGAAGCCCGATGCGCGGGCGAAGGCCGTCGTCGCGTCCCTGGCGACGGTGGCGGCGGTGGTGACCCTCGCCGTGTGGCGTCCGCCCGGCATCCTGTCGGTCGTGCTGGCCCTGGTCTGCGTCCTGCTCGCCATGATCACAGGAGTGACGGTCACCGCGGCCCGCCAGCCCGGCGGCACCGGCGGGTCCACCCCGCAGACCGAGAGCTGGCCGGCCCCCCACCAGGGGTACGGCGTGGACGCCGACACGCTGGAGGCGATCGATCCGCGCGCGGTGCGGAACCTGCGCACCCCGGCGGGCCAGCCGATCGACGCGGACACGCTGGAGACGCTGGACCCGCGGGTCGTCCGCGGCATGCGGGCGACGACAGCGGTGGACGCCGACACGCTGGAGACGCTCGACCCGCGGTCGGTGCGGCAGGGACGGACCGTGAACGGGCTCAGCGACCGGTGAGCGTGGGGCCGGCGAGCGCGTTCACGCCCCGGCCCGCCAGGCAACGGTAGGTGCGATCGGCCTCGGCCTCCGGCGGCAGCACCTCCAGGTTCCACCCGCTCGCCGACCTGCCACCGCTGATCAGCCGGAACGTGTCGGCGTTGCACACCCGCCGCACGGCCGGGTCGGCCGCCACCGTCTCGTGCCGGGCCGCGGCGAGACCGGCCGGCAGGTCACCGGCGGCGTAGGTCTCCCAGGTGTGCTGGCCGTCGCACGGCACCCGGCTCGCCTCGGCCCGGTCGCGGCGCAGGCGTACCGGGCCGAAGCACTCCAGCTCCGTCGCGCAGCGCGCACCGGTGGGCAGCCGCACGTCGGCGGACGCGCAGCCGGGCACCGGCGCCGCCCCGGCCACGCCGCTGGGCGCCGGCGTCGGCGCGACGGGCGGCGTGTGCCCGGCGGCCACCCAGCCACCCCCGGCCGAGGCGGCGAGCGCCAGCACCCCGGCGCCGCCGAGGAACCAGCGCCTGGGCCAGCGCCGGGCGCGCGAGGCCGCCGTCGGGTGGTCGTCGTCGGCCGGCGGTCGCGGATTCGGCCCGCCGGTGTGGTGGGACCGGTCGCCGGTGGTGTCGTACCGGCCGCCGGTCGCCGGGGCGCCGTCCAGCGGCAGCGCGGCGAGCAGGGTACGCAACTCGACCGCGGAGGGCCGGGCACCCGGGTCGTTCGACATGCCCAACCGGAGTACGTCGATCAACTCGCCGGGCACGCCGGGCAGGCCCGGGATCGGCTGCTGGAACATCTCCAGCACGGTGACCAGGCTCGGGTTGCGTTCCGAGTGCCAGCGCGGCGGACGGCCGTACATGACCGCGTAGAGCGTGGCGCACAGCGAGTAGACGTCGACGGCGGGTGTGGGCGGGCTGTGGTTGAACGTCTCCGGGGGCGCGTACGCCGGGGTGAGCGCCTCCAGCATCACCGAGGAGTCACGGAACTCGGCGAGCACCGCCAGACCGAAGTCGGCCAGGACCGCCGGGTTGAACTCGGAGTGCAGGATGTTCGCCGGCTTGACGTCGCGGTGCAGGACGCCCGCCGCGTGCGAGTGGGCCAGCGCGTCGGCGATCTTCACGCCGAGGTCGCGGGTCTCCGCCGGGCCCAACGGGGAGGTGCGCATCCGTTCGGCGTACGAGCCGTCGCACAGCTCCATGATGAGGTAGGGATGCTGGTCGACGGTGACCCCGACGTCGAACAGGTCCACCACGTGCGGGTGCGACGACATCCGCCCGGCGGCACGGGCCTCGCGCAGGAAGCGCGCCTGGTCGCGTTCGCTGTCCAGCGTGCGGTTCTCGATCTTGACCGCGACCTCGCGCCCCACCGAGATCTGGGTGGCCCGGTAGATGGTGGCGTACCCGCCCCGGGCGAACACCTCGAGATCGGTCAGACCGGGCACGATGGGCAGCCGCAGGGCGCCGGGCGGGGTCTCGGTCACGACTCGAAAATACCCAACGATCCGGACCCGTCAGCGCGCCGCGTCGGTGGCCGGCACCGGCCCCGGGACGGAGTCGTCGGGGGCGGCACCCGCCCGGCGGGCGTCCCACCACAGGCCGACCGCCGTCGCGACGGCACCCAGCCCCTCCCACGCGGCCACGGCGAAGAACCGGTCCGGGGCGACGTCGGAGAGCACCGCGATGGTGAACACGGTGAAGGTGACCAGGCGGAACCAGACCGTGAACCGGTAGAACGGCCGCCACTCCGTAGCGACGGCGAGCAGGTAGTAGACCCCCATGTTGAACGAGGCCATCGAGGACGCGGTGAGGAACGTGCCGGTGTAGTCGCCCGGAGCACGCTCGGCCGGCACCTCGAAGCCGAGCAGGCGGAGCTGCGCCTCCGGCCAGATCAGACCGAGCGCGCCGAGCAGCAGCGCGAGAAGCCCGAAGACCGCGATCGTCCAGCCGGCGCCCGAGCGCGGCAGCCTCATCGTCCCTCCCCAGCGTGGTCTGCCGGTGACGCACCCGCGCACCGGAAGGCGACGGCCGATCCACGACTGTCGCCGCCCCACGCTAACCGGCTCCACCGACGAACACATCCCCGGAACCGTCAGAACAAGAGCGGTCAGCCGCCGGAGAGGCGGACCCGCAACGCGTCCGCGACGACCCGCTCACTGCGCTGCTCGGTGGCGTACGCGAGGCGTACCGCCTCCTCCGCGTTCGTCAGTGCCTCGACCCGGCTACCGCAGGCGTCCAGCGCCTCGGCCAGCACCAGCAGCGCCACCACCTGGCTGCGTACGTCCTCGGCCGGGGCGGTGACCGACCGCCGCGCCCAGTCGAGCGCCTGCTCGCGCTGGCCGTGGGCGAGCAGGGCGGCGGCGTACCGGGCCATCGTCTGCCGCCGGGAGAACAGCAGCGAGGGCGCGTTCGCCGCGCCGGTGGCGACCGGGGCGAGCAGCCCCACAGCGGTACCCGGGTCGCCCGCCGCGAGCCGGGCCATGGCGAGCAGAACCCGCGGCGCGACCTGGGCCGGTGCCTGCGGGTTGTGCGGCTCCACCCGGCTCAGCACCGACCGCGCCTCCTGCTCGGCGGTCTCGTGGTCGCCCATGTCCAGCGCCACGAAACCACGCAGCGTGCCGGCCATGCCGGTGAGCAGCGGGTGGGTGCTCCGGTCGGCGTATTCGAGCGCCTCGGTGAACAGGTCGGCCGCGTGTTCCGGCTCGCCCAGCCCCCGCGCCACCACCCCGCGCACCACAAGCGCGAAGCCCTGCCCCCAGTCGTCGCCCACCTCGGCGAAGTCCCGGTACGCGCGCCGCGCGGCCCGGTCCGCCTCGGCCAGATCGCCCAGCTCGGCGGTCGCGTACGCCTCGACCGCGCGCAGCGTCCCCACCGCCCACGCCTCGCCGACCCGCTCCCCGAACGGCAGGAACACCCGCGCCAACCGGCACGCCTCCCGCAGCCGGCCGGCGAGCAGCCGGGCGAACGCGGTGGTGCCGCGCAGCCAGGCCCGCCCGTACGGGTCCTTCAGCTCGGCGAAGAGCCGGGCGGCCCGGCCGAGCACCGCGTCGGTGCCCGCGAAGTCGCCCCGGGTGGTGGTCACCCAGGCCAGGTTCTGCAACGACCAGGCCTGCCCCCGGGGATCCCGCGCGGCGAGACTGACCTGGTACGACGCGGCCAGCCGGCTGCTCGCCTGCCCGAGCCGGCCGGCGATGAAGTCGGCCATACCGAGCCGCCGCATCGCCGAGGCCCGCAGTGTCGGCAGGTCGGCCTCGGTGGCCACCTGCAACGCCTCCTGCCAGTTGCACTCGGCCCGCTCGGCGTCGCCGAGTGTCTGCTGGGCCTGCCCGGCGAGCAGCAGCGCGGCGGTCCGGGTGGCCGGGTCGCCGGTGTTCGCGGCGATCTTCTCGGCGAACGCCAGCGCGTCGGCCGGGCGGCCGATCTGGAGCAGGGCCCGGGCGTGCACCACCCGGTCGGCCGGCGGCACCCCGTCGCGGGCCAGCTCGGCCGCGCGTTCGGCGTACTCGACCGCCAGCGCCGGCTCCCCCGACCGCAGCGACCGGCGGGCGGCCCGGCCCAGCGCGGCCACGCCCAGCGGGGTGACCGCCCGGGCCGGCGCGTCCGGGCGCAGCTTGACCGCGTCGGCGAGCGCCGTGGCCCGCTCCACGTGCTCGGCGACGAAGTCGTCGCGGGCGGCCTCGGTGAACGCGCCCCCCGGCGCGACACCGGCCTCGTCGACGCTCTCCGGTGCGGCCCAGCGGGCCAGCGCCGCGTGCCGCTCCGCCAGCTCGGCCTTGCTCACCCCGGCGTACGCGGCCTCCCGCATCAGCGGGGTGGCGAAGGCGAACCCGCCGCGGGTGCGGTGCAGCATGCGCCGTTGCAGCAGCTCCTCCACGGCCCGGTCCAGCTCGACGGCGGCCACCGCGGCGGGCCGCCCGTCCCGTCCGACCCGCTGCTCCCGCAACGCCTCCAGCGCGCCCGCCGGCACCGTGTCGCCCACCACGGCGGCATCGCGCAGCGCCGATCGGGCGTCCGGTGGCAGCGCGTCGATACGCGCCGCGAGCACCGCGGCCAGGTCCCGGGAGAGCAGCCGGCTGCCGAGCGAGCCCGGGGCGAGTCGCCAGCCGACGTCAGCGCCCCGGCCCGGTCCGGCGGTGAGCGCCCCCCGCTCCATCAGCAGCGTGACCAGCTCGGCCAGGTAGAACGGGTTGCCCTGCGCGGTGGCGAGCAGCCGGTCCGCGTCGGTCTGGGGCATGCGGCCACCGGACAGGTAGCTGGTGAGCAGCCGGGACGCGTCCGCGCCGCGCAGCGGCGGCAGCGCGTGCACCTCGGCGTCCGCGACGCGGGTCAGCGCGCCCGCGGTCCGGACCAGCTCGGGGCGGCCGAGCAGCAGCACCAGCACCGGCCCGCTGAGCCGGTTGAGGGTCAGCGCCAGCGCCTTGAGCGTCTCGGCGGTGGCGTCGTGCAGGTCGTCCACCACGATCACCAGCGGCGCCTCACCGGCGAGCGCGCTGAGCAGGTCCGCCACCGCCGTGGGCACCGCTTCGTCGTCCGGCGGGGGTCCGGCCGCGTTCCACTCGCCGTTCTCCGCGGCGGGCGGGAGTTCGGCGTACCCGAGCAGGGCCAGGAGCTGGTCCACGGTGATCGCCGGCGGGTCGCCGGGGAGCCGGGCCAGGCGCTGGCCGAGGCGGCGCAGCCGCTCCTCGACGGCCGGCCGGGTGACGGCGGTGGCCGCGTCGCCGGGCAGGCCGACGGCGGCCCGGACCAGATCGGCCAGCGGGGCCAGCCGGCGGCGCTCGCCGAACGCCTCGCAGCGCACCGAGAGCACCCGGGCGCCGGTGTGCGCCGCGTACCGTCCGGCGCCGACGTCGTAGCCGGCGGCGAGGCGTTCCACCTCGGCCGCGAACCGGGACTTGCCGATCCCCGCCTCGGCGGTCATCAGCAGCACCCGGGGCTCGCCCCGGTCGATCACCTCGGCGAGCCGGCCGGCGACCCGGCCGATCTCGGTCTCCCGGCCCACGAACGGCGCCTCGTCGCCGAGGCCGGACCGGGTGCCGGGGGCGTCGAGCAGGCCCAGCAGCTCGTACGCCTCGACCGGTTCCCGCTTGCCCTTGAGCCGGAGCGGGCGCAGCGCCCGCCAGGAGGCGACGTGCCGGGTGGCGGCGGAGGTGCGTGCCCCGGCGTAGACCGCGCCGACCGCGGCGGCGTCGGCCAGCCGGGCGGCGGTGTTCACCGTGTCGCCGATGACCGTGTACTCGATCGCCGCCTGGATGCCGGCGATCACGTCCCCGGTGTTGAGGCCGACGCGCAGGCCGAGCGGCGCGCCGCCGCCGCGCTCGTCGTCGAGCACCCGCCGCACCGCGCGCTGCATGGACAGCGCCGCGCGGACCGCCCGCTCGGCGTCGTCCTCGTGCGCGACCGGGGCGCCGAAGACCGCCATGATCCCGTCGCCGGTGAGCTTGTCGACGTGCCCGCCGAACGTCTTGACCGCGCCCGCGAGGGCGGCCAGCACCCGGTCGGTGACCGCCCCGACCCGTTCCGGGTCCAGGTCCTCCGACCAGGAGGTGAAGTCGGACAGGTCGCCGAAGAGCACGGTCACCACGCGGCGCTCGGCGGCGGGCAGCGTGGCGGCAGCCGGCAGCGCCGCCCCGCAGTTGTGGCAGAACCGCGCCCCGGGCACGGCGACGGTCCCGCACACCGGGCAGGTCACGGCTGCTCCACTCCGAGGTGTTCGAGCTGGGCCCGGACCGACCACTCGGCGGCCCACCACAGCGACCTGTCGACGTCGGCGTAGACCACGGCGACCACCTCGGCCGCGGTGGTGGCGCCCGCGGCGACGGCGGCGCGCACCTGGTCCAGCCGGGCCCGCCGGTGGGTCAGGTAGAAGTCGGCCGCCACACCGCAGTCGGCGAGCGCCGGGCCGTGGCCCGGCAGCGCCGGGATCCCCCGGTACGTGGAGAGCAGCTCCAGGCTCGACAGGTAGTCGCCGAGGTGCCCGTCCGGGTGGGCGACCACTGTGGTGCCACGGCCGAGGATGGTGTCGCCGGTCAGCACCACGCGCTCGCCGGCGTGCTCGGCCAGAAAGCAGACCGAGTCGGCGGTGTGCCCGGGGGTGGGCAGCAGCCGGATCTCCAGGCCGAACCCGCCGAAGTCCTCACCCGGCTCGGTCAGCGGTTCACCACCGATGGTGTGCGCCGGGTCGGCGGCGAGCACGTGCACGCCGCCGAGCAGCTCGCTGAGCCGGGGCGCGCCCTCGGTGTGGTCGGCGTGCCCGTGCGTGATCAGCACGTATCCGACGGGCCCCTGTGCCGCGATCGCGGCCAGGTGTCCCTCGTCGGCGGGGCCCGGGTCGACCACCACGGCGGGGGCGTCCGGCCCGGCCCGCAGCACCCAGGTGTTCGTCCCGTCGAGCGTCATCGGCCCCGGGTTCGGCGCACGCAGCAACGTCACCCATGCCGGCAGCTCCTCCGCGAGCGCCCCCGCCGCACCGGCCATCCGCCCACCCATGGCTGCGATCGTACGACTCCGCCCGCCACTCCCCGCGATCTTGCAGTTCCGGCCCGAGCTTTGTCCCCGTCTGGGGCTTCTGCCCGGGCGGGAACCGCAAGATCGCGGGTTGGGGTCATGCGACCTCGACGATGACCTCTACCTCTACCGGGGCGTCGAGGGGGAGTTCGGCCACGCCAACGGCGCTGCGGGCGTGGCGGCCGGCCTCGCCGAACACGGTGCCGAACAGGTCGGAGGCGCCGTTGATCACGCCGGGCTGGCCGGTGAAGCCGGATGCGCTGGCCACGAAGCCGGTCAGCTTCACGACCTTGACCACGTTCTCCAGCCCGACCAGCGCGTCGATCGCGGCGAGCGCGTTGAGCGCGCACCGCTGCGCCAGGTCCTTCGCCTGCTCGGCCGAGACGCCGTTGCCGACCTTCCCGGTGGCGAGGAGCCTGCCCTCGGCCATCGGCAGCTGGCCGGACACGTAGACGTGCTGCCCCGACTGGACGGCCGGCACGTAGCTGGCCACCGGCGGCACCACCTCGGGCAGTTCGAGGCCGAGTTCGGCGAGCTTCGCGTGGGGTCCGTTGCTCATGGAGGTCAGCCCTTCGGACGCTTCAGGTACGCGACGAGCTGCTCCGGGTTCGGGCCGGGGACCACGGAGACCAGTTCCCAGCCGTCCTCGCCCCAGTTGTCGAGGATCTGCTTGGTCGCGTGGACCAGCAGCGGCACCGTGGCGTATTCCCACTTCTGCATCGGAGGAGGGCTCCCTTGCCTGACTTGGACTTCGGTCAGGCACAGCCTACGGTCCGCCGCCGTCACCAGGACGCGGGACGCGGCTCCGGCGGGTTCGGCGGCTCGCCGCACGGGCCCTCGTGCTCGAAGCGCTGCGGGCACCGGCTGCGGTCGGGCAGCAGCAGGTCGCAGAAGACCCGGTGCCTGTTGTTCTGGTCGTCCGCGGTGGAGACGGTGGTCTCGCCCGCGTCCAGCTCCACCAGGAAGCCCAGCGAGGTGGCCACGGTGCCGGCGAGCGCGGTGGCCGCCGCCAGGTCGGGCACCCGGACCTGGAGGTGGATGACGTACGCGGGCTCGTCCTCGTCCCGCCCCGCCCCGCCGGAGCGGGGGAGCGTCCGGACCGCCTCGGCCGCCGGGCCGTAGGACCGCTCGTTCAACGACGCGCCCGGACCCTCGGCCTCGCCCGGCCGTCCGGCCCGGTCACCGGGGAACTGGGCTCGGGGACTGTTATCCGCGTCGCGCATCCGTCGCCTCCGGGCGTCGTACCTGTTCACCAACACCGCCATCCGCCTCGGAGCCGTCCGGCGGCCCGGCTCTCCGCATCGGGGAAGAACGTAGATCCTGGGACAAGTCCCGGCAACGGGACGCGCACACCTCGTCACGTCCAGTCACATTTGCGACACAAGGCTGGTCGGGAACACGGTGGCCGTCTCCGTCCGGCGGGGCGCCTACGCGGGGCTGGCAACCGTCCCGCCGACCGATACCCTTCCGGACTGGACGCGCGCAGACGCGCGCCCGCACACCTCGACCCGTGCCCGTCGCCTGGGGCGGCGCCGGGAGCCGCAACCCGGGGGAGACAGATGACCCAACCGCCCGCCGGTGGCGACACCGGCACGCCCGGCGACCCGAATCCGCTACCGCCGCCCACCGGCGGCGCGCCGCCGGGATCCGCACCCGCCGCCGGCCCGCCGCCGGCGTACCCGTCCGAACCCCAGCCGCGCAGACGACCGGCGGTGCTGATCGTCTCGCTGGTGCTGGCCGTCGCCGTCCTGCTCTGCGGCGGCGGGGGCACCGCCGCGTTCCTCGCACTGCGCGACAGCGAGGACGGCCAGGGCGCGAACGAGCCGCAGGTCGCGGTGGACGGCTTCCTCAAGGCCGTCTACCAGGAACGCGACGCCGAGAAGGCGGCCGCGTTCGTCTGCTCCGCGGCCCGCGACGACGAGAAGATCGCCACCAAGGTCGCCGAGGTGCAGAAGTACGTCGGGCAGTACCAGAACCCCCGGTTCCGCTGGCCCACCCCGACCGTCGACAACCAGACCGGGGACCGGGCCACCGTCTCCGCCCGGGTGACCATGACCACCGCCGACGAGAAGGTCGCCGAGCAGGCGCTGCGCTTCACGGTGGTGCGGAAGACGGGTTGGTGGGTCTGCGAGGTCGGCTGATCCCACCGGCCGGACAGAGCTGATCCCACCGGCCGGACAGGGCTGGTCCCAACGGCTGGTTAGGCTCGACGGGTGGCAGCGAGTGAGCAGCCGGCCGAGTCCGCCGGCAGATGGCCGGCCCGCCTGCACGTGGTGACCGGCAAGGGCGGCACGGGAAAGACGAGCGTGGCCGCCGCGCTGGCCCTCGGCCTGGCCGCCGGGGGCCGGCGCACCCTGCTGGTCGAGGTGGAGGGTCGGCAGGGCATCGCCCAGCTCTTCGGCACCGACCCGTTCCCGTACGAGGAACGGCACCTCGCCGACGCGCCCGGCGGCGGTGAGGTGCGGGCGCTGGCGGTCGACGCCGAGGAGGCGCTCCTCGAATACCTGGACATGTTCTACAAGCTCGGCGCCGCCGGCCGGGCGCTGCGCAAGCTCGGCGCGATCGACTTCGCCACCACGATCGCGCCGGGCCTGCGCGACGTGCTGCTCACCGGCAAGGTCAAGGAGGCGACCACCCGGACCAGCGGGTCGCGCCGGGCGTACGACGCGGTGGTGCTGGACGCGCCGCCGACCGGGCGGATCGGCCGCTTCCTCAATGTGACGGCGGAGACCGCCCGGCTGGCGAAGGTCGGCCCGATCAAGACCCAGAGCGAGGGTGTCTCCGCGCTGCTCCGGTCGCCGATGACCGCCGTGCACGTGGTCACGCTGCTGGAGGAGATGCCGGTCCAGGAGACGCTCGACGCGGTCGCGGAGCTGACCCAGCTCGGTTTCCCGGTCGGCCGGGTGATCGTCAACGGCGTCCGCCCGCCGGTGCCGGCCGGGCGGGCGGTGACCGCGGCCGAGCTGAAGCGCGGGCTGGCCGCCGCCGGCCTGCCGGCCGACGGCCCGACCGTGGCCGGGCTCGTCGAGGAGGCGCGTGACCAGCAGGTACGCCGTGAACTGGAGGACTCCCTCCGGGCTGACCTGGTGGATCTCGGACTGCCCCTGGTCGAGCTGCCCCTGCTGCCCGAGGGGGTCGACCGGGCCGGGCTGGAGACGCTCGCGCAGACCCTCGTCCGGGCGGATTGACTCACACCTGAGGCCGGCACGGAGCAGAGTGCCCCTCGGGCCCGATACGCTCGATTGGTGCCTTCCGAAGACGCGGCGCCTCCGCTTGACGTCGACCAGATCCTCGCCGACGACGGCGTACGGATCGTGGTCTGCTGCGGGGCGGGCGGTGTGGGCAAGACGACCACGGCGGCGGCGCTGGCGTTGCGGGCGGCCGAGCGGCACGGCCGGCGGACGGTGGTGCTCACCATCGACCCGGCCCGCCGGTTGGCCCAGTCGCTCGGCCTGACCGAGCTGGACAACACGCCCCGGCAGGTAAAGGGCATCGACGTCGAGGCCAGCGGTGGCGAACTGCACGCCATGATGCTCGACATGAAGCGCACGTTCGACGACGTGGTGCTCCAGCACACCGAACCGGCGAAGGCGGCGGAGATCTTCGCCAACCCCTTCTACCAGGCCATGAGTTCCACCTTCGCCGGCACGCAGGAGTACATGGCGATGGAGAAGCTGGGCCAGTTGCACGCCCGGGGCGAGTGGGACCTGATCGTGGTGGACACGCCGCCGTCCCGCTCCGCGCTCGACTTCCTGGATGCGCCGGCCCGGCTGTCCCGGTTCCTCGACGGCCGGATGCTGCGGCTGCTGCTGGCTCCGGCGCGCAGCGGCGGGCGGAGCATGTTCAGCCTGGTCACAGCGAGCTTCGGAATGTTCTCCAAGGTGGTGCAGAAGGTGATCGGCGCCCAGCTGCTCACCGACCTGTCCGGCTTCGTGGCCGCCCTCGACTCGATGTTCGGCGGGTTCCGGCAGCGCGCCGAGCAGACGTACCGGATCCTCCAGGCCCGGGAGACGGCGTTCCTGCTGGTCGCGGCGCCGGAGCCGGACGCGGTCCGGGAGGCCGCCTACTTCGCCGGCCGCCTGCGCTCCGAGCGGATGCCGCTGGCCGGGCTGGTGCTCAACCGGGTGCACCGTCCGGCGGCGGACCTCTCCGCCGCGGAGAGCCTGGCCGCCGCGGAGCGGCTGTCCGGCGTCGGCGGGCACGAGAACACCGTCGAGGTGTTGCGCGCGCACGCCGCGCTGGCCCAGCAGGCGGTACGCGAGGAGCAGGTGGCGGCCCGGTTCACCGAGGCGTTCCCGGCGGTG
This sequence comes from Micromonospora sp. CNB394, assembly GCF_000374985.1. NCBI lineage: Bacteria > Bacillati > Actinomycetota > Actinomycetes > Micromonosporales > Micromonosporaceae > Micromonospora > Micromonospora sp. CNB394. Next base: position 64,907 of record NZ_KB895835.1, on the reverse strand, counting down.
CCGGCGGTGTCGGTGACGGCGCAGCCCGCCGACGTGCACGACGTCGACGGGCTGCGGACGATCGGCGAGGCGATCAGCCGGCGCTGACCGGTCCGGTCAGGTGGCCGTGGTGACCAGGATCTTGTCCTTGCCGGCCTTCTCCTTGGCGTTCTTCTTCATGGCCGCCTCGAACATCTTGCGCCAGCTGGCGACCTGCGGGTGACGGCGCAGCAACGCCCGGCGCTCGCGCTCGGTCATGCCACCCCACACACCGAACTCGATCCGGTTGTCAAGCGCGTCGGCGAGGCATTCGTACCGAACTGGGCAGCTCCGGCAGATCCTCTTCGCCACGTTCTGTTCGGCGCCCTGTACGAACAACGCGTCCGGGTCTCCGTTCTGACACGCCGCCAGTGACGGCCAGTCAGTGATCATGCCCATCTGTACACGTCCCCCCTTGCAGTACCTACCGACTTCGCGCGCGCAGCTCTCGTACTTCCCCCGGTCGTTCGCGCCGGCCTCCCCAGGGCGGCACAAACGACTCATGGCTGCGGTCGCCGCCACCATCATGCTGTGTAGTCGCCCGATTACGCAACGTTGTCGGCGAAATCCATCATTCCGGACACTCCCGGCTTCCCGGGCTTTCGCCCCGCGACTACCCCGCCCGACTACGTGAAAACGCTGCGCCACTCCCGGAGTTCGGCGAGACTTCCGCCGGATCCACGCAACCTCGGACCAGGGCTCGTGCGTTTAGCACAACGAGGCCGGCGCGTGCAGGAAATGGGGAAAGTTCCCCGCGCGCCCACCGATTCCTGCTCGCGTACCCTGTCGAGGTGACCTGGATGCGGAAACGTGACCACAACGTGCTGACCAACGCCGCGTCGCTGCTGATCTGCGGCCTCCTGGCCGGGGTGGTGGTCGCCGCGGCGGCCTTCCCTGTGGCGGCGATGTCCGGACTCGCAGCCAAGGCCGGGGCGGAGACGTTCGAGGCGCTGCCCAAGGAGCTGACAGTCGCCCGGGCACCCCAGATCACCAAGCTGCTCGCGGCCGACGGCAAGACGGTGCTGGCCACGATGTACGACGAGAACCGCAAGGACGTCCAGCTCAAGGACATCTCGCCGTACATGCAGAAGGCCATCATCGCGGCCGAGGACCACGACTTCTACAAGCACAACGGCGTGGACATCAACGGTGTGGCGCGGGCCTTCGTCAACAACCAGGCCGCCGGCGCCTCCCGGCAGGGCGCGTCGACGCTCACCATGCAGTACGTCCGCCTGGCCATCTCCTACTCGGCCACGCACCCGGCCGACGTCGTCGCCGCGACCGAGGACACCAGCGGCCGCAAGCTGCGCGAGATGAGCCTGGCGCTCCAGGTCGACAAGGAACTCTCCAAGGACGAGATCCTCCGGCGTTACCTGAACATCGCCGCGTTCGGCAACAGCGCGTACGGCATCTGGGCGGCCAGCCAGGTCTACTTCAACAAGCCGCCGAGCAAGCTCGACATCCAGGAGTCGGCGATGCTCGCCGGCATGGTGAAGGCCCCCACCGCGTTCGATCCCACCACCAAGGCGGGTTACCCGGAGGCGGTCGGCCGGCGCGACTACGTCATCGACAACATGGTGCAGATCGGCGCGATCACCCAGCAGGAGGCGGACGCCGCCAAGAAGATCAAGCTCCAGGTCAAGGGCAAGCGCACCCCGAACGGCTGCACCCAGACCACCACCCGCTCCTGGGGCTTCTTCTGCGACTACCTCTACCGCTGGTGGCTCCAGCAGGAGACGTTCGGCGCCACCTCGTACGACCGTGAGCGGCGGCTCAAGAGCGGCGGCTACACCATCGTGTCCACCCTGGACGTCCAGGCCCAGAAGGGCGCCGACAAGGCCGTCCGCAACAAGCTGGGCGAGAGCAGCAAGGCGGCCCGGATGGTGGCCGCCGTCGAGCCGGGCACCGGCCGGGTCCGCGCCGTGGCGGTGAACCGGAACTTCAAGCTCGACGACCCGGCCGACCCGCAGAACAAGATCTCCAGCGACCCGAAGAAGGCCAAGAAGAAGATCCGGGGCAACTACCCCAACACGGTCAACCCGCTGGTCACCGGTGGCCCCGGCATCGCCGGTTACCAGGCCGGCTCGACCTTCAAGATCTTCACGCTGGTGGCCGCGCTGGAGAAGGGCTACCCGCTCAGCTACAACATCAACGCGCCCCAGCAGTTCAAGTCGGACTACCCGGTCGAGTTCAACTCGCCGGCCGCCTGCAAGGGCACCAGCAAGTACTGCCCGACCAACGCCAACCCGGCGATGGCCGGCCCGCACACCATGTGGAGCGGCTTCGGCTTCTCGGTCAACACGTTCTTCATCGACCTGCAGCAGCGGGTCGGCGCGGAGAACGTGGTGAAGGCCGCACAGAAGCTCGGTATCACGTTCCGCTCGTCGAGCGACGCGCAGCTCGCCGCCAACCCGCACCAGTGGGGCGCGTTCAGCCTCGGCGTCTCCCAGACCACCCCGCTGGAGCTGGCGAACGCGTACGCCACGCTCGCCGCCGACGGCACGTACTGCGAGCCGATCCCGGTGCAGGAGATCCGCGGCCCGGACGGCGAGAAGCTGGACGTCGCCAACCCCCGCTGCGAGCAGCGGGTCAGCACCGAGGTGGCCCGCGCCGCCGTGGACGCCGCGCGCTGCCCGGTCGGTGACCGCTCCTCCACCACGAAGTGCGGTACCGCCACCGCCGGCAACGTCCGCAACATCGTCGACGCGCCGGTGGCCGGCAAGTCCGGCACCACCGACTCGGAGAAGACCTCCTCCCTGGTCGCGATGACCAAGCAGTACGCGGTGGCCGGCATCATGGCCGACCCGGACTGGCCGCAGACCAACCAGAAGATGGGCCACGACACACCCACCGGCATCAACCCGGCGGTCTACCAGACGCTGCGCGACGCCATGAAGGGCAAGGAGCGGAAGAACTTCACCCCGCCCAGCGGCAAGATCGTCCTTGGTGACCAGCGCTCGATCCCGGGCGTGAAGTGCGAGTCCGTCGAGACCGCGAAGTCCCGGCTGAAGGGTGCCGGCTTCGAGCCGGTGGTCTCCAGCAACAAGGTGCCGTCGGAGTGCCCGGCCGGCACCGCCGCCGGCACCAGCCCCGACGGGCGCACCATCAAGGGCGGCGTGGTGATGATCGAGGTCAGCTCCGGTAAGGGCACCCCGGAGCAGGACGACACCGCGACACCGGACCGGCCGGGCGGCCCGGGTAACGGCCGACCAGGACGACCGGGCAACTGATCCAGTACGACGACGGCCACCTCCCGCGCGGGAGGTGGCCGTCGTCGTTTCCGCGCTACTTCGGCGCCGGATCAGAGGCCGAGCTGGCGGCGTACCTCGGCGGCGACCCGGCCACCCTCGGCCCGACCGGCCACCGCGCCCTGGGCCGCCTTCATGGCCGGGCCCATCTGCGCCTTGCCGGTGAAGCCACCCGCGGCGAGCGCCCCCGAGACCAGCTCGGCGAGTTCGTCGTCGGAGAGCTGCCTGGGCAGGTAACGCTCCAGCACCTCGCCCTCGGCGGTCTCCTTGCCGGCCTGCTCGGCGCGCCCCGCGTCGGCGAACGCCACCGCCGCCTCGCGGCGCTTCTTCGCCTCCTTGGTCAGCACGGCGAGCACCTCGTCGTCGCTGAGCTCGCGCTTTTCCCGGCCGGCGACCTCGGCGTTGCCCACGGCGGCCAGGGCCATCCGCAGTGTGGAGGTGGTCAGCTCGTCGCGCGCCTTGAGAGCGGCGCGCATGTCGGCGGTGAGACGGTCCTTCAGCGTGCTCATGGACGGTGAAACTACCCTGAACGCCATGCGAAAGCGCACACTATTCCGGCTCGCGGCGGGAACCGTCGCCGTCGGCGCGGCCACCCTGGCGTACGCGTCGCTCGTCGAGCGCAACATGTTCACCCTGCGCCGGTACGACGTGCCGGTGCTCCCGACCGACGCCGAACCGCTGCGGGTGCTGCACCTCTCCGACCTGCACATGATGCCCGACCAGCGACGCAAGCAGGACTGGGTGGCGTCGCTGGTCGCGCTCGACCCCGACCTGGTCGTGGTCACCGGCGACAACATGGCGCACCCGGAGTCGGTGCCGGGCGTGCTGCGCGCCCTGCAACCGCTGCTCGACCTGCCCGGGGCGTTCGTCTTCGGCTCCAACGACTACACCGGCCCGGTCATCAAGAACCCCTTCACCTACTTCCTGCCCGACCGGGAGTACACCGAGGGCGTGCCGCTGCCGTACGAGGAGCTGCGCGACATCTTCACCGGCGCCGGCTGGGCCGACCTGAACAACGCGCGCACCACGCTCAAGGCCGGCGGACGGGAGATCGAGCTGGCCGGCGTGGACGACCCGCACATCGAACGGGACGACTACGACGCCGTGGCCGGCCCGGTCAGTGGCGACGCGGCGCTGTCGATCGCGGTGTCCCACTCCCCCGAGCCCGTGGTGCTGGACCGGATGGCCGCCGACGGCTTCGGCCTGCTGCTCGCCGGGCACACCCACGGCGGCCAGGTGTGCGTGCCCGGGTACGGCGCGCTGGTGACCAACTGCGGGCTGCCCCGCTCGATGGCGCGCGGGCTGCACCGCTGGCCCGGCTCGGACTCCTGGCTGCACGTCTCTGCCGGCCTCGGCACCCACCCCACCGCCCCGATCCGCTTCGCCTGCCCTCCAGAGGCCAGCATCCTCACCCTGATCCCCCGCTGACCGCTCGCTCGGCTTGCCCGGCCGGCAGATCTTGGTACGCGCCCGCCCCTCCCGGGGCTGATCCGCACCAAGATCTGCCGGGTGGGCGGGGCGGGGGGTACCGAGTTTGACCGTGCGGGAGGGTGGGCTACTATTTGTCGGCACGCCTCGGGGTGTGGCGCAGCTTGGTAGCGCGCTTCGTTCGGGACGAAGAGGTCGTCGGTTCGAATCCGGCCACCCCGACCAGAGGCAAGAGGGCACATCCGGTCACCGGATGTGCCCTCTTGGTGTTTCGATGCGCCCCGGTATCGACGCGGACGCGCCCGGCGGACCCACGCTCCAAGTGACCGATCCGTACGGCAACGTGTTGCGCTTCGCGCAGCCGACAGGCCCGGAGCAGCCAGGTGACAAGGCGGGTGGCGACGTGTAGCGACGGAATTGGCAGGGCGATCACTGTCGCAGTAGGATCCCGGGATGCCGCGGCCGGTGGTCTTCGACCTCTTCCACACCTTGGTCCACGGCGCCGACGACGAGCGGGACCGCGTGGTCGGCGAGATGGCGCTCGTCGTCGGCGTGGATCCGGCGTCGCTCGTCTCCGCGTACCACGCGACCTGGCGGGACCGCCTCGTCCGGTGGGACGTGGAGGAGACAGTGCGGATCCTCGCCGGACGCCTCGGCGGCTCGCCGACCGACGAGCAGGTTGCGCGGGCCGCCGCGCACCGACGCGCCCTCGCCCGCCGGGTGCTGGGCCGTGTCTCGCCCGCCACCCTGGACGTCCTCGACGCGCTGCGCGGGTGCGGGCACCGGCTGGCCCTGATCAGCAACGCCACGTCCGAGACGGCCGAGGCCTGGGCGGACGGCCCGCTCGCGCGGCGTTTCGACGTCGCGGTCTTCTCCTGCGAGGTCGGGCTGGCCAAGCCGGACCCGGCGATCTACCGCGCCGCCGCGCGGCGGCTGGGTGTCGCGCCGGCCGACTGCGTGTACGTGGGCGACGGCGCGGACGGCGAACTGGCCGGCGCGGCGGCGGTCGGCATGACGGTGCTCCGGACCACCGAACACCAGGACACCGATGCCGGCTGGGCCGGACCCGTGATCGCGAACCTGCGTGACCTGCCCGCCCGCCTGGAGGAACCGGTCCCGATTCCCAGCTCGACCGAATAGACGGATGCACCCCGGCACGCGCGGTTGACAGTGTCTCCTGGCAGAGTATGCGCATGTCGCCGATGATCCGATCCCGCCTGACCGATTGGACCACCGTCGCGCCCCTGGTCGCCGTGCTCGTGCTCGTGATGACCTGGGGACGGGAGTTGCCCGGCCCACTCATCTTCGTGGTGGCGGCCCTGCTCGCGGCGGCTGTGCTCGCCGCGGTGCACCACGCCGAGGTGGTCGCGCACAGGGTCGGCGAGCCGTACGGGTCACTCGTGCTGGCGGTGGCGGTCACCGTAATCGAAGTCGGTCTGATCGTCACGCTGATGATCAGCGGCGGCGACAAGACGCAGGCGCTGGCGCGGGACACCGTCTTCGCCGCCGTCATGATCACCTGCAACGGCATCCTCGGTTTGTCGCTGCTGCTCGGCGCGCTGCGGCGGCAGGTCGCGGTGTTCAATCCGGAGGGCACCGGCGGCGCGCTCGCCACCGTGGCCACGCTCGCCACGCTCAGTCTGGTGGTGCCGACGTTCACCACGAGCCGGCCGGGGCCGGAGTTCTCCCCGGCGCAGCTCGCCTTCGCGGCGGTCGCCTCGCTGGCGCTCTACCTGCTGTTCGTCATGGTGCAGACCGGCCGGCACCGCGACTACTTCCTCCCGGTCACCCAGGAGGGCAGCATCCTCGCCGAGGACAAGGACGGTGACGGGCACGCCGAGCCGCCGTCCACGCGTACCGCACTGGCCAGCCTGGCCCTACTGGTGGTGGCGCTGGTCGCGGTGGTCGGCGACGCGAAGACGATCTCCCCAGCGATCGAGAGCGCGGTCAGCGCGGCGAACCTGCCGCAGGCGTTCGTCGGTGTGGTCATCGCGCTGCTGGTGCTGCTGCCGGAGACGCTCGCCGCCGCCCGCGCCGCGCGGCGGGACCGGGTGCAGATCAGCCTCAATCTCGCGCTCGGCTCGGCCATGGCCAGCATCGGCCTGACCATCCCGGCCATCGCGATCGCCTCGATCTGGCTGGACGGGCCGCTGATGCTGGGCCTGGGTGGCACCCAGATGACGCTGCTGGCGCTGACCGCTGTGGCGGCGGTGCTCACCGTGGTGCCGGGGCGGGCGACAGTGCTCCAGGGCGGGGTGCACCTGGTGCTGCTCGCCGCGTTCGTCTTCCTGGCCGCCAGCCCGTGAGCCGCTGCGCCGGCAGAGACCGTCAGTCGTGCGTCTCCGTACGCGCCACCTCGGCGAACGCGGCGGTCAGGTACTCGGCGAACGGGCGACCGGTGACCGCCAGCAGATCGGCCACCAGCAGCGGCGCGTGCCGTGCGATCGCCGCCGGGCCGGGCGGGTTCTCGTCGTCGCCCGGGTCGTAGACGCCGAGCGCGCCGGCCAGCAGCACCAGCAGCACGTGCGGGTCGACGTCGGGCCACCACGGCGCCGCCGACCGGACACACTGTTCCAGCACCTGCCGTACGTCGTCGCCGTCCAGCCCGTCCGGATGCCCCTCCTCGATCAGCAGCCGGACCACGCCGCCGAGCACCAGCCCGGCCCGGTCGGCGGCGGCCAGCCGCTCGACGGCCGGTGCGTACGCCTCGGCGTCGTGGGCCTGCGCGGCGTTCACCGCGTCGGTGGCCGTCTCGGCGATCTCGCGGGCCGGTGCGGGCAGGTGCCGCCAGGTCGTCGTCACCGGGTCAGCATGGCAGAGCACGTGTGATCGCTCACCTTCCGGCCCGGCACCGCGTGTGTAAGGAGTAAACGGGTCGCGAGAGTCGTACCCCCCGAACAGAATCCCTGCCATGCTGCGCCGCGCCCTGCCCGCCCGTCCCGAAGCCCGCCGGATCCTGCTCGGCACGCTGTTCTCCGCGGTCGGGCGCGGCCTCACCCTGCCGTTCCTGTTCATCTATCTCACCGACGTACGCGGTCTGACCGATACCCGGGCCGGGCTGGTGATCGGCTGGTTCGGCGCGGTCACACTCGCTCTCTCGCCGCTGGCCGGCACGTTCATCGACCGGTTCGGCGCGCGCCGCGTGGTGCTGCCCTGCCTGGTGATCGAGGCGATCGGTACCGGCTCGCTGGCGCTGGTCGACTCGACCGCGTCGGCGTTCGGCGTGATGACGCTCGTCGCCGTGGGCAGCTCGGCGATCTGGGCCGGGCAGAACACGATCCTCGCCTCGCTGACCGGCGAAGGCGAGCGGCAGCGTGTCTTCGGGCTCAACTTCGCGCTGCTCAACCTCGGTATCGGCATGGGCGGCCTGATCTCCGGCGCGGTTGTCGACGTGGCCCGTCCGATCACCTTCGAGGTGATCTACCTGCTGGACGCGGTGAGCTACCTGACGCCCGCGCTGATCCTGCTCACGCTGCCGCACGTCGGACGCCGCCCGGCCGTGGCCGCGGGCACGAAGGCTGACGACCGGAGGACCGGCGGCTATCTCACGGTGCTGCGGGACCGGCCGTTCCGCCGCCTGGTCGTCTTCGGCCTGGTGCTCACCACCTGCGGGTACGCGCAGATCGAGGTGGGCTTCGCGGCGTACTCGGTCCGGGTGGTCGAGGTGACCCCACGGGTGGTGGCGTGGGCGCTGGCGGCGAACACCGTGATGATCGTGCTCTCCCAGCTGCTGGTGATCCGGCGACTGGAGGGGCGCAGCCGTACCCGTGCACTCGCCACAGTCGGCGCGGTCTTCGCCGGCGCGTGGCTGGTGCTCGGTGCGGCCGGCGTGGTGGGTAGCGCCAACGCGGTGCTCGCGGCGCTCGGCGTGGTGGCCTGCTCGGCCATCTTCGGGTTCGGCGAGACGATGCTGTCGCCGGTCATGCCCGCGATCACCAACGCGCTCGCCACCGACGAGCTGCGCGGCCGGTACAACGCGATGAGCTCGATGATCTTCGGGATCAGCGGGGTGGTCGGCCCGGTCACCGCCGGTCCGCTGATCGCCGCGGCGAACGGCCGCGTGTGGGTGGCAGTCGTGGTGGGCGGCTGCCTGGCCGCCTCGGTGCTCGCGCTGTCGCTACGCCCGCTGCTCACCGCCGCGCAGGACGGTCGTCTGACGGCCACCGAGGCGCCGGAGCCGGCGCGGGCCTGACACGCCGACGGGCCCCGGAGCGTCGCTCCGGGGCCCGTCGGCGGCGCGGTCGGCCGTCAGCCGGCGGCGACCTCGGTGGTGGTGCGGATCCGGTCCAGCGCCGGCGGGGAGACCGGCGACTTCTCGGTCAGGTACGCGGTGAAGGCGTCCAGGTCGATCTGGCCGGTAACCGCGTTGGTGCCGCCGGTCAGGACGCTGAAGCCGTCGCCGCCGCCGGCGAGGAAGTTGTTGACGGTGACCCGGTAGGTGGCGGTGTCCGTCACCGGGGTGCCGTTGATGGTGAGGCTGCCCCGGACGACGCGGGTGCCGGCGCACGGCGTGCCGGCCGGCGCGGTGGTGCCGTCGACGCCCACGACGTAGTTGACGGTCGAGGACGCGTAGAGCACGCGCGCCACTGTGAACTGCTGCTCCAGCATGCAGTAGAGCTGCGCACCGGTCAGGTCGAGCGTCACCAGGTTGTTGGCGAACGGCTGCACGGTGAACGCCTCGGCGTAGGTGACCGGGCCGCCGTCGAGGTCGGCGCGGACGCCACCGGGGTTCATGAACGCGGCGACCGCGTTCTGCTCGGTGTCGGTGGCGGCGAGCTGCGCGTCGGCGATCAGGTTGCCCAGCGGCGACTCACCGGTCTGGTAAGTCGGGTTGCCGTTGGCGTCGACCCCGGTCTGGTACAGGTTCTCCTGGGTCTTGGTGATCGCGGTGGTGGTCTCCCCGACCACCCGGTCGGCCACCGGGCCGAGCGCGGTCTTGTACCGGTTGATCAGCTCGGTCGAGGCCGGGTCCTTCTCGACGTCCCGGGTGACCACCACGTTGTTCGCGGACGCGGTGACCACGTCGCGGGTACGCGGGTCGATCTTCAGGTCGATCTGGGTGACCAGGCGGCCGAACGAGCTGGCGCTGGTGACCAGCTTGTTGTTGATGTTGCAGTTGTACGCGGCGTGGGTGTGCCCGCTGACGATCACGTCGATGGCCGGGTCCATCCGGTTGGCGATGTCGACGATCGGGCCGCTGAACCCGGTGCAGTCGTTGATGCCGCCGCCGTTCTGCACACCGCCCTCGTGCAGCAGCACGACGATGCTCTTGACCCCGAGCAGGCGCAGGATCCTGGCGTACTTGTTGGCGGTGTCGGCCTCGTCGGTGAACCGCAGGCCGGCGACGCCCTCCTGGCTGACGATGTTCGGGGTGCCCTCCAGGGTCATCCCGATGAAGCCGATCGGCACGCCCTGGACGATCTTGATGCCGAACGGCTGCATCAGCGGCAGGCCGGTGGAGGTCTTGAACGCGTTCGCCGAGAGGTAGCGGAACTTCGCCCCCTCGAACGGCGTGCCGTCGGCGCAGCCGTCCACCGGGTGGCAGCCGCCGCGCTGCATGCGCAGCAACTCGGCCGCGCCCTCGTCGAACTCGTGGTTGCCGACGCTCGCGAACTCCAGGCCGACGAGGTTCATCTCCTCGATGGTGGGCTCGTCGTGGAACGCGGCGGAGAGCAGCGGCGAGGCGCCGATCAGGTCACCCGCGGCGACCGTGACAGTGCCCTTGCCCTGCTGCTTGGCGGCGGCGCGCATCGACTTCAGGTGGCTGGCCAGGTATTCCGCGCCACCGGCCGGCTGACCCTCGATGGTGCCGCTGGAGCCGGTGGGCGGCTCCAGGTTGCCGTGGAAGTCGTTGATCGCGAGCAACTGGACGTCGACCGGCTTCGGGCGGGCCTCGGCCTGGTCGGGGGTGACGGCGACCGCAGTGAAGGCGGTCGCGGCGAGTGCGGCCAGGCCGACGGCGGCCCGGCGTCGCATCCCGGTGACGGACATGGAACTCCTCGTGAGATGCCGGTAGGTGGCGTCCGGGCGATGGTTCGCCCGGCGACCCTGATCCGTGCCGTGACAGGTGTCGATCGCGGAGTGCGGTACCCGGGGGAACGCCGCCCTCGCCGGGGTAGCTTCTCATCCACCGGCCGCCCGGTCGAACGGGCCGGCATCAGGAAGCGTCGCTGTCTCGGGCGGCCCGCACCGGTCTGCCGGACGAGTCGGACATGACGGTCAGATGAAATTCCGCGCGGCGCACGCTGTCGGTGCCCGCCACCGTCGAAGGCGCCGGCTCCCAGGGACAGGGAGCCGGCACCGACGCTCATGTCACGCGGAATTCCTTGCGCTGGCAACCGTCCTTGCCGGAATCACCTCCTGCCGGACACCCATCGCGGACCGAACGGTCGTTCATGTCCGACGGCCCGGCATATCGAGCAAACTGTCCGAACTCGACTGACGCCCCGGAGGGCCGGTCGGAGATCCGCTGTGGGCGGTGCCGACGAGCCCGCGCAACGCCGGACGCGTCCACCGCCCGGCGACACCCGGCCGGCCCGCCAGGTAGCCGACCGTCCGCGCGGCGTCCCAGCCGTGCGCCTCGCGCAGCCCGCGCGCCAGCATCCCGAGGTAGACCGGGGCGGGCCGGGTCCACCGCACCTCCACCGCCCGGTGCGGCGCGGTGAACGTGAGCATCGGCAGACCCTCGTGGACGCCGACGCGCAACAGCGTCTCGTAGCGACCCGGCCCGAGCGTCGCCCGTCCGGTCTCGACCGCGGCGAGGATCCCGGCCAGGTCGGCGCCGGGTGGCCGGTACATCTCCTGCGCGGCGATGTCGGCGAACTGCTCGACCGTCACCAGGTAGCCGCGCGCCGCCGCCCGGCCGGGCAGCAGCGGGTCGTAGAACGCCATGCCGCCGGTCCAGGCCCGCGACTCCCCGGCGAAGTAGACGCCGCCGGGGATCAGCAGCGGAAGCGTCCGGCGCGGTGGCCGGCGGTCCCGGCACCCGGGGTACGTGCGCAGCCCGCCCGGTGGGCACCCGCCCCGCAGATACCAGTCGAGCCGCGCGGCGTGCAGATTCGAGCCGTACGCGACGTACCAGAGCATCGGCGGCTCAGAACCAGCAGGTGCGCCCGGCGGCGTGGCTGACCTGGACGGTGTGCGTCACACAGCCACCGTCGGCGATGCGGTGCAGCAGGAAGGCGGTCGGCTCGGCGACGAACCCCGGCTCCTCCTCGCCGGTCATGGTCAGGCTCACCTGGATCCAGGTGCTCGGTGCGGTGGTCAGCACCGTACCGGCGAACGCGCTCGTCACCTGGCGGTGCAGGTGCCCCGCGGCGACGCGTACGACATGGGGGTGACGGCCGACCACGGCGGCGAGCGCCTCGGCGTCGGCCAGGCCCATCGCGTCCATGCCCGGCACGCCCACCGCAACCGGCGGATGGTGCAGGCACACGACGGCGGGCGCGTCGGTACGCCCGGCGAGCACCCCGTCGAGCCAGGCGAGTTGCTCGTCGCCGAGGCGTCCGCCGGGACTGCCCGGGGTGAGCGAGTCGAGCACCACGAGCGTCGCGTCCGGCAGATCGACGTGGTAGTGCGCCGAGAAACCGCCGGCCAGGTAGGGCGTGCCGCCGAACGTGTCGAGCAGCGACTCACGGTCGTCGTGGTTGCCGGTCACCAGGTGCACCGGCAGCGGGAACGCGCCGACGATCTCGCGCAGGGCGAGGTATTCGTCGGGCCGGCCGTTGGCGGTGAGGTCGCCGGTGATCACCACACAGTCGGGCCGGGGACGCAGCGCGAGCACCGTGCCGAGCGCCCGGTGCAATCCGGACGCCGGGTCGGCCGCGAGCGGGCCGGTGGTCACGTGCGGGTCGCTGAGCTGGGCGATGAGCATCGGCCGCCTCCTCGGGTGCCCGGGCCCTCACGCTATCGCCGCGCGGCCTCCCCGCGCAGGCCCGATCTCGCCCACAGGCGCCGTCCACAGCCTGTGGATAGCACATGTGTACGAAGGTCGGCGGCGGTTGCGCTGAGTACGCTTGATCGCGACCCCACCCCCTCCGAGCAGGAACGACGTGGATCACGAGCGAGTCCTCCGCGACGTCACGGTGCGCCTCCCCACGGCGTCGACCGTTCCGGAGGCGTGCCAGTGGACCGTCGCCGCGCTCGCCCGGCACACACCGGCGACCGCCACCGTCCTGCTCCGCGTCCACGACCGTCTGCGCTGCGTCGCCGCCACCGGCGCCTGGCAGGTGTTCTCCCACGTACCGGCCACCGCCGACGGCACCCCGCCGGGCCGCCACCGGGCCGAACCCTCGGTGGTCCGTCGGGTCTACGCCTCCGGCGTCACCGCCGCCGTGCCCGACGTCAGCGCCGACCCCGACTACCTCCCGGTCCGTCCGGACGTCACCGCCGAACTCTGTGTGCCGGTACGCGACCCGCACGGCCGTCCGATCGGGGTGCTCGACCTCCAGTGGAGCGAGCCGGTCGTGCTCGCGGCGTGGCGGGAGACCGCCGAACTGGTGGCCGACCGCCTCGGCGGGCGGATCGCCGCGCTCGGCGGGCCGCCGGCCGAGAGCCGCAGCGAGAAGCTGCTCCGGCACGCCGCCGCGTTCACCGCCGCGCCGACCGACTGGGACCTGATGACCGCCGCGCTCGCCGCGGCCCGGGACGTGTCGGCGCTCTCCGCCGCCGTGCTGGTGCTCACCGGCCGGCAGGGCCCCCGCCTCGGCGCACCCACCGGCACCCCGGGCGAGCTGGAGGCGCGGATCCGGGCCGAGCTGGCCGAGGCCGGACCGGCCGCGCTCGACCGCATGATCGACCGGGCCCACCGGTACGGCTCGGCGTACACGCTGGGTGAGGCGGGCCACCCGCCCACCGAGGAGTACCTGCCGCTGACCCGGGCCGGCGCGCGCACGCTCGTGGCGGTGCCGGTCGGCACGCCGGTCTCCGGCGGCGTGCTGCTCGTCGCCGACGAGCAACGTCTGCGCCCCGACCCGACCACCGTCAACCTGATCGAGCTGCTCGCCGGGCAGGCGTGGACCTGCCTGGACCGGCTGCGTACGCTCGCCCGGCTGCGCGAGCAGGCCAGCTCGGACCCGCTCACCGGGCTGCGGCACACCGGCTCGTTCGGGAAGCGGATCGCCACCGCCACGCCGGGGCGTACCGCGCTGCTGGCGATCGACGTGGACGGGTTCAAGGACGTCAACGACACGTACGGCCACCAGGCCGGTGACCGGCTGCTGGTGGGGCTGGCCCGGGCGCTGGAGGGCGCGTTGCGCCAGGGCGACGAGCTGTACCGGACCGGCGGCGACGAGTTCGTGGCGGTGATCGAGGTGAGCCGCCCCGAGGAGGCGGTCCGCATCGCCGAACGGCTCACCGAGGCGGCCCGCCGCACCGGCCGGACGATCAGCGTCGGCGTCGCCCTGCCCAGACCCGGCGAGTCCCTCGAACGCACCCTGCACCGAGCCGACCAGGCCCTGTACGCCGTGAAGCGCCACGGCCGGGACGGCGTCCACCTCTCCGCCGCCTGAATCGACCGACTCTGGGCGGGGGTTACGGGCGGGTGAGTTCCTTGGCCAGGAGTTCGGCTATCTGGGCCGTGTTGAGGGCGGCGCCCTTGCGGAGGTTGTCGCCCGTCACGAAGAGGTCCAGCGCCCGGGGGTCGTCCACCGCGCGACGGATCCGGCCCACCCAGGAGGGATCGGTGCCGACCGCGTCGATCGGCATCGGGAACTCCCCGGCCGCCGGGTCGTCGACCAGGATCACACCCGGCGCGTTGCGCAGCACCTCGCGGGCGCCCTCGGCGTCCACCTCGGTGGCGAAGACCGCGTGCACGGCGACCGAGTGACCGGTCACCACCGGCACCCGTACGCAGGTGGCGGACACCTTGAGGTCGGGCAGCCCGAGGATCTTGCGCGACTCGTTGCGCAGCTTCATCTCCTCGGAGGACCAGCCGCCGTCGGCGAGCGAGCCCGCCCACGGTACGACGTTGAGCGCCAGCGGCGCCGGGAACGGACCCAGCTCGTCGCCGACGGCCTGCCGTACGTCACCGGCGCGGGACCCGAGCACCCGATCGCCCGCGATCTTGCCGAGCTGGAGGTGCAGCGCGTCCACGCCGGCCCGCCCCGCACCGGAGACCGCCTGGTACGACGCGAGCACCAGCTCACGCAGGCCGTACTCGCGGTGCAGCGGCGCGACCGCGACGATCATCGCCAGCGTGGTGCAGTTGGCGTTGGCGATGATGCCCTTGGGCCGGTTGCGTACCTGCTCGGGGTTGATCTCGGGAACCACGAGCGGCACGTCGCGGTCCATCCGGAAGGCGCCGGAGTTGTCCACCACCACCGCGCCGCGCGCCGCCGCGACCGGGGCCCACCGGGCGGACACATCGTCCGGCACGTCGAACATCGCCACGTCGACGCCGTCGAGGGCGTCGGCGGTGAGCGCCTGGACGGTCAGCTCCTCGCCCCGGCACCGCAGGCGCCTGCCGGCCGACCGCTCGGAGGCGAGCAGCCGGATCTCACCCCACACGTTGCGCCGGGAGGAGAGGATCTGGCACATCACCGTACCGACGGCACCTGTCGCCCCGACCACGGCGAGGGTGGGCAGCGACGCCATGACGCGTTACCGCCCGGTGCCGGCGTAGACGACGGCTTCGGTGTCACCACCCAGCTCGAAGGCGTCGTGGATGGCGCGGACCGCCTTGTCGAGGTCGGTGTCGCGGCAGACCACGGAGACCCGGATCTCCGACGTGGAGATCATCTCGATGTTCACACCGGCCGCGCCGAGGGCGGCGAAGAAGCCGGCGGCGACGCCCGGGTGCGAGCGCATGCCCGCGCCGATCAGGGAGACCTTGCCGACGTGGTCGTCGTACAGCAGGCCCTTGAACTTGACCGACTCCTGGATCTTGCTGAGCGCGGTCATCGCGGTCGGGCCGTCGGCCTTGGGCAGCGTGAACGAGATGTCCGTGCGGCCGGTGCCCTCGGTGGACACGTTCTGCACGATCATGTCGATGTTGATCTCCGCGCCGGCCACGGTGTCGAAGATCGACGCGGCGGCGCCCGGCTCGTCGGGCACGCCGACGATCGTGATCTTCGCTTCGCTGCGGTCGTGGGCGACCCCGGTGATCAGTGCCTGTTCCACAGGAAGGTCCTCCATCGATCCGGTGACCATCGTGCCGGTGTTGGTCGAGTATGACGAACGGACGTGGATCGGCAACCCCGCGCGCCGCGCGTACTCGACGCTGCGCAGGTGCAGCACCTTCGCGCCGCAGGCGGCCAGCTCCAGCATCTCCTCGTAGGTGATCCGCCTGATGTGCCGGGCGTTCGGCACGATGCGCGGGTCGGCGGTGAAGATCCCGTCCACGTCGGTGTAGATCTCGCAGACGTCCGCCTGCAGCGCGGCGGCGAGCGCCACGGCCGTGGTGTCCGAGCCGCCCCGCCCCAGCGTGGTCACGTCCTTGGTGTCCTGCGAGACGCCCTGGAAGCCGGCCACGATGACCACCGCGCCCTCGTCCAGCGCGCCCTTGAGCCGCCCCGGGGTCACGTCGATGATCCGGGCCCGGCCGTGCACCGAGGTGGTGATCACGCCGGCCTGGGAACCGGTGAACGAGCGGGCCTCGTACCCCAGGTTGTGGATCGCCATGGCGAGCAGCGCCATGGAGATCCGCTCCCCGGCGGTGAGCAGCATGTCCAGCTCACGGCCCGGCGGCAGCGGGCTGACCTGGTTGGCCAGGTCGAGCAGCTCGTCGGTGGTGTCGCCCATGGCGGACACCACCACGACCACGTCGTCGCCGGCCTTGCGCGCGGCCACGATGCGCTCGGCCACCCGCTTGATCCGCTCGGCGTTGGCGACGGAGGACCCGCCGTACTTCTGCACCACGAGTGCCACGACGGTGCACTCCCTCCCAGCGACGACCCTGAGCGTGCCGACGCCGCCGGGTCTCTCGGTCCGGCGGCGCGTGTCAGACCGCCTCAGCCTATCGGGCGGGCCGCGAGGCCGGGTCGGGTGATCCCACCATCCGGCCCCGCCGTGGGGCGGCTCACCAGCCCGGGAGTACGCGACACGCCAAGCGGTACAGCCGTACGGTGGGCTGACCGGGACCACACCCACCACGCAGAATGAGCCGGTGCACGCTCATCGACGTGCGGCCCGCCTGACCGGCGTGCTCGCGCTCACCCTGCCGGTACTGCTGGCCGCCTGCGACGGCGGCTCTCCCGAGGCGGCGCCCACCGGCACCACCGACCCGGTCCCGGTGCAGGTCGACGCCGCCCGCGACGAACTGGCCGGGCTGGCCGCCGCGGCGCAGGACCGGCACCTCACCGCCACGTACGCGTTCACCCCCGCCGAGGGCGCGCCCCGGACGGTGTCGGTGACCAGCGCCAACGACGGCAGCTGGCGGGTCGACGTACCCGGCTGGGCGCACGCCGGCACGGTGGACGTCTCGCTCGCCGGCACCCCCGACGGGCTGTTCCAGTGCGCGCTGCCCTCGGCCGGCTGGACGCAGGCGGCGACGTGCGTCCGCCTCGGCGACGCCGACGACGCGGTGCCGCGCCGGCTGGACCCCCGGGTGCAGCATCCGTTCACCGACTGGCTGGAGGTGCTGACCGACCGGCGCGCGCCGCTCGCGGTCTCCCCCGCCGAGCCGCTACCCGGTGCCGACGGCCCCTGCTACACGGTCGACAGCACCTCGGCGTCGCTGAACGCGCCGCTGGACGTGGGCACCTACTGCTTCCGCCAGGACGGCACACCCGCGGCGGTACGGGCCGGATTCGGCACCCTCACGCTGACCGGCGAGCCCGGTGCCGCGCCGGGCACCGTCGAGCTGGCCGGAGCGGTGACCGACGGCGAGCCGGTCGGACGGGACGCCCCGGGAACGCCGTGACGCGGCCCGCTCAGCCGCCCCGCGCCGCGCGCAGCAACGCGGCGCCGACCTCGGTGTTGCGGTAGAGCACGTGCCGCCCGGACCGGGACCGGGTGACCAGACCGGCGGCGTGCAGCGCGGAGAGGTGCTGGGACACGGGCACTGCTCGACGCCGACGTCGCGTACCGTGCGGCCCGGCTCGGCTCACCGGTCATGGGGGCCAGAGAGAGCATCCGCACCGCCGTCCGCGACGTCGTACCACCAGCCGGGCCGAGCGGACGCCCCGGCTACCAGGCGTGGTGAAGTCCTCCGACTCGGTGACTCCGGTCCCATAGTCCGGACCAGCCTTCCCACGACACGTCCCACCACGTAGGGTGACCTTGTCATGTGGCGCGCGTACCTTCTCCTTGGCTGCCGCGACGAGGCCTGACCGGCCGGCACCTCGTCGCGGAGTCGCTACGCGCCGTCCAGCACATCCGATCTTCTTCTCGGCACCGCCGCGCACCGTCGCCCGGCAGCCCGCCGACACCTTTCCGATCTGCTGACGCCACATGTTCCAGGGAGCACTCCGAGATGGCTCAACCTGTCACCGCCACCGATCCGTTCGCCCGCCAGCGCCCCAGCCGGATGCCGGTCCACCGCTACGTCCCGTACGACAGGGAGTTCGGTGTCGACCTGCCGGACCGCTCCTGGCCGACCCGCCGCGTCGAGGCCGCGCCCCGCTGGTGCGCAGTCGACCTCCGCGACGGCAACCAGGCCCTGATCGACCCGATGTCGCCCGAGCGTAAGCGGCGGATGTTCCAGCTCCTGGTGCAGATGGGCTACAAGGAGATCGAGGTCGGCTTCCCGTCGGCGAGCCAGACCGACTACGACTTCGTCCGGCAGCTGATCGAGCAGGACCTGATTCCCGAGGACGTCACCATCCAGGTGCTGACCCAGTGCCGGGAGCACCTGATCGAGCGGACCTTCGAGTCGCTGCGCGGCGCCCACCGGGCCATCGTGCACTTCTACAACTCCACCTCGACGCTGCAGCGCCGGGTCGTCTTCGGCCTGGACCGCGACGGCATCACCGACATCGCCACGCAGGGCGCGCGGCTGTGCCAGAAGTACGCGGAGATCCACACCCCGGACACCGACATCCACTACGAGTACTCGCCGGAGTCGTACACGGGCACCGAGCTGGAGTACGCGCTGGAGGTCTGCTCGGCGGTGATCGACGTGATCGACCCGACGCCGGACCGGAAGCTGATCATCAACTTGCCGGCCACCGTCGAGATGGCGATGCCGAACGTCTACGCCGACTCGATCGAGTGGATGCACCGGCGTCTGCCCCGGCGGGACAGCCTGGTGCTGAGCCTGCACCCGCACAACGACCGGGGCACCGGCGTGGCCGCCGCCGAGCTGGGCCTGCTGGCCGGCGCCGACCGGATCGAGGGCTGCCTGTTCGGCAACGGCGAGCGCACCGGCAACGTCGACCTGGTGACGCTGGGCCTGAACATGTTCTCCCAGGGCATCGACCCGATGATCGACTTCTCCAACATCGACGAGATCAAGCGCGCCGTCGAGTACTGCAACCAACTGCCGGTGCACGAGCGCCACCCGTACGCGGGCGACCTGGTCTACACCGCATTCTCCGGCTCGCACCAGGACGCGATCAACAAGGGCTTCGCCGCGCTGAACGCCGACGCCACGGCGGCCGGGGTGCCGGTCGACGACTTCACCTGGGCGGTGCCCTACCTGCCGGTCGACCCGAAGGACCTGGGCCGCACCTACGAGGCGGTCATCCGGGTCAACTCGCAGTCCGGCAAGGGCGGCGTCGCGTACATCATGAAGACCGAGCACCAGCTCGACCTGCCGCGCCGCCTCCAGATCGAGTTCTCCGGCGTAGTGCAGCAGGTCACCGACCACGACGGCGGCGAGGTCGACCCGGCCACCATGTGGGAGATCTTCGCCCGCAACTACCTGGTCGACCACCAGGTCGACCCGGCCGTGAGGCTGGCCGGCTACACGATCGGCACCGTCGACGGCAAGGTCGAGATCGACGCCCGCGTCGGCTTCGGCGGCGAGACGCGCGCGCTCACCGCCGTCGGCAACGGCCCGATCGACGCGTACGTCAACGCGTTGCAGTCGCTGGGCGTGGCGGTACGGGTGCTCGACTACCACGAGCACGCGCTGTCCTCCGGCGGCGACGCACAGGCCGCCGCGTACGTGGAGTGCGAGGTGGACGGCCGCACGGTGTGGGGCGTCGGGGTGGACGCCAACATCGTCACCGCGTCGATCAAGGCGGTCACGAGCGCGGTGAACCGCACCCGCGCCTGAGGTGCAAGGAAGGGCCCCTTCTTAACGCGTCACGCATAGAAAGGGGCCCTTCTTAACATCCGCGCCCGAATGGTCCGAGTGTTAACAGGGGTCCCTTCCTCTACCGGAGGCGTTAAGAAGGGGCCCTTCCTTCCGTGCGGGGGCGGTGGATCAGCACGGCGGCGAGCACCGCCCCGGCCAGCAACAGACCGGCGCACCACGCCAGCGCCCCCCGGTACGCGTCGGCCAGCGCACCCTTCTGCTCGTACCCGGTGCCGGACAGCCCGACCAGCAGCGGCAGTGCGGCCACCGCGAGCAGGCCACCGGCCCGGGAGGCGGCGTTGTTGAAGCCGCTCGCCACCCCGGCGAACCGGTCCGAGACCGCGCCGAGCACCGACGTGGTCAGCGGCGCGACCACGAACGTGAGCCCGGCGCCGAACAACGCCACGCCCGGCAGCACGTCCACCCAGTACGACGCGCCCGGCCCGACTCGGCGCAGCAGCAGCAGACCCGCCGCGGCGATCACCGGGCCGACGGCGAGCAGCAGCCGGGGGCCGATGCGAACCGACAGCGCGCCCGCCCGCGGCGAGCCGAACAGCAGCAGCACCGTCATCGGCACGGTGGCCAGGCCGGTGAGCAGCGCCGACCAGCCGACCACGTTCTGCAGGTAGACGGCGAGGAAGAAGGTGAACCCGCCGAGCGCCGCGTACACCACCACCGTGAAGACGTTCAGCACGGAGAACAGCCGGCTGGAGAACAGCCCGGTGGGCAGCATCGCGGTGTCGCCGCGCCGCCGCTCGACGAGCACGAAGACCACCACGGCGACCACCCCGAGCACCGCCGCGACCAGCACCGCCGGGGAGGCGCCCTGCGCCGGGGCGTCGATCAGCGCGTACGTGACGCCGCCGAGCGCGAGCGCGCCGAGCAGCGCCCCGGCCACGTCGAACCGCCGGCCGCCCCCGGTACGCGAGACCTCCTCGTCCCGGCTCTCCGGCACCCAGCGCAGCGCGGCGAGTAAAACGCCGACGGCCAGCGGCAGGTTGACGAAGAAGATCCATCGCCAGGAGAGCGTGTCGATCAGCCAGCCGCCGAGCAGCGGACCGAGCGCCGTGGACACCCCGGACAGCCCGGACCAGGTGCCGATGGCCCGGCCCCTGTCGTCCGGGTGGAAGCTGGCCTGGAGCACTGACAGCGACCCGGGGGTGAGCAGCGCCCCGCCCGCGCCCTGGAGGAACCGGGCGGCGACGAGCCATCCGGTGTCCTGGGCCAGCCCGCAGAGCACCGACGCCACCGCGAACCAGATCACGCCGAGCAGGAAGACGCGCCGCCGGCCGAACCGGTCCCCGAGTGCGCCGCCGAGCAGCACGAACGCGGCGAGCATGAGCAGGTAGCCGTTGATGGTCCACTGCAGACCGGCGACTGTGGCGTCCAGTTCGGCGCCGAGGCGTGGCAGCGCGACGTTGACGACTGTGCTGTCCAGGAACACCATGCCCGAGGCGAGGATCGCGGCGAGCAGCGTGCCGCGTCCGGCGGCGGAGCCGGTACGCAGCGCGGAAGCGGGTGCTGTCACGTCTCACCACTCTGCCCGCCGCCCACCCTCGACGCCACGAATCACGTAAACCGCCGCCGGGTACTGTGCGGACTCGCCCGGAGCACGCAAGCTGGAGAGGTGTCGTCTGTGCGTACCAGATCAGGAGCCCGAGCCGGGCTGGCGGCCGCGCTGAGCGCGGTGCTCGCCCTCGGCGTGGCCGGCTGCGACGTGTCGGTCACCGAGCCGGAGGTGCCACCGAGTGCCACCGGCAACGTCAACAAGCAGCTCGGTGAGCTGACGGTGGCGACCGCCGGGTCGATGAAGGGCTACAGCCGCTCCCGTTTCCCGCACTGGCGGGACACCGGTAAGAACTGCGACGTACGCGACAGCGTGCTGCAACGCGACGGCGAGGGCATCAAGTTGTCCGGCTGCAACGTGGTGGGTGGCCGGTGGGAGAGCGTCTACGACGGGATGGTGCTGAACGATCCGTCGGACGTGGACATCGACCACACCGTGCCGTTGGCCGCGGCGTGGCGCTCGGGCGCGGCGGAGTGGGACGACTCGAAGCGCGGTGACTTCGCCAACGACCTGACCCGGCCGCAGCTCATCGCGGTTTCGGCGCGGTCCAACCGGGCAAAGGGTGACCAGGATCCGTCCCAGTGGAAGCCGTCGAACCGGTCGTCCTGGTGTCAGTACGCGGCCGACTGGGTGACGGTCAAGCACTACTGGCGGCTGGCTGTGACGAGTGCCGAGAAGGCCGCTCTCACCGACATGCTGGAGGGCTGCACATGGGCGAGCAAACCGTGACCGGGCCGGACGCGACACCGGCGCCGGAGGCAGGCGACGCACCGGAGTCCGCACCGGCCGGCCCGGCCTCGGCCGGGATGACTGCGGACGGCCGGCAGCCGGAGTCCGCGGACGTCGCCGGGGCGGGCATGACCGCCGACGCGGTGCCGGGCGCACCGGCCGGGGGCGCACCGGGCGGACCGGCGGACCGCACCTCGGACGTCACCGCGGGGCCGGGCGGGGTCATGACGGACGAGGTGGGCGTGGTGACCGGCGAGTTGACGCTGCGCACCGAGCACGCCGACGGCCGGGTGACGCTGCGGGTGCAGTACAAGGACGCCGACGAGTGGTACGCGGTCACCGGCGGTTCCGCGCCACTGGCCGACCCGGCCGCGCTGGACGCCGTGCACACCATCGCGGTGGGCCTGCTCGACCGCCCTGAGGGCTGACGGACGACGAGGCGCGTCCCCGCCCGGTCCGGGTGGGCACGCGCCTCGTCAGCGTCAGACGTACGATCCTGGTTCGCTGGGCGCGGACACCACGCCCGGCTCCTCGCCCTCGTCCTCCGGCCGGGTGACCTTCGCGGTCACCTCGTGCGGGCGCAGCTCACCGGCGGCGATCTGCTCGGCCCAGTGGCAGGCCACCCGGCTGGCGCCGATCTGGCGCAGTTCCGGCCGCTCGTCCGCGCAGCGGGTCGGCTGCGCCCACGGGCAGCGGGTGTGGAACCGGCAGCCCGACGGCGGGTTGGCGGGCGACGGCAGGTCACCGGCGAGCAGGATGCGCTCGCGCCGGTCCTCCACGTCCGGGTCCGGCACCGGCACCGCCGACATCAGCGCCCGGGTGTACGGGTGCAGCGGCTCGGTGTAGAGCCGGTCGCTCGGTGCCTCCTCCACCAGCGCGCCGAGGTACATCACGCCGACCACGTCGGAGATGTGCCGCACCACGGCCAGGTCGTGCGCGATGACCAGGTAGGTCAGGCCGAGGCTGTCCTGGAGTTCGTCGAGCAGGTTCACCACCTGCGCCTGGATCGAGACGTCCAGGGCGGAGACCGGCTCGTCGGCGACGATCAGCTCCGGGCCGAGGACCAGGGCGCGGGCGATGCCGATGCGCTGGCGCTGGCCGCCGGAGAACTCGTGCGGGTAGCGGGACAGCGCCCACTTCGGCAGGCCGACCGCGTCGAGCGTCTCACCGATGATCCGCCGCCGGTCGTCCCGGTTCGCGCCGATGCCGTGCGCCTGGAGGCCCTCGGTCAGGATCGACTCGACGTTCTGCCGGGGGTCCAGGCTGGACATCGGATCCTGGAAGATCATCTGCATCCGGCGGCGCGTCGCGCGCAGCTTGCCGGCGGACAGCGTGGTCAGCTCGACGCCGTCGAACTTCACCTCGCCGCTCGTCGGCGGGGTGAGCTGGAGCAGCGCCCGGCCGAGCGTGGACTTGCCGCAGCCCGATTCGCCGACCAGTCCGTACGTCTTGCCGCGCGGGATGCTCAGGTCGACCCCGTCGACCGCCTTGACGTGCCCGACGGTCCGGTCGAAGAGCACGCCCCGGCGGATCGGGAAGTGCACCTTCAGGTCGCGCACCTCGACGAGGATGTCGTTGTCGCTCATGGGGTCTCCTCCTCGCGCGGAGCCGGTCCGAAGCCGGGCACGGCGGGCGGGTCGGCCGGCTCGGCCTGGGCCGGCACCGCACCCGGTTCGGTGGTCGTCGGCGCGGTCGCGCGGGCGTCCGCCTCCGGGGTCAGGCCGGGAACCGGCACCGGGTTGACGCAGCGGTAGCTGCGCGCGTCGTGCGTGAGCACCAGTTCCGGCGGTTCGCCGACGCACGCGTCGACGCGGCGGGCGCAGCGCGGGGCGAACGCGCAGCCGTCCGGCCAGGGCAGCAGGTCACGTACCGAGCCGGGGATGGGGTTCAGCCGTTCGCCGCGGCCGGCGTCGAGGCGGGGCACCGAACCGAGCAACCCCTCGGTGTACGGGTGCCGGGGCTGGCGGAACAGCGGACGGCGGGTGGCGGTCTCCACCACCCGGCCGGCGTACAGCACGTTGATGGTGTCGCACATGCCGGCGACCACGCCGAGGTCGTGGGTGATCATGACCAGGGCGGTGCCGGAGTCCCGGACCAGGTCCTTGAGCAGTTCCAGGATCTGCGCCTGGATGGTGACGTCGAGCGCGGTGGTCGGCTCGTCGGCGATCAGCAGCCGGGGCTGGCAGGCGACCGCCATGGCGATCAACGCCCGCTGCCGCATGCCGCCGGAGAGCTGGTGCGGGTACTCCTTGAGGCGCCGGCGCGGGTCCGGGATGCCCACCCGGTCCAGCAGGTCGGCCGCCTCCTTGGCGGCCGCCTCGCCCTTCATGCCCCGGTGCCGGGCGAGCACCTCGGTCACCTGGAGCCCGATCGGGATGACCGGGTTCAACGAGGAGAGCGGATCCTGGAAGATCATCGCGACATCCCGGCCGCGGATGTCGCGACGGGACCGGTCGTCGAGCTGGAGCAGGTCGTTGCCGTCGAAGACGGCCTTGCCGCCGACCCGCAGGCCCGGCTGCTTCGGCAGCAGGCCCATGATCGCCAGCGACGTGACGCTCTTGCCACAGCCGGACTCGCCGACCAGGCCGACCACCTCGCCGGTGTCGACCGAGAAGGACACCCCGTCCACCGCGTGCACGGTGCGCTGCCCACGACGGGCGAACGTGACGGAGAGGTCGTCCACTTCGAGCAGTGCCATTACCGACCCTCCGTTCGCGACTGCGGGGCTCGCAAGCTCACTCCTCGCGACTCACACATGACTGACTGACCTACTTCCGCAGCTTCGGATCGAGGGCCTCGCGCATCGCCTCACCGAGCAGGGTGAACCCGAGCGCGGTGATGATGATGCCGAGCGCCGGATAGATCGCCAGGCCCGGCCGGATGCCCAGGTACGGCTGCGCGTCGGCGAGCATGACGCCCCATTCGGGAATGGCCGAGTCGGGGTTGCCGAGGCCGAGGAAGGACAGCGCGGCCGCCTCGATGATCGCTGTCGCCAGTGTCAGTGTGGCCTGCACGATGACCGGGGCGATCGAGTTCGGCACCACGTGGGTGAGGGCGATCTTGGACTTCTTCACGCCGAGCGACGTCGCGGCCAGCACGTAGTCACTGTTGGCCTGGGCGATCATCGAGCCGCGCAGCAGCCGGGCGAAGATCGGCACGGACACCACACCCACGGCGATCATCACGGTGGTGAGGCTCGCGCCGAGCAGCGCCGCGATGCTCACCGCGAGCAGCAGGCTCGGCATGGCCAGCAGCATGTCGATGAAGCGCATCAGGGTGGTGTCGATCCAGCGGCCCCAGCGCCCGCCGAGCCCCGCGGCGGCACCGGCGACGCCGCCGATCAGCGCGCCGACCGCGAGGCCGATCAGCGTGGAGACCACGCCGACCAGCAGCGTCTGCCGGGCCCCGACGACGAGCCGGCTGAACTCGTCGCGCCCCTGGTGGTCGAAGCCGAGCCAGTGGTCGGCGGAGGCGCCCGGGATGATGCCCTGGCCGGACTTCACCAGCCCTTCGCGGATGCCGATGGAGTCTGTCGGGCTGTACGGGACGAGGAACGGCCCGATGACCGCTACCAGGACGAAGATCGCCAGGATGACCACGCCGACGATGGCCGCCGGGTTGCGGCGGAGCCGGCGGAACGCCTCCTTCCAGAGGCTCACCCCCTGCTCGTCCTCGCGGGCGGACAGCTCGGCGAGCCGGTCGATCTTCTCGCGCTTCTTGCCACCGGTGATGGTCATCGCACCCTCACCCTCGGGTCGATCACGCTGTAGGAGAGGTCGACCAGGAGATTCACCAGCACGTACACCACCGCAATGATCATGATGAAGCCCATCAGCACCGGGTAGTCGCGCTGGCTGATCGACTCGGCGACGAACGCGCCGATGCCGCTGAACGCGAACACGGTCTCGGTGAGCACCGCACCGGAGAGCAGAAGACCGGCCTGGAGGCCGATCGAGGTGGCCACCGGCAGCATGGCGTTGCGCAGGACGTGCCGGCGGCGGACGGTCCGCTCGGTCAGGCCCTTGGCCTCGGCGGTGCGGACGAAGTCCTCGTTGAGCACCTCCAGCACGCTGGCCCGGGTGATCCGGACGATGATCGCGAGCGGGATGCTGGCGAGCGCGACACCCGGCAGCACGAGGTGCCAGAGCGCGTCGGCGGCGGCGTCCCACTCGCGGGTCATGATCCCGTCGAGGACGAAGAAGTTGGTGACCCGGGTCGCCCCGATTGTCGGGTCCTGCCGGCCGCTGGAGGGGAACCAGCCCAGGTTCTCCGCGAAGATCGCCTTGAGCACGTAGGCCAGGAAGAAGACCGGGATGCAGATGCCGATGAGCGATCCGCCGACCGAGGCGTGGTCGAGGAACCGGCCCCGGCGGCGGGCGGCCAGGTAGCCGAGCGGGATACCGATGCCGACCGCGAGGATCAGGGCCATGACGGTCAGCTCGACGGTGCCGGGGAACCGCTCCACGAACTCCGTGGTGACCGCCCGCTTCGTACCGGTCGAGGTGCCCAGGTCGAGCCGGATCATCCGTCGCAGGAAGCGGGCGTACTGGACCAGGATCGGCTCGTCGAGGCCGAGGTTACGCCGGATGGCGGCGCGCGTCTCAGGTGTGCCCCGTTCGCCGAGGATCGCGGTCTCGGGCCCGCCGGGTAGGCGGCGGAGCCAGATGAACAGCAGGACGGAGAGCCCGAACAACGTGGGTATCAGCTGTAGCAGGCGTCTGACGATGAACCGGAACACGGGCGCCTCGGAGGGGGTGCGGAGGGGTGCGGGCGGGCGCTGTGGTCACAGCGCCCGCCCGCGTACGGTGCCTTCAGATCACTTGAACTCTGCGGTCGCGTACCGCTCGTCGGTGAGCGGGCTCGCCTTGATCCCGGTCACGTCCTTGCCGAACACGATCGCCGGCGGGGAGTGCGAGATCGGCACACCCGGCAGGAAGTCCATGATCGTCTTGTTCAGTGCCTTGTACTTCTCCGTCCGGGCCGCCGCGTCGGCGGTGGTGTCGGCGTCCTTGAACTGCTCGAACAGCGGAGCGTTGTTGAAGCCCCACTCGTCCTTCGGGCGGTCGAAGAAGGTGCCGATGAAGTTGTACGCGTCGCCGTAGTCACCGGTCCAGCCGAGGAAGTGCAGGTCGTGCTTGTTGCCGGAGGTGGTGGCGTTGAGGTAGTCCGGGCTCCACTTCAGCGGGATGGCCTGGACGTTGATGCCGACCGCCTTGAGGTCCGCCGAGAGCAGCTCGAAGATGTCCTTCGGGTTCGGCATGTACGGCCGGGTGACCTCGGTCGGGTAGTGGAACTTCAGCGTCAGGTTCGACGCGCCGGCCTCGGCCAGCAGGGCCTTGGCCTTCTCCGGGTTGTAGTCGTACTTGGTGACGTCGCCGTTCCAGCCCTCGACGGTGTCCGGGAAGAAGTTCATCGCGACCTTGGCGCCCGGGGGCAGCTTCGAGTCGACCAGGGCCTGCCGGTTCAGCGCGTGCGCGATGGCCTGGCGGACCTTCAGGTCGGCCAGCTTCGGGTTCCCCTTCTGGTTGATCGCCAGGTAGAGGATGTTGAAGGCGGGCCGGGTGAGGACGTTGAAGCCCTCCTTCTTCAGCGGCTCGACGTCGGCCGGGCCGACCAGGTCGTAGCCCTGGATGTCACCCGAGCGGAGCGCCTGCTTGCGGGCGTTCTCGTCCGAGATCGTCTTGAAGATGATGGTCTTCAGCTTGGCCTTGTCGCCGTGGTAGTCGTCGTTGCGCTCGATGGTGAGCGTCTTGTTCGCGATGTCCCACGCCTTGAACTTGAACGGGCCGGTGCCCGTCGGGTGCTCCATCGCGTACGCCGGGTACTTGATGTCCTCGGCGGTGCCGGTCACGTTGCTGGCGTCGTACTGCTCCATCGCCTTCGGGCTCTGGATCGAGAACGACGGCAGCATGAGCGCGGCCGGGATCTTGCTGGAGACCCGCGTGAACGCGAGGTCCACAGTGGTGGCGTCCTTGGCGGTGCAGGACTTGAAGAGGCTCGGCGGCAGGTCCGGGTTCTCGTTCTTGGCGAACCCGCCCATGACGTCCTGCCAGTACGCGGTCACGTCCGGGCTCTGCATGAGGCCCTTGGCGTTGTACCAGCGGTCGAAGTTGGCGCAGACGGCCTCGGCGTTGAAGTCGGTGCCGTCGTGGAACTTGACGCCCGAGCGGAGCTTGAAGGTCCAGGTCGTGCCCGCCGCATCCGGCGTCCAGGACTCGGCGAGGCCCGGCGTCACCTTGGTGCCGCCCTCCTCCGGACGGACCAGGGTCTCGAAGACCTGGCGCGCCACGCGCAGCGACTCACCGTCGCTGGCGAAGCTGGGGTCGAGCACCTTCGGGTCTCCGGCGACGCCGAAGACGAGGGTGTCCTTCTTGCTATCTCCGGAGCCACTCTCACGGTCGCTCTCGGCGCAGCCTGCAACCGCGAGGGCCGCGACCGCGACGGCCGCGATTGCGACCTTCGGCCTGGATGCACGCATGGTGCTTCACCTCGTCCTTGGGGGTACGGACAACGTGGTGACAGGGTCACCGATGTGCGCAGACCTTAGCCCTCGGGTGGACGGCGCGGAAACGGGCGGGGGGCGGGTTGGTATCGAATCGTGTCTGTTCCGCAACGAGGCATACGAATCGAAGGAGAATCCCTTCCGCTGCCGATCTTTCGTCGGTTTGAAGGGCGAATTTATTACGTCGATCCGGTCCCGGACGCACGTTCCTGTCAGATCGACCGATGTCCCGGTCCGACCCGCAGACACGTCCGGCGGGCACCCCGAAGGGCACCCGCCGGAGACGGCACCACTGAATTCAGACGGCCCGCCGGCCCTCGAAGGCACGGCCCAGCGTGATCTCGTCGGCGTACTCCAGATCGCCGCCGACCGGCAGTCCACTCGCGAGCCGGGTCACCGCGATCCCCATCGGCTTGACCATCAGCGCCAGATAGGTGGCGGTGGCCTCGCCCTCGGTGTTCGGGTCGGTGGCGAGGATCAACTCGCGGACGTCGCCGCCGCCGAGGCGGGTCATCAGCTCACGGATCCGCAGGTTGTCCGGGCCGATGCCCTCCAACGGATTGATCGCACCGCCGAGCACGTGGTAGCGCCCGCGGAACTCGCCGGTCCGCTCGATCGCCACCACGTCCTTCGGCTCCTCGACCACACAGAGCACCTCGTCGGTACGCCGTGGGTCGCGGCAGATCCGGCACTGCTCCGACTCGGCCACGTTGTAGCAGGTCGTGCAGAACCGGACCAGGTCCTTGACCTTGCGCAACGCGCCGGCCAGCCGGTTCACGTCGGCCGGATCCGCCGACAGCACGTGGAACGCGATCCGCTGGGCGCTCTTCGGGCCCACGCCCGGCAACCGGCCCAGCTCGTCGATCAGATCCTGGATGGCACCCTCGTACATCTGCCGGCTCAGAACCCGGGCAGGCCGAGGCCGCCCATGCCGCCCGCGACCGGGCCCATCTTCTGCTCGGTCAGCTCGCGGGCCGCCTCGGCGGCGTTGTGCACGGCCGCGACCACCAGGTCCTCGAGCGTCTCCACGTCCTCCGGGTCGACCGCCTTCGGGTCGATCTTGATCGCCTTCAGCTCACCGGTACCGGCGACAGTAGCGGTGACCAGGCCGCCGCCGGCGGTGCCGGTCAGCTCCGCCTCGGCCAACTCGGCCTGGGCCTTGGCGATCTGCTGCTGCATCTTCTGCGCCTGCTTCAGCATCTGCTGCATGTTCGGCTGTCCACCTGGGCGCACGGACCGCTCCTTCTTCCACTCGTCTGCTCGGCCGCGCCCAGCCTAGTCGGGCCACGGCACCGCTGATCCGCGGCCGGCGCGCACTCAGCGCGCGTTCACCTCGTCGATCTTCTCCGCCCCGAACGTCTCGCGCAGCAGCTGCACCGCCTGCTCCTCGCTCGACTGCCGGGCCGTCCGCTCGTCGATCACGTCGTCCAGCGGCTCGTCGCCCGGATCGAACCCCTCGTAGGCGGGCGCCGCCGCCGGCGCGCCCCCGCCCCGTAACGGGCCGTCGAAGTCCGGGTCGTAGGGCGGCTCGCCCGCCCACTCGGCATCGGCCGTCTTCCGCGCCGGCTGCGCCGCGCGCGGCCCCTTGCCGGGACCACCGCCCGCAGCGGCCGCCGCAGCCGCGGCACGCGCCGCCGCGATCGCGCTGTTCTTCGCGCCCGCCGGCCTCGACCCACCGGCAGGCGCCGGCGCCGCCGCAGGTGCGGCAGGTTTGGGTACGACGACAGGCGCGGTGACGGTCGCCGTGCCCCCGCCCGGACGGGCCGCCGCCGGCCAGTCCTCCCCGTCGCCGGTGCTCGCGGCCGGGGCGGTGCCGGTCGCCGGTGCCGCGCCGGTCGCCGCGCCACCGGGCCGGGCCGGCTCCGGCCAGTCCTCCTCGCCGGCCTGCTCGACCGCCGGGGTCGCCGCCGGCCGGTGCGAGGCGTCCGGCGAACCCGCACCGGCCCGGCCCGCCGGTCCCCCGGCCTGGCTTCCCGCACCTCGGCCACCGGTGGCCGGGTCATCCCCGGCCCGGTTGCCCGTGGCGCTGCCCGAGCCGGTCGCCAACTGTCCCGGGGCGCCGCCGACTGCATCACGTCCGGCGGCGCCGGAGTCCGGACGGCCCGGCCCGGCGTGGACCGAACCCGGGCGGCCTGGTCCGGTGTCGGAGCCGGGACGGTTCGGTCCCGCATCGGCTGCGGCCGAGCGGGAGGCGCCCTCGTGGACGTGATCGGAGGGCGTTTGCACGGTGCCGGCCGCACCGGAGGCAGGCCGCCCGTACCCGGCGTCAGCCGCGCCCGCGTCCGGATGGACACGCCCAGCGTCGGCGACCGGACGGCCGTCAGCGGTGCCCGCCGTCCCGGTGTCCGGTCGACCGGGCGCGGTGTCGGCTGCCGGGCTGGCCGAAGCGCTGTCGGACGGGTTGCGGGCCGGTGCGGCGTCGGCCTGCGCGCGAGCCGCTCCGGACGGGCGGGACGGGCCACCGAGTGAGGAACCGCCGCGCTCGCCCGCCACCTCGCAGCGGATCTGCCAGCGACCGCCCAGCTCCTCGTAGAGCGCGTCGGTCAGCACTGCGGCGTGGTCGGCCATCATCTTCGCCAGCACCGTCGACTTCACGGTCAGCACGAGCGTGTCGCCGTCCAGGTCGCGTACCACCGCGTCCCGCATCAACGCGGCGATCCGCTTGTTGCTGCGGTTGACCTTGCCGACCACCTCGGGCCACACCCGGCGCACCGCTACCGCGTCGAGCGCGCCGGGGTTGCCGACGCCGGGGCGGGGCGGCTCGGGCGTGGCCGGGTCGGGCATCACCGCGGACTGCGGTACCGGGCGCCGGGCGGGACCGTCAGAGGCGACAGCCGCCGGGCCGGAAGCGCCCGGGTCGACGGTGGCCCGCTCGGGAGCGGCCGGGGCAACGGGACCGGCCTCCGGGCCGCCTGCCGGCTCCGTCACGGCGGGAGCCGGCCGGGAACCGGGTGCCGCGTTCCGGGTACCCGCCGCAGCGGCGGCAGCGGCACGAGCGGCAGCCGCGCCGGTCGGGGCACCGGCAGCCGCCGGCGTGCCGGCGGAATCCCTGTGGACCGCGGCGGCAGCCGCGCCCGGGGCGGGAGCCGCCGGGCGTACCGCATGGGTCTGGGTGGGGTGCGCGGAGTCGGCGGCGGCCGGCGGCAGGTCGGCGCCCCCGAGGGTCAGCCGCCGCTCCATCCGTTCCAGGCGCTGGAGCAGGGCGCCGGAGGAGTCGTCCGCGCCGGGCAGGAGCATACGCGCGCAGATCAGCTCCAGCAGCAGCCGGGGCGCGGTGGTGCCGCGCATCTCGACCAGGCCGTTGTGCACGATGTCGGCGCAGCGGGACAGCGTGGCCGGGCCGAGGCGCTGCGCCTGGGCGGCCATCCGCTCGATCTGGTCGGCCGGGCCGTCGATGAGGCCCCTGGCGGCGGCGTCGGGCACCTGCTGCAGGACGATCAGGTCGCGGAGGCGTTCCAGCAGGTCGGAGGCGAAGCGGCGCGAGTCGTGCCCGGCCTCGGCGACCCGGTCGACGGTGGCGTACGCGGCGGCGCCGTCACCGGCGGCGAGCGCGTCGCACATCTCGTCGATCAGCGCGGCGTCGGTGACACCGAGCAGCGCGGCGGCCCGGGCGTAGCCGACGCCCTCCGGGCCGGCGCCCGCGATGAGCTGGTCGAGCACGGAGAGACTGTCGCGCATGCTGCCCCCGCCGGCGCGCACCACGAGCGGGAAGACCGCCGGCTCGACCTTGACGCCCTCCGCCTCGCAGAGCTGCTCCAGATAGGGGCGGACCACCTTCGGCGGAAACAGCCGGAACGGGTAGTGGTGGGTCCGCGACTTGATCGTGCCGAGGACCTTCTCCGGTTCGGTGGTGGCGAAGATGAACTTGACGTACTCCGGCGGCTCCTCGACCAGCTTGAGCAGCGCGTTGAAGCCGGCCGACGAGACCATGTGCGCCTCGTCGATGATGTAGATCTTGAAGCGGCTGCGGGCCGGGGCGAAGAATGCCTTCTCGCGCAGCTCACGGGCGTCGTCGACACCACCGTGGCTGGCCGCGTCGATCTCGATGACGTCGATCGAGCCGCCGCCGTCGGGGGCCAGCCCGCGGCACGAGTCACACTGCCCGCACGGCTCGGGGGTGGGGCCCTGCTCGCAGTTGAGGGAGCGGGCCAGGATCCGGGCGCTGGAGGTCTTGCCGCAGCCACGCGGGCCGGAGAAGAGGTAGGCATGGTTGAGCCGCCCGCTGCGCAACGCCTGCGACAGCGGCTCGGTGACCTGCTCCTGGCCGATCATCTCGGCGAACGTCCGCGGCCGGTACTTGCGGTAAAGGGCCAGTGCCACCCGTCCCGCCTCCTCTCGAGGAGAGCCATTCTGCGCCGGTCGGCCCCGGGTGACCACCCACCACCCCGTGACCCGACCCGCAGCGACGTTACCCGGCCCGGGAGACAGAAAGGCCTCCCGTGCACCCGGCAGAGCTCGCTTATCCTTGCTGCCTTCCGGCCCTGGGGAGGTTCACGAGGTACCGCCGCACGGGAGGTGACGCCAAGCCTACCCGAAGCGTTGTGGATCTTCCGGGAGGGTGGGGTGGCCCGCCGCCGGGAGACCTGTATCCTGGCTCGCGGAGGATTCGCCTAGAGGCCTAGGGCGCACGCTTGGAAAGCGTGTTGGGTTTACACCCTCACGAGTTCGAATCTCGTATCCTCCGCTCGCAGACGTCAGGGTCGGCTCCCGCACGGGACCGGCCCTGAGTCGTTTCTCCGCGGCGCCCCTCACCGGCCGCCCAACTGGTCCCGCCGCCGCCTCAGGTACGCCGTCTCCGCACTGTTCCCCGCCAACTCGATCGCCCGGTCGTACGCCGCCCGCGCCTCCCCGCCTCGCCCCATCCGCCGCAGCAGCTCGGCACGCGTCGCGTGGTACGCGTGGTAACCGTCCAGCGGCAACACGTCCACCTCGGCGAGCGCGACCTGCGGCCCGTCCAGTTCGGCGACCGCCACCGCCCGGTTGAGCCGCACGATCGGCGACGGGTCGACGCGTACCAGATGGTCGTAGAGCGCGGCGATCTGCGCCCAGTCGGTGTCCCGCGTGTCGCGGGCGTCGGTGTGGACGGCGTTTATGGCGGCGAGGATCTGGTAGCGGCCCGGCGGCCGGCCGGCGGCGATGCACGCGCGGACCAGGGCGTGCCCCTCGGCGATGAGTTCGCGGTCCCAGGCGCTGCGGTCCTGCTCGGCGAGGACGACGAGTTCGCCCGTCGCGGAGACCCGGGCGGGCCGGCGGGCCTCGGTGAGCAGCATCAGCGCCAGGAGGCCGGCGGCTTCGTGGTCGTCGGGCATCAGCGTACGGACCAGGCGGGTCAGCCGGATCGCCTCGGCGGTCAGGTCGGCACGCACCGCATCCTTGCCCGGATCGGAGGCGAGGTAGCCCTCATTGAAGATCAGGTAGAGGACGGCGAGCACGCCGCCGACCCGGGCCGGCAGGTCCTCGCGCGACGGCACCCGGTACGGGATCCCGGCCGCCTTGATCTTCGACTTGGCCCGGGTGATCCGCCTGCTCATGGCGGCCTCCTGAACCAGAAACGCCCGGGCGATCTCCGGCACGGTGAGGCCGCCGACCAGGCGCAGCGTCAGCGCCACCCGCGCCTCCACGACCAGCGCCGGATGGCAGCAGGTGAAGATCAGGCGGAGCCGGTCGTCGTCGATGACTCCGAGCGGTTCCGGGGCGTCGGCCAGCATCAGCGCCTCCCGGTGCTTGTCCTCCCGCCGGCTCTCGCGCCGGATCCGGTCGACGGCCCGCCGGTACGCGGTGGTGGTGAGCCACGCGCCGGGGTTCGGCGGTACGCCGTCGGCCGACCACCGTTCGACGGCTGCGGCGAACGCCTCGGCTGTCATCTCCTCGGCGACGTCGAGATCGCCGATGCGCCGGGCGAGCGTGGCGACCACCCGGGCCCACTCCTCGCGGTGGACCCGGGTGAGCGCCTCGCCGACGTCTGTCACTCGCTCAGGAACGGCCGCAGCTCGACCCGCCTGTTGCACCGCTGCGACGCCAGCGCGGCGAGCGGCAGCGCCACGTCGAAGTCCGGCGCCTCGATGATCCAGAACCCGCCGACGTACTCCTTCGTCTCCACGTAGGGCCCGTCGGTGAGCAGCGGACTCCCGTCCCGCGCAT
Organism: Micromonospora sp. CNB394; assembly: GCF_000374985.1. NCBI lineage: Bacteria > Bacillati > Actinomycetota > Actinomycetes > Micromonosporales > Micromonosporaceae > Micromonospora > Micromonospora sp. CNB394. Next base: position 30,096 of record NZ_KB895835.1, on the reverse strand, counting down.
CCACGACGGTGGCCGTCTCCGGTGCCGCGAGCCCACCGGCGAAGACCCAGTGGCCGTCGGCTCGCAGCCGCTCGTTGAACTCACCGATCGCGGCCATCTCGGCCTCGGTGGCCGAGCCGGTCGTGTCGTCGAGTACGGAGATCAGGTACTGCGCCATCGGTCCCCTCTTTCGCTCTGGTCGGCCGCCGGCCGGGCCGCCGTCACCCCGGCTACGAACGCCGCCACCCCAATCCGACAACTTCCGAGGAGGTCGATCACGCAATTCTCGTACGTGGCACGTCAGAGCTTCCGTCGTAGTCATGACCGGTTATGCGTTGCATGTATAACCGACAGTCACTGAGCGGGTTGAATGAGTGAGTGATCGCGGCATCGAGGCCAAGCAGGTGTGCGCGTTGCGGCGCCAACCTGGCTGCTGACAACGACTCGGGACGGTGCGCTCCCTGTCAGCGAGCGGAGCGGGACCGCATCGTTGCTGCTCCCGACGTTCCACCCAGCTTCTGGTCCCATGAACCGCTTCGCCATGCGCTTGCGGATCGGCACCTCGGTCGCGTTGTCCGCGCCTACCGTCACCATCCCTATCACGGGCGACAGCCGCTGCCCCAGGCCACGGTCGCCGGATGGTTCGGAATGACGCAGGCGCAACTGAGCCGCATCGAGAACGGACCGGCGGTGGTGCACCTCGACCGACTGGCGCACTGGGCCCGCGTGCTGCGGATACCCGCGCACACCTTGTGGTTCCGACTACCGGCCGTGCCAGGCGACACCCGGGCGCCAGCCGATGTCGTGGAGGTGGGTCCTCACCTGATCCGCGCACTCCGGTCCGCAGATCGCCAGGTCGGCGGCAAGAACCTCTACAGCACCGTGCTGGCGCACCTCGCCACCTTCTCCAGGCCGACAGGTCGTCCTCCTGCCATGTCCCCGCAGGTGCTCATGGCGACCGCTGCCCTGCACGAGATGGCCGGCTGGATGGCTCACGATTCCGGGGACAGCACGACGAGTAGGCGGCACTTCCTTGATGCCTTGGCGCTCGCCGTCGACAGCAGAGACGCGCTGCTGGTGGCGCAGGTGCACGGAAGCCTGAGCCACCTCGCCTGCCATGGTGGAAACGCGGAGGCCGCGATCTCACATGCCAGCGACGGGCTCGGGGCCGTCGCTCACGAGGACGCCGGTGCTCTGATACGCGCCCGTCTTCTCGCCTTGCAGGCGCGCGGCCTCGCCGCAGCGGGTCTTACCGCCGACTGCCACGCTTCCCTTCAGCGGGCTGAGTCTGCTTTCGCGGAGGCGGCACCTGCTCCCACCGAATGGCTGAGTCCGTTCGACCGCACCTCGTTCGATATCGAGTCCGCGCGTTGCCTGCTTCGCCTCGGTGACGTCACGGCCGCTCTTCGCATCCTCAACGGCAGCGTCGCCGAGCGGTCGGGCGGCCGGGTGCGGAGTCAGGCGCTCGCCCGGATGCTCCTGGCCACCGCGCTCGTCGGGCAGGCCCGGATCGAGGAGGCGTGCGACCTGACGCATCAGACCGTCGATCTCACCCATGGTCTGGGATCGGCCGTCGTCCTCGACCAGCTCAGACATCTCGCACTGCTGCTGCGGTCGCATGTCGTCCGATGCCCGGACGTGCCTCAGCTTCTGGACCGGCTTCGCGACACCATCCGGGAGCGGAGATGGGTGGCGCTGCCGCTGCCGACCGGCTGAGGGCAGCCGACAATCGTCGGTATGGCTGACGAGCGTCCCCTGTACGAGCGAGATCCGGCAGCCTGGCAGGCCCACCTCGCCGAGGGCAACGCGCGGCAGCCCCGGAAGCGGGTGGGAGCCGACGTACTGCTGCGCAACGGTGACGGCGAGATCCTGTTGGTGGATCCGCGCTACAAGCCGGACTGGGACCTGCCGGGCGGCATGGCGGAGGCGAACGAGCCGCCGCACCTGGCCGCCGAGCGGGAGGTACGTGAGGAGTTGGGTCTCGAACTGCGCGTCGGGCCGTTGCTGGTGGTGGACTGGGTGGCACCGCACGGCCCGTGGGACGACAGTCTGATGTTCATCTTCGACGGCGGCGCACTGCCTTCCGCCGAGCCGCTGAAACCGGCTGACGGCGAACTGGCCGACGCACGATTCGTTGCGCTCGATGATGCGCAGGCGCTGCTTCGCCCGTACGTTTGGCAGCGGCTGCGTCACGCGGTGGCCGCGCTGAGCGACGGACGCCCGAGGTACCTGACCAACGGAACCACCTGAGACCGTCGTACACATGTTCCATCCACAGCCTGTGGACGCCGAGAGGACCGGATGAGTTACCAGCTCAGCGCCGTGGTCGCCGACGTCGAGCTGCTTCGCGAGCAGACCGCCGACCTGGACCACGCGGTGCTCGCCGCGCTCCGCCAGGACTTCGCGCTGCTGCCGGTCACCCCGCAACTGGTGCAGGAACTGACCGGCGGCCTGCCGGACTACGCCGTCGACGAGCCGTACGCCGAGCGCCCGTTCCGGCTGGTGCTGTCGCCGCCGCTGGCCGAGGTACTGGCCCGCTGGTCGACCAGCGGCCCGGTGGCGTACCTGGAGGCGGAGTTCGCGGGCGGCCTGGGCCACCAGTCGGCGGTGGTCTGGCTGGGCGGCGAGGTGAGCTGGGGCCCACGGTACGACGCCGCGCTGGACCGGCCGCGGACCGAGTGGCCGATCAACACGGCGCTGGCCCGGCTGGGCGCGGAGCCGGGCGCATGGATCGACCCGTTCGCCGAACTGGGCCTGCACCTGGAACGCGACACGGACGGCTGGCTGGCGCACGGCCGGCGCGGACTGTCCGCCGACTACTGGGACGACCTGGCCGAGGAGTGGGAACTACGCCAATCCGACCAACAACAGCAACCTCATCGCCCCGGTCCCGTTGGTGACTGGGGGATTGCATGAAACTACGACAATTCGGCTTTATTGCCGCGATGCTTGCTGCCGCGTCCGCGGCCGGCAGTGGCGTTCATCCACAGTGGCCAGCCCGCCCGGTCGGCGCCGCTCAGGTGGTCAGCCTGGAGGGCCTGCGCAACGCGGAGTTCGGTGACACCGAGGCGGACCTGACGCGACGCGGCATGCTGCGCGCCGACGAGGAGGCATGCGGGCCCGCGCTCGTCGGGCACGGATCGGTCAGCCCGATCTTCGTCGACGACCGGCTCGTCCTGCTCTGGCTCGACGACCCGATGAGCACACCCGAGGGCATCAGCGCGGGCACGCCGGTGGGCGAGGTCCGCGCCGCGTACCCCGGCGCCGTTGACCTGCCGGCGCCGCCCGGCAGTCACCGCTTCGCCGGGCTGCTCGCCCGCGACGGCGACCGCGCGTACCTCTTCCTGCACGACGGGGTCACCGTCCGCGAGATCATCGCCGGGTACGCGGACTGGGCCCGCCGCCTCTTCGACGAGGGCTACGGCCCCTGCTGACCACACGCGTCACGGGTCAGCAGGGGCGAACAGCGCGCTCTGCTACCGGTGAGCACCCGCCACTACTGTGACAACCTTCGTCCGGCCCGAGCTACTGGCTACAAATCGGTCCGACGGCGAATAACCGACGAGGAAGTATCCGCTCTGGATAGGGACGACGTCTGCTGCAAACTGGCCCTTGGCATCGGTGTTCAGCGGGCCGTAGGTGGCGTGACACCCGTTGTCGTCGCACAGAGTCAGGTAGATGTCGTTGACCTGGTTGGCATGCGGGGCCCAGCCGGAGGCGGTGAGCCACGACAGCCGCCCGGAGAGCCGGACGCTCTGCCCCGCGGCCACCCGGGTGCGGTTCACCGTTGCTGTGACTCGGGTCTGCCGGGGGTCGATGGTGATCGGGAAGAACTGCTGGGGAATGTACTCGAAGTACGGCCGGTCCAGGGAGTAGGAGTAAGAGATCTCCACTTCCGGGCTGAGGGCGTAGATGGTGACCGTCTTGCTGAACGAGCCGTCGGACGCAGTGCTGGCCGGGGTCGGCTCGAAGCTGTTGTTGACCTCGACCGGGAAGTCGACGAGCGGCCGGACCTCGCCGGTGCCCGGCCAGCGGCCCTTGAGCACCCCCCGGACAGTGACCTGCCGGTTGTCGTAGTCGACGGTGCTGGGGTTGACCGTCACATCCTCCAGGAAGGTGACGACCCGGTAGAGGATCCACCCGGCCCGCTCCTGCCGTACGTGGTTGCCCGCAACGTCGGTCACCTCGACGTGCACGAGGTAGTCGCCGAGCGCGTCGAGAATCAGGGGCGCCGACGTGCGGAAGACGGTCTTCTCCGGAGTCTCCGAGTGGAGCACGAAGTCCGTGGAGCGCGCGACCAGTGCTCCGGTCTCCTCGTCGACGAGTTCCGCACGGATCTCGGCAACCGGCTGAGACGAGGTGACGGAGACGAACAATCTTCCGAGGTCGTCCGACGAGTCGTTGTAGGCAGAGTTGACCTGCAGGACATCGGCGGCCTGGGCGGAGGCCGGCGAGTTGAAGGCCAACAAGACAGCGGCGAGAACGCCGACAGCAAGGACCGATCTGATCTTCATTTGTCCCCCGTGCAGAGCCCGCCGACTGCCAGCGGGAGCCGACAACAGTTGTAGTGCATCGACCCTCGTCACGCAACCGGCTTGCCGAACGGGGCACAAGCGGAACGCCCGGTGCGATCCTCGCGGATCGACCGGGCGTTCTCGCTGTTCACGAGCGGTGGCGGCGGGATTTGAACCCGCGGAGGGCGTAAACCCTCACACGCTTTCGAGGCGTGCTCCTTAGGCCACTCGGACACGCCACCGCCGACGAGGGTACAGGACCGCCGGCTTGGACGCCGAACCGGTGTCCCTCGGCCCGGCCTGGCAGGATCTTTGCCATGAGTACGCACATCGGCGCTGAGCCGGGAGAGATCGCCGAGCGGGTCCTGATGCCGGGCGACCCGCTGCGGGCCAAATGGATCGCGGAGACCTACCTGGAGGGGGCCCGCTGCTACACGACGGTGCGCGGCATGCTGGGCTTCACCGGCCGGTGGAACGGTGTCGACGTGTCCGTCCAGGGCTCCGGCATGGGCATGCCGTCCGCCTCGATCTACGCCCACGAACTGGTGAACGAGTACGGCGTGAAGTCGCTGATCCGGGTCGGTTCCTGCGGGGCCCTGACCGAGGATCTGCAGCTGCGGGACGTGGTGGCGGCGATCGGCTCGTCCACCGACTCGAACATGAACCGGATGCGTTTCGACGGGCTGATCGACTACGCCCCGGTGGCCGACTTCGGGCTGCTGCGTACTTCGGTCGAGGTGGCCGAGCGGCGCGGCATCAGCATGCGGGTGGGGCCGATCCTGGCGGCGGACGCCTTCTACACGGACCGGCCGGACCTGTACGACACGCTCGCCGACTACGGCGTGCTGGCGGTGGAGATGGAGTCGGCGGCGCTGTACACGATCGCGGCGCGCTTCAAGGCCCGCGCGCTGACCGTCCTGACCGTCAGCGACCACATCAAGACCGGCGAGAAGACCACGTCGCAGGAGCGCGAGCAGACGTTCGGCCAGATGGTCGAGATCGCGCTGGACACCATCATCGCCTGACCGGATCGATCCTGGGCCGCCCCGTCGCCGCAAGGTGGCGGGGCGGTCCGCGTCACCCGGCACCCCACGCCCGCGAGCGCCTGAGCCGGGAACCCCTCAGCGGAAGAAGGCGCGCAGCAGCGCCGCGCTCTCGCGTTCCAGCACGCCGCCGTACACCTCGGGACGGTGCGTGACGCGGCGGTCGCGCAGCACGTCCCAGAGCGACCCGACCGCGCCGGTCTTCGGTTCCCAGGCGCCGAACACCACAGTCGAGACGCGGGCCAGCGCGATCGCCCCCGCGCACATGGTGCACGGTTCCAGCGTCACCACCAGCGTGCAGTCGTCCAGCCGCCACCGGCCCAGGCGCTGCGCGGCCCGGCGCAACGCCAGCACCTCGGCGTGCGCGGTCGGGTCACCGGTCAGCTCCCGCTCGTTGCGGCCGATCGCCAGTTCGGTGCCGTCGGGTCCGTAGAGCACCGCGCCGACCGGCACGTCACCGGCGTCGGAGGTCGAGGTCGCATCGTCCGGGCCGGTGACCGCGACCTCCAGGGCCCGGCGCATCCACAGCTCGTGCCGCTGCCGACGGCCCACCGCTCCCGGGTCGGCGAGCGCCTCGTCCGCGCCCGGCCCGACGCGCCCGGCCCGGCCGGGGGTGAGCTGCCCCGGGCGTACGGTCTCCAGCGCCGGATCGGTCGCGTCGGCCGGTTCGGCGGCGCCGGGCGTCAGGGACTCCCCCGGCTCAGACCTCACGCAGCTCCTCGACCTCGTCCCCGCAGCCGAGCACCTGGCAGATCTCGGCTGTCACGTCGGCCGGCATGGAGCCCTCGTGCGCGCACAGCGCGTGCAGCTTCTGCGCCGAGATGCCCAGGTCGGCGAGGAGGTCCGCGTCGCCGACCGGGTCGGCCTCCGGGTCCACCGCGGGCTGCTCGGTGTCGTCGTCGCCGGAGGCGCGCGGCTCGTCGACCTCCTCCAGCCCGGTCACCGAGGTCTTCAGGTCGCCGACGAGCAGCGCGCCCAGCCGGGACTCCTCCGCGTACGCCGAGTCCGAGCCGAAGACCCGCAGGTCCTCGCCCTCGTCCAGGCGCAGGACGACCAGGTACGTGTCGTCGGCCTCGACGAACAGCAGCGAGAGGTCGGCGTCCGGCTCGACGTCACGCAGCCGGTCGGCCACCTCTTCGATGTCGGTGACGCCCCGCAGGCTCACCTCACCGGCGGTCCAGCCGCCGTCGACGCGCGCCACGGCAGCAGCGAAGTACGACACGGTCCCCCCAAATCAGCCTCGGCAGCACGCCGACACGTCACGCGATGCACGTTAACCGGTCGGGTCGGCAGCCGAGCGGTCAACGCCCCGTACGGACCGGCCGATCCTTGAGAGAAAGCCGGTCAGCCGACGACGCGCCGACGGGTGGCGATGAGTTGGCGCAGCCGCTCGGTGCGGGCCCGCTGCGGCCGCTGGCGCTGCTGTACCGCACGGGCACCGGCCAACTCGGCGAGGAGTTGCAGGCGACGGCGGCTCCGATCGGGGTCGAGCCGCGGCGGTGTGGTCCAGGCCATACCGCGAGCGTGGACCGTCCCCAGGCGTACGTCAAGGTGGCCTTCGCTACGCAGCGAAACCGGCACCGAAGGTCACCAGAGCGGCCAGTCCCCGGTCTGCGCCCACCGGGTCGCGACGACGGCGGCGGCGATGCTCCAGCCACCCGCGGTGACGATCGCCACGCCCGTCGCCACCCCCCGGTCGCCGTGGCGGACCAGCACCGCGGCGGCCAGCCAGGCCAGACCGCCGGCCAGCAGCGTCCACCAGGCGTAACCGGCCACGCCGCCGCCGACCAGCCCGAACAGCAGCAACCAGGCGAACGCGACAAGCGCGCCGACCGCGACGCTCGCGCCGGTGATCGGGTACGGCTCGCGGTAGCTGGGCCGCGTCGACGTGCTCGACGGGAACAGCCCCGAGGGCGTACGCGGTGGCGGGAACGCCCCCGGACCGGTCCCCTCGGGTCCGCCGTGCCACCCGTGCGTCACCGCCGCCCCCTCTCCCGGACCGTCCGTTCCGCGTTCGGCATTCGTCCCTACGGTAGTGGTCTGTCAGGATGACCGGATGCGCTCGCCATCGATCGGACGCCGCACGCTGCCGGCGTACCCGGTCCTGCTGCTCGTCGCGGCGCTCGCCGCCGGGTGCGCCGCCCCCACCGGGCGCGCCGACAGGTGGCAGGAGCCGGGCCCGATCGCGACGGCGGCGCAGCCCGCCGACCCGGCGAGCCCGGCCCCGCCGACCGTTTCCCCGCTGTCACAGGCGCGCACCGACGTGAAGCGGGTCTTCCCGGTACGGGCCGGCGACGTCGCCTACCACCCCACGCACAGCGGCTACCCGGGCACCGACCTGTTCGCCGACTGCGGGGAACCGGTGGTGGCGGTCACCGACGGCGTGGTGCTCGAGGTGAGCCGCGTCGACCGGTTCGACAAGCGCGGACCGCTGGGCCCGGACAACGGCGGGCTCTCCGTCTCGCTGCTCGGCGAGGACGGGGTGCGCTACTACGGCTCGCACCTGAGCGCGATCACCGCCGGTGTCGACGCCGGGGTGCGGGTGCGCGCCGGGCAGCAGCTGGGCAAGCTGGGCCGTACCGGCAACGCCAACAACGTCTGCCACCTGCACTTCGGCCTCTCCCCGAAGTGCACCGGCGCCGACGACTGGTGGATCCGCCGGGGCGTGGTCTGGCCGGCGCCGTACCTGGACTCCTGGCGCAAGGGCGGCAACCGCTCGCCGGTCGCCGAGGTCACCGCCTGGCAGCGCAAGCACGGCTGCCCGGCCGCGCCCGGACGGTCCACCCACAGCGGCTGACCGACTCGCGGTCACGGGGCCACGCGGCGGACGGCGTAAGCGCGTAGGTTCGGAGGACATGAGTGCTCGGGATCCCCTCGCCGACCTGCGCCGGATCGCGTTCCTGCTGGAACGGGCGAACGAGGCCACGTACCGGGTCCGGGCGTTCCGGTCGGCGGCGAAGACGCTCGGCGCGCTGCCCGCGGCCGAAATCGCCGAGCGGGCCCGCACCGGCAAGCTGACCGAGTTGTCCGGTGTCGGTGACGTCACCGCCCGCTGCGTGGCCGAGTCGCTGGCCGGCGAGGAACCGGTCTACCTGCGCCGGCTGCTGGCCACCGAGGGCACCGACCTGGACGAGGCTGCGGCGAAGCTGCGGGACGCGCTGCGCGGCGACTGCCACACCCACTCGGACTGGTCCGACGGCGGCTCACCGATCGAGGAGATGGCGCTGGCGGCGGTCGAGCTGGGCCACGAGTACCTGGTGCTCACCGACCACTCGCCACGGCTGAAGGTCGCCCGGGGCCTGACCGCGGAGCGGCTGCGCAAGCAGCTCGACCACGTCGCAGCCGTCAACGAGGCGCTGCCGAAGGGCTTCCGCCTCCTCACCGGCATCGAGGTCGACATCCTCGCCGACGGCTCGCTCGACCAGGACGAGGACCTGCTGGCCCGCCTGGACGTGGTGGTCGGCTCGGTGCACAGCGGCCTGAACGACGACCGGGCGAGGATGACCCGCCGTATGCTGACCGCCATCGCGAACCCGCACCTGGACATCCTCGGGCACTGCACCGGGCGGATGGTCTCCTCCCGGCCCGCCGGGGTGACCGGGCCGGGTGACCGGGGGCAACGGGCGCGTACCCGCAAGGAGAGCGAGTTCGACGCGGACGCCGTCTTCGCGGCCTGCGCCGAGCACGACGTGGCCGTCGAGATCAACTCCCGGCCGGAGCGGCAGGACCCGCCGAAGCGGCTGATCCGCCTCGCGCTGGAGGCCGGGTGCCGGTTCGCGATCGACACCGACGCGCACGCGCCGGGACAGCTCGACTGGCAGCGTTTCGGCTGCGAGCGGGCGGCGCTGTGCGGCGTACCGGCGAAGCGGGTGGTGAACACCTGGACGGCCGACCGCCTGGTGAAGTGGACGGCCGGCCGTCGCTGACGGTCAGCCCCGGGTGGCCGGTGCGGCCGTGCGGACGCCGGGCGCGATCACCTCGGGGCGTGGGCGGCGCCGCCCGAACAGGCCCTGGGCGACCGCGACGCCGACGAGCACCACGAACGCGCCCACCGGCTGGTGCCAGTTCATCCGCTCGCCGAGCACCACCGCGCCGACGAGCACCGCGAACACCGGGATCAGGTACGTCACCGTGGAGGCCGTGCTCGCCCCGGCCAACCGGATGTTGCGCATGTTGATCACGAAGGCGAGCCCGGTGCCGAGCGCGCCGAGCGCCAGCACGCTCGCCGCCACGCGCGGGGAGAGGCCGGCCGGCGACGGCGGCGTGCCGACGAACGGCGCGACGATCGCGAGCTGCGCGGTCGCCACCAGCAGCTGGGCCGCCGACAGCGACAGACCGGAGTACGCGCTGCCCGCCACGAACTTCTTCTGGTACGGAATCGCCAGCCCGTAGCAGGCCGCCGCACCGAAGCACATGAGCTGGCCGACGAAGTGGGCGCCGCCCACGCCCTCCCAGACGCCGAGCACCACGAGCACGCCGACGAAGCCCAGCCCCAGCCCGACCGCGCGCCGGGCGGTCAGCCGCTCGGTGCGGAACACCAGCACCGCCAGGGGCAGCACGATCAGCGGCGTGGTGGCGTTCCAGATGCCGGCGAGCATCGACTCGACCCGCTGCTCGCCGTAGCCGAACAGCGTGAACGGCACCGCGACGCCGAACGCGGCCACCACGAACATGTGCGCCCACACCCGCGGGTCGCGGGGCAGCCGGTCGCGCAGCACCGCCAGCACCACGAGCAGCGTCAGCGCGCCGGTGGCCACCCGGTAGAGAGTGAGGTGCACCGGGTGCAGCTCGGCCACGCCGACCTTGATGAACAGGAAGCTGGAACCCCAGATGGCGGCGAGTGCGACGAACCCGGGCAGCCAACTGCGCACCGGGGCCCGGTCAGGAGTGATCTCGACGGTCACCCCTGACACTCTGCCCCAGGGGTACGACGAAGTCGCGCGGTATTCCGGATGCGGGGTCACGTAGGGTTCGCCTCGTGGGACGAATCGATGACCTCGCCAACCGGTACGTGGCCGAGTGGGCCCCGCTGAGCCCGACCGGCGCCACCTACGTCGGCATCGCCGGCTACGACGACCAGCTCGACGACCTGTCGCCCGAGGGTTACGCGGCCCGCGCCGAACTCGCCCGCCGCACGCTCGGCGAACTCGACGTGACCGAGCCGGAGACCGAGTCGGAGCGGACCGCCCAGGAGGCCATGCAGGAGCGCCTCGGCCTGGAGCTGGCCCGCTACGACGCGGGCGAGACCGGCAGCGAGGTCAACGTGATCTCCAGTGGGCTGCACGAGATCCGGATGGTCTTCGACCTCATGCCGACCGACAGCGAGGAAGCCCGGGCGAACGTGGCCGCCCGGCTCAACCGCTTCGCGTCCGCGCTGGACGGCTACAAGCGCACGCTGCGCGGGGCCGCCGCCGCCGGACGGGTCAGCTCGCGGGTGCAGCTCGTCGAGGTCGCCAAGCAGTGCGACGTGTGGGTCGACCCGGACGGCGACAACTTCTTCCACGGGCTGGTCGAGCGGATCGACGCCGACGGCGCGCTCGGCGCGGAGCTGCGCAAGGGCGCCGCCGCCGCGACCGCCGCCACCGCCGAGTTCGGGCAGTTCCTGCGCACCGAGCTGGCGCCGGCGGGCCGGGAGAAGCAGGCCGCCGGGCGGGAGCGCTACGAACTGGCCTCGCAGTACTTCCTCGGCGCGAAGGTCGATCTGGACGAGACGTACGCCTGGGGTTTCGCCGAGCTGGCCCGGCTGGAGGCCGAGATGCGGGCGGTGGCCGCGCGGATCGCCGGGCGCGGCGCCTCGATCGACGACGCGGTACGGGCCCTCGACGCCGACCCGGCGCGGACGGTACGCGGCAAGGAGGCGTTCCGGGACTGGATGCAGGCGCTCGCCGACAAGGCGGTCACCGAGCTGAACGGCACCCACTTCGACATCCCCGAGCAGGTACGCCGGATCGAGTGCTGCCTCGCGCCGACGAGCGACGGCGCGATCTACTACACCGGCCCGAGCGAGGACTTCTCCCGGCCGGGACGGATGTGGTGGGCGGTGCCGCAGGGCATCACCGACTTCTCCACCTGGCGCGAGGTGACCACCGTCTACCACGAGGGCGTGCCGGGTCACCACCTCCAGGTCGCCCAGACCGCCGTCCGGGCCGACCTGCTCAACCGCTGGCAGCGGCTGCTGTGCTGGGTCTCCGGGCACGGCGAGGGCTGGGCGCTCTACTCGGAGCGGCTGATGGACGAGCTGGGCTACCTCGACGACCCCGGTGACCGGCTCGGCATGCTCGACGGGCAGGCGCTGCGCGCGGCCCGGGTCGTCGTGGACATCGGCATGCACCTGGAGCTGGAGATCCCGAAGGACAACCCGTTCGGCTTCCACCCGGGTGAGCGGTGGACGCCGGAGCTGGGCTGGGAGTTCATGCGGGCGCACTGCCGGGTGCCGGACGAGAACCTGCGTTTCGAGCTGAACCGCTACCTGGGCTGGCCGGGGCAGGCGCCGTCGTACAAGGTGGGCGAGCGGATCTGGTTGCAGGCCCGGGAGGACGCGAAGGCCCGCAAGGGCGCCGACTTCGACCTCAAGGAGTTCCACCGCCAGGCGCTCGACCTGGGTTCGCTGGGGCTGGACCCGCTGCGCAGGGCGCTGGCCCGGCTCTGAGCCGGTGCCGGGTGCCGGCGGGGCGTCCCGCCACGAGGACGATGCCGAGCAGCAGGCCGGGGAAGAAGCCGCCGAGGTCGAGCCCGATCAGGGAGTAGACGGTGGTGATCGCCGCGACGATCGAGTAGCGCGACGGAAGCCATCGGACATCTCGCCGTTACAATCGAGTAACGGATGTAAAGTACGTTCGCCCGCATGGGAGATCTCCACGACGGAGGGGTGGACCGCAGCGCGATCCACCCCTCCGTCGTGCTTCCGGCGTACCGGTCAGCGGCGCTCCACCTCACCGGCACCCGAACGCTGGGCCGGCACGTCGTCCGACCGCCAGTTCGTCGACGCCGGCGGGATCTCGTCGTCGAGCGGGCCGCCCACGGGCTCCTGGTCGACGCGGGTGGGCGTCGGGTCGGAGCTCGGCGCGTCCGCCCGGTGCCGGGCGCTGCCGTCACCCTTGGGCCGGGTCACCAGCCACACGCCCGCGATCAGGGCGATCAGGCCGAGCACACCGGCGATGATCGGGCCCCAGACACTGATCAGGCCGATCTTGAAACGGTTGTCCTGCACCGTCTCGATGCTGCGGCTGATCGTGTCGTCGTTGTAGTTGAAGTCCGCGTCCAGCAGCACGGTGGGGGCGCCGGTGTCCGGGCGCAGCTCCTTGTACTGCTGCTCGCGAACCTTGATGTAGGCGCCGGTCACCGGGTCGACCCAGAGCGTACGGGTGTTGCTGTAGACGATCTGGCCGGTGGTCGCGCCGGGCGCGAACTTGCCCAGCAGCGTCTTGATGCTGTCCTCGGGCGTGTTCAGCGGCTCGTTCTCGATCCGCTGCTCGAAGCGGTACGTCTCGACGCCCTTGATCTTCTCGGTGCCGGTGAACCGCGCCGGGGCCGTCTTCTTCAGGTCGCGGTCGAACACCTGGTAGTCACGCTTGCCGGTGCCGAACGGGAACTTGTAGATCTGGCCGGAGTAACGCACGTTGCCGACCGGGGTCTGCTGCGCGCCGGACTCGTTGAGCCACTGCTCGTCCCACGGCGCCGCCGCGCCGGAGATCCGGTACAGCGCCAGCTCGGTGCTGTACTGGCTGATCACATCCTGGTTGTCGCTACGCTTGACCGTCTGGAAGACGTTCCAGATGACCCCGTCGCCCGTCAGCTCCTTGGGCAAGCGGTCCTTGGTGTCCTCCGGCTGCGGGATGACCTCGATGCTGGACACGAGATCGGCCTGCGGCACGTCGATGCTGACTCCGCCGGCTTCGGACTTGATCTGTAGGAACTTCGCGCCCTTCGCCTCGGCGACGGACGTCGTTGGTTCCAGGTCATAGGGCAGCTTGGTCACGGCGGGGGCCACGTAGAACGGCAGCCCGGCCGCGAAGACCAGCAACAAGACACCGAGCCCGAAGAGCGCGGCGCCCACGCGAAGCTTCACTCATCCTCCTGTAACCTGCCGCCCTACGGTCTGTCGTCCGGGGCACCCGATCCTTAGCATTGGCGGGAGGTTACTCCCCAGTCACCTGCAAAAGCGACCCCCTGGATGTCCAGATGTCCACAGCCACCACGCCAACAATCCCGGAGCCATCGGTAACGGGCCGTCTTCCCGCCCTCGACGCGCTGCGAGCGATCGGAGCGGTGGCGGTCGTCGGTCACCACGTCGGCTTCCAGACCGCCGTCACCATGAACACCACGTGGGGCGGCTGGCTGGCGCGCCTGGACGTGGGCGTCGCGATCTTCTTCGTGCTCTCCGGGTTCCTGCTGTTCCGGCCGTGGGCGCTCGCTGTCGCCACCGGGCGCCCGCGGCCCCGCACCGAGCGGTACTTCTGGCGCCGCGCGCTGCGGATCGTGCCCGCGTACTGGCTGGCGGTGGTGGTCTGCTTCGTCGTCCTGCCCGGCAACCACCCGGTGTCGGCCGGTGACTGGCTGCGCCACCTCACGTTCACCCAGATCTACGGACCGGGCCAGCTCCGCTACGGGCTCAGCCAGACCTGGAGCCTAGCCACCGAGGTGGTCTTCTACCTGCTCCTGCCGCTGCTCGCCGTGCTCGCCGTGGGCCGCACCTGGCGTCCCGTCCGCACCGTGCTGCTCGCCTCCTCCGGGGCGCTGCTGACCCTCGCATGGGTCGCCATGATGGGCGCGGGCTGGCTCGACAATGCGCTGCACACGATGTGGTTCCCCTCGTACGCCGCCTGGTTCGGTGCCGGCATGGCGCTGGCCGCGGCGCACGTGGCCCTGCGTACCGGCACCGCGCCGGCCGCCTTCCGTGTGCTCGACGACCTCGCCTCGGCGCCGCTCGCCTGCTGGGGTGCCGCGCTCGCGGTGATGGCGATCGCGACGACGCCGATCGCCGGCCCGCGCGACCTGACCGGCCCGACCGCTGTCGAGTTCGGCACCAAGCTGACGCTCTACCTCGTGATCGCCGCCCTGATCACGATCCCGGTGGCGTTCGGCGGCCGGACCCGGGCGAAGGAGGTCTTCAGCAGCGGTTCGGCGCGCTGGATGGGCCTGGTGTCGTACGGGCTGTTCCTGTGGCACCCGCTGGTCATCGAGCTGATCTACCTGCTCGACGACCGGCCGCTGTTCACCGGCGGGTTCCTCGACATCTTCGCCCTGACCATGGTCTTCGGCCTGGCGTACGCCGCGGTCAGCTACTACGGCGTCGAGCGCCCCCTCCAGACGCTCGGCACGCAGCGCCGACGCCGGCCGGCCGGACGCGGACCGGCGGCGGGGTCACCGGCGGCCCCGGCCACCGCGCCGGACGTCGCCGCGCCGGACGTCGCCGCGCCCGCCTGACAGTGACCGACTGAACACCGGGCGTCATCCGACGACGCCCGGTGGCTCGACGCCGCCGCTCGGGGCATTGCCGGGCGCGAGTCCCAGCCCTTAATGTGACGCGCACCGCTAAATTACTTGAGAGTAGGGTTCGCGTGGAGCGTCGCTTCGGCATACCCGGACACGTGCTGTTCCTCAACTGGCGAGACACTCGCAACCCCGAGGGCGGCGGTTCCGAGGTGTACGTGGAACGGATCGCCGGCGAGCTGGTTGCACGCGGATTCCGCGCCACCCTGTTCTGCGCCGCGCACCGCGATGCTCCCGCCGACGAGGTCGACGAGGCGGGCATCCGGTTCGTCCGGCGCGGCGGCCGGCACACCGTCTACCTCTGGGCGGCGCTCTGCTACCTGGCCGGCGCGTTCGGCCTCGGCCCGCTCGCCGCCCGCCGGGGCGGCCGGCCGGACATCCTCGTCGACGTCTGCAACGGCCTGCCGTTCCTCTCCCCGCTCTGGGCCCGGCGACCGGTGGTCAAGCTGATCCACCACGTGCACCGCGAGCAGTGGCCGGTGGTCCTGCCGCAGTGGGCCGCCCGGTTCGGCTGGTGGGTCGAGTCGTCACTGGCGGTACGCGTCTACCGGCGGTGCCGGTACGTCACCGTGTCCGAGGCGACCCGGCGCGAACTCGCCACCCTCGGCGTACCGCCGGAGCAGGTATCGGTGGTCTACAACGGCACGCCGGAGCTGCCCCGTACCGACGCCGGGCGCGCCCCGTTCCCGCTGCTCGTGACGCTGAACCGCCTGGTGCCGCACAAGCGGGTGGAGGTGGCGTTGCGCGCGGTGGCGGCGCTCGCCGACGAACTGCCCCAGCTCCGCCTGGTGGTCGCCGGGCAGGGCTGGTGGGAGTCGCACCTGCGCGAGGTCGCCGACGAGCTGGACATCACCGACCGGGTCGACTTCCGGGGCTTCGTGACGGAGGAGGAGAAGGCCGCGCTGCTCGCCTCGGCCTGGGTCGCCCTGACGCCGTCGCTCAAGGAGGGCTGGGGGCTGACCATCGTGGAGGCCGGCGCCGCCGGTACGCCCACAGTGGCGTTCCGGGAGGCGGGCGGCGTCGCGGAGGCGGTGGTCGACGGGCGTACCGGCCTGCTGGCCGACGACATCGACGACTACCTGGCGAAGGTGCGCACGCTGCTGCGCGACGACGCGATGCGTCAGGAGATGGGTGCTCAGGCCAGGCGGCACGCGGCGAACTTCACCTGGCCGGTGGCGGGGGAACGCTTCGCGACCCTGCTGGAGACCGCGGACTCGCCCCGCCCGGTACAGCGGCGGGGCGACCCGTCCTACCTGTTGCCGTAGACCTCAGGGGCGTACGGGTCCTGCTTCCCGGTCCGCTTGGCCGCCTCCGAGGCGCTACGAGCCTCGGTCGCGGCCTCCTCCGCCGTGGCGGTCGCGGCGGCCGAGAGCCCGCCGAGGGCAAGGACCCCCAGCAACGCCGCCACCAGGCCGGACACGACAAGGGTCAAAGCTCTACGCATGCCATTCCTCCGATGGTGAGACGTGCGAGCGGACGTTACCACGCAGTAGCTCGCCGGCGTAGGGTCGAAAAGGCGGCAGCGACGACCACCAGAACGGCAGTTCCGCACGCGAGCACCACCAGCCACCGGCCCGCTCCGGCCCGCTGCGGCGGGTCCGACGCGGCCGGGTTCCGGTAGAGGCTCAGCGACTCCCCCTCGTACCGCAGGTCGAGACCGGCCAGGACGGCCGGGTCGACTGTGCTCGGCGTACCGTGCTGCACCAGCACCCAGCCCACGCGGGTGGCCGAGACCGGCTGCCCGTCGGCCAGCACCCGGCGCACCTCACGCAGGCGCGGATTCTCCCCGGCCACCGCGACGTCGTCGACCACGAGCGTGTCGTCGGTCAGCACGGTCCCCGGCAGGTAGCGGGGGGCCGGGTCCAGCACCACCCGGCCCGGGTTCCACGGATAGGCCCGGTAGGTGGTCAGCGGCAGGGCGAGGACCTCACCCGGATCCTCGGGCAGGCGCTCGGCCACCGCCTGCCAGTCCGTCGGGTAGCGCACCGGGCTGATCCGGCCGGCCCCGCCGAACGCCAGGTCCGGCATCGCGGCCACCGGCAGGAGCAGCAGCCCGGCCAGCACGATCCCGCCGACCTCCCGGTCGATCCGGGCCACCAGCCGCTCGGCACCGAGCGCCGCGCACACCACCAGCACCAGGGCGTACGGCGCGAGGAACTTCTGCCCGTCGCGGAGCAGTCCCGCCCCCGGGACGTGCGCCACCGCCCAGCTCAGCGCCGCGTTCCCGCCGGGCAGCACGGCGAGGGCGGCCAGCAGGTACGCGCCGCCGGCCAGCACGCCCAGCCGTACCGCCGCGTCCGCCGCCAGCCGGCGCCGCAACAGCCCCGCGCCGGCCACGGCCAGGACCACGAGCACCACCGCCGCCAGCGGGGCCAGGGTGGCGGACCGGCTGGCCGGGGTGGCCTGCACGTTCCAGATGCCGCCGGTGCCCGCGAGCGCCACCAGCGGTCCGGCCCAGTTCTCGGCGCGCGCCGCGAACGCCGCCACACCGGCCGGATCGGACGTGCCACCCGCGCCGGTGACCAGGGCCGCCACGATCCACGGGGTGTTGAGCAGCGCGACCCCGCCCACCGCGACCACGGACAGCCGGAGCCGGGCCCGGTCCGCCGCCAGCGCGAGCACCGTCGCCAGCGCGATCACGCCGCCGGTCGGGGTGATCGCGGCGGGCGCGGCGAACAGCACCACCCGGGCGGGCGCGCCGTCGCGGCCCGCCCGCAGGTCCAGCGCCGCGGCCACCAGCCAGGGCAGCGCGGCGTACGCCAGCAGCAGCCCCCACTGCCCGATCAGCAGCCGCTCGGCCAGGTACGGCGTCCACGCGTACGCCACGGCGGCGACCAGTCGCACCGCACGCCGCCGCGTCGGCACCAGCCGTCCCGCGCCCACGGCGGCGAACAGGACCGCCCCGGCCAGCGCCACCCGCTGCACCACCCAGCCCGGCACGAGCTGGGTCACCAGCGACACCAGCGCGTCCATCGGGACCGCCCGGGGCAGGCTCTGCGCCGGGGCCACGAGATCCCAGCTCAGCGGCTGCCGGGGGACGAACACCATGTCGTACCGCAGCGCGTAGCCCGGCGCCGCCAGCGGAGCCAGGACCAGCGCGGTGACGACGACCGCCACGAGGTACAGCGGCAGCGTCTCCCGCCACCGCCGAACCGCGGAACCGCCGGCCTCGGCGGGACGCCCGCTCATTACGGCTTCGGCACCGCCCGGCCGATGGTGACCAGGTTGGTGCACAGCCGGACGTCCGGCGTGTCCATCGTCAGCTCGACCGCGGACCCGGCGCCCTCCAGCATGAAGAACAGGTCGTTGAGCCCTTCCTTGAGCGTGATCTCGCGGGTCGCCGCGCCGAGCTTGAACACCGCTGTCGAGTCACCGGAGCTGACGTAGCCGAAGTGCACCACGTACGGCCACTCGGTCAGGTAGCCGTCCATCGGGATGCGGGCGGTCCGGCCGCCCTCGGCCAGGTGCCCGCAGCCCTCCACGGTGCCGGGCGCGACCTTGCGACCCTCGACCACGACCGGACGGATCCGGCCGTTCTCGTCGAACGTCGACGGCTTCTCGCTCATCGTCACGAACGTCGGCCGGCGCTCGGCCGGACGGAAGAAGTGGGACTGGAGGTTGTCCGGCCAGAAGTACCCGGCGACGACCCGGTCCGGGACGACGGTGTCGAAGAAGACGGTGCCGGGCGGCGCGGCGGCCAGCTCGGCCTGCGTGGTGGCCAGGTAGTCCCGCCCGTACTTGGTGCTCCAGTTGTCGCCGAACCGCGCGGTGCTCCACAGCGTCCCCACCCCGATGGTGGCCAGCAGCACGATCATCGAGACCAGGCCGACGGCGAAGGCGCCCGGCTCCCGCAGGGCCGTCGGCAGCGGCCACGCGGAGACGTCGTCCTCGTCGTTGTCCTTCATCCCGAGCAGCGCCACCCCGACGCAGATCGCGGCCACCAGCACCACGTCCGCGACGTACCGGGGGACGACGCCGACAAGCGGCCCCAGCGGTCCGCCGAGCCTGGTCACCGCGAACAGCGCGGCGACCAGGCCGAGGTAGCAGGCGAGCAGCAGCCAGGCCCGCCCGGCGGACGGCCGCCGCCGCACGGTGACCACGATCAGCGCCGCGAGCACCGCCCAGGACAGCCACTTGGCGATGTCGTACGGGTCGGACAGCGGCGGCCCGTCACCGGCGTCCGTCCAGCGCCACGGCCCGCCGAGCAGGCCCGGCACCATCGTGTCGCCGACCAGGTCGCTCAGGAAGGAGAAGACCTGCCCGACCGAGGTGGGCTCGTCCAGCCCCCGGGCCGGACGGGTCAGGTAGTACGCCAGGTACGCCCCGGACAGCACGGTGAGCATCAGCCACGCCGGCCAGAACCGCACGACCGTGGTCACCAGGCTGCGCCACGCGCGGCCCTTGGTGAACAGGAACGCGGTCAGCAGGAACAGCAGCGGCACGATCAGCAGCGCCTTGGTGTCGAAGAGCAGACCGAACACGACCCAGAACGCGACCAGTGCGAGATGCCGCCTCCGGCCGGTACGCACGTACCGGACGTGGGCCGCCACCGCGAGGACCAGGGCGAGCTGCGGCGGCAGCACGAGCAACCCGACCAGCCACAGCGACGACACCTCGAGCGTCAGCGGGCTGAACAGGAACAGGCTCAGCGGGACCAACAGCCCCCAGCCGGGCCGCAGCAGGTCACGAAGCAGCCGGTAGAGGGCGATCCCCACCGCCGCCTGCCCGGCCGCCAGCAGCAGGATCCACGGCCAGCCGGTGAATCCGGCGAGCCGGACCATCACCCACGCGACCGCCAGCCCGGCCGGCATGAGGTGGTTGTTGAACGTGCCCAGCAGGTAGTCCGGGTCCAGCCGGGTGTCGAGCACCTGCGCGGCGATGACGAACTCGTCCTGCGAGAACCAGCCACGGGCGGCCAGCCCGGCGCGTGACGCGACGGACACGACGATGAGGGCGATCGCGACCGCGCGGACCCGGTCGGCGGCTATCCAACGACCGATCGGTCCGGGTCCGTCGTCCTCCGCGCCGACGGCTGCCGGATGCGTCTCGGCCGCTGCTTGTGGCATTGACATGGTCGGCAGCCTGCCACACGCTTACACGCCGTGGGGACGGCCGTTCTCCTGATGAAGCCCTGCAGCGCCCCAGGTCGCCGCTGCGCGTCCGGTCCGGATAACGTCGCGCGACACGCGTCATGCTGCAGGTGCGCGTACGGCCGGCGGAGACAGGAGCCGAAATGCGTGCGGACGGGACGACAACGTCGCCGACGGGGACGGACACCCCCGCCCGGGAGACCGGCCGTGCCCGGCAGACGGCGCGACGGTTCCGGCACCTGACGATCTGCCTCGCGCTCACCGCCCTCGCCTTCCAGCAGGCCCCCGGGCAGGTCGTCCCGGACACCAAGGTCGACCTCAACGTCAATCCGGCCGGGTGGCTGCTGCGTTCGCTGCACCTCTGGGATCCCACCGGCACGTTCGGCCAGCTCCAGAACCAGGCGTACGGATATCTCTGGCCGATGGGCCCGTTCTTCCTGCTCGGGACGGAACTGGGCATCGCGCCGTGGATCGTCCAGCGGTTGTGGTGGGCGCTGCTGTTCTGCGTCGCGTACCTCGGTGTGGTGCGGCTGGCGGGCCGGCTCGGCATCGGCAGTCCCGCCGGCCGGATGATCGCCGGTGTCGCGTTCGCACTGTCGCCGCGCATCCTGACCCAGCTCGGCTGGTCGTCGGTGGAGTCCTGGCCCAGCGCCGTCGCGCCGTGGGTGCTCATCCCGCTCGTCGGACTCGCCCGGGGCGCCCCGCTGCGCCGCGCGGTCGCCGGATCGGCGGTCGCCGTCGCCTGCGCGGGCGGCGTCAACGCCACCGCCGTCGCCGCCGTGGTGCCGCTCGCCCTGCTCTGGCTCGCCACGCTCCGGCCGCTGCGCCGCCGCGTCACCGCCCTCGCGGCCTGGTGCGGCGCGGTCGCCCTGGCCACCGCGTGGTGGCTGATCCCGCTGCTGGTCCTCGGGCGGTACAGCCCGCCCTTCCTGGACTACATCGAGACCGCCCGCAACACCACGAGCGTCACCGACGCGGTGACGACGCTGCGCGGTGCCTCCTACTGGGTCGCGTACCTGGCCTCCCCGTTCGGCGCGACCATCCCGGCCGGCGCGCGGCTGGCCAACGACACGCTGCTCGTCGTGGCCACCCTGGCGGTGGCCGCGCTCGGGGTGCTCGGCCTGTCCCGGCGCGGGATGCCGCACCGGCGGTTCCTCATCACCGGTCTGCTGCTCGGCGTCGCGCTCGTCGGGCTCGGGCACACCGGCGACCTGCCGAACATCCTCGCCGGGCCGCAGCAGCAGTTCCTCGACGGCATCGGCGCCCCGCTGCGCAACGTGCACAAGTTCGACGTGCTGCTCCGTCTGCCGCTGGCGCTCGGTCTGGCGCACCTGGTCAGCCTCGCCGTACGGGCCGCCCGGACCGCGCCCGAGCAGCGCCGCGGCCGCGCCACGGCCCGGGCCTGGCTGACCGCCGGCACGGCGATGGTCGCGGTCGCAGGCGTCGCCTCACCGGCGCTCGCCGGCGGCCTCGCCACCCCGGGCGCGGTGAAGGACGTGCCCGGTTACTGGCACGAGGCGACCGACTGGCTGGACACGAACACCGCACGCGGGCGTGTGCTCGTCGTCCCCGGCGCGCGCTTCCCCGTGTACGACTGGGGCGCCACCACCGACGAGATCGCCCAACCGCTGCTGAACAGCCGGTGGGCGGTCCGCAACGCCATCCCGTTCACCCCGCCCGCCACGATCCGGCTGCTGGACGCGATCGAGTCGACGCTCGCCACCGGCGCCGGCTCGGCCGGCCTGGCCGATCTGCTCGCCCGCTCCGGGATCAGCCACGTCCTGTTCCGCGCCGACCTCGACCACGGCCGCTCGGACACGGCCCGCCCGGCGGTCGTGCGGCAGGCGCTGGAACGCTCGCCCGGCCTGACCCGCGTCCTGTCGTTCGGCCCGGTACGCGGCGGCTCCGACGACCCGGAAGAGTTCCGCGACCAAGGTCTCGACGTGCCCGGACGGGCGCTTGAGGTGTACCGGGTGGACCGGGCCGTCCAGCCGGTGGTCGCCTACGACCGCGACGACGTGACCACCGTCGTCGGCGGTTCCGAGTCGCTGCTCGACCTGGCCGCCTCGGGCCAGCTCGGCGACGCGCCCACGGTCCTGGCCGGCGACGTGAAGGCAGGCGAGAGCACCGGGCGGGTGGTGCTGACCGACGGGATGCGCCGCCGGGCCGTCTCGTTCGGCCGTCTGCGCGACAACTCCTCCCAGACGCTCACCGCCGACGACACCTTCGCGGTGTCCGCGCCCGCGCACGACTACCTGCCCGACTGGGGGCCGGAGTGGTCGACGGTCGCCCGCTTCGAGGGCATCAGCGGGATCCGCGCCTCGACCGCCCGCTCGCAGATCGACGCGACCGGCGGGGCCCGGCCCGAACATCAGCCGTACGCCGCGATGGACGGGGACACCGCCACGTCCTGGCGGTCGGCGCCGCACTCGGACAGCGACAAGCAGTGGATCGAGGTGAACCTGGCGAACCCGACCCGGGTCGTCCGGGTCGAGGTGTGGTTCGACCTCAAAGCCGACGCCCTGCCCACCACCGTCACCGTGACCGCCGGCTACGAGAGCCGCACCGTCGAACAGTTCGGCGACCACATGGTCTTCGAACTGCAGGGCGTCCACGCCACCCGCAAGGTCGAGGTCTCCGTCGACGCCGCGTTCGACCTGCGCCCGTTCGGCGACAAGTCGGTGGGCATCGCCGAGATCAGGATTCCCGGCGTCGAGACCGGCCGGACCCTCCAACTGCCCGCCGCCCCCGCCACCGACCAGCCGGCCGGCGTTGTCGTGTCGGCGGCCCCGACCACGCCCGCCTGTTTCACAGTCGACGGCCGGCCGCGCTGCTCCACCGACGCGATCCGCGGCTCGGAGGACGCCTCCACCATCGACCGCACCTTCACGCTGCCGGTGGCCGGGACGTACGACGCGAAGCTGTGGGCGCGGCCGACCCCCGGCCCGGAGCTGAACGCCGCCCTGGACAAGCTGGTCGCCGAGGCCCAGCCGTTACGCCTCGCGCCGCAGGTCACCGCGTCCTCGACGGCAGTGCCAGACCCGGCCGGCCGGCCCGGCGCGGTCCTCGACGGCAACCCCGCCACGAGCTGGTCACCGGCGTTCGACGACGAGGCGCCGATCCTGCGCCTCACCTGGCTCGAACCGCAGGTCATCAGCCGGATCCGCTTCACCGTCGAGGAGGGGACCGCGGCCACCCGGCTCGGCAGCGTCCGGGTGGTCGGCAACGACGGGTTCCGCAGCAACCTGCTCACGAACGACGGCGTGTTCACGCTCGACCCGCCGATGCGGACCGCCTCGATCACCATCCAGTTCCTGGACAAGCCGTCCGCCACCAGCACCGACCCGTACGGCCTGCGGCTGCCCGAGCCGCTTCCCGTCGCGGTCGGCGAGGTGACTGTCCTGCCCCTCGGCACCACTGTCGCACCCCGCCCGGAGACGCCGCTGAAGCTGGCCTGCGGCTCCGGCCCGACGCTTCAGGTCGGCGCGTCCCGGATCACCACCACGCTCACCGGCACCGTGCGCGACCTGCTGGAGATGCGCGAGATGGCGGTCACCGCCTGCGGCCGGAACTCGCCTGAGCAGCTCGACCTGGGCAGCGGCGAGCACCGCGTCGTCACCACCGCGAGCACGCTCGCCACCGCCACCCGGGTCGCGCTGACGCCACGGACCGCGACGCCCGCCGCGGAGGCCACCGCCGGGGACATCGAGGTGGGCTCCTGGTCTGCCACCGAGCGGCGGGTACGGGTGTCCGGGCACCCCGTCGACCGGGTGCTCGCGGTCCGGGAGAACACAAACACCGGCTGGCAGGCGACCGTCGGCGGGAGGACGCTCACCCCGCTCGTGGTGGACGGCTGGCAGCAGGGCTGGATCCTTCCGGCAGGTGTCTCCGGGGACGTGGTGCTGCGCTTCACGCCGGACACCCCGTACCGGACGGGTCTGCTGCTCGGCGGTGTCCTACTGGCGGTGGTGGTCCTGCTCGCGGTGCTGCCCGAGCGCCGGCCCGCGGGGGATCGCACTGTCGCCGTCGCGCCGGCGGCCCGGCGACGGCTCGTCCGCTCGCTGCCGCTGCTCGCCGTCGGCGCCGCCGCGCTCGTGCTCCACAGCGGTCTGATCGGTGGCCTGCTGGTGGCGGCGGGCTTCATGCTCGCCGTACCCGGGCCGCGCCGCCTGCCCTGGACCGGCGACCCCCGGCGGATCGTCCGGGCCGCCGAGACGTGGCTTCCCGGCGCGCTCGTGGCGCTGGTCGGATGGGTCCACCTGAAGTCGGGTGACCGGCACACCGACGCGCTGCCGCAACTCCTGACGGTCGCCGCCCTGGGCGCGCTCTGGCTCCCCACGACCGCCCGTCGGCGGCCCGTACGCCGGATCAGACCGGCGGTCCCGGTCGTGCCGGGCCCGCGGGCGCCGGAGGCGGACGGGCAGCCGGCCCGCGTCCTCGCCCTCGCCGGGGCGGTCGCCGCTCCCGCCGCCCTCGCCCGTCCAGGCACGGGTCCAGGCACGGGTCCGGACCGAGAGCCGGAACGCGACGCCGAGACGGCCACGGACCGCGACGCGGACCGAGGGCCGGACGGCGAGGCCGAGCCGGATCCGGACCGGGACGCGGGCGTGGCGGGGCCGACCGAGCCGGGCTCGGCCGGGCGGCCGGGACCGGACGCCACGCCGGGCACCGGCGGCGCGCCGGTGTCCCGCGTCTCGGAGATCACGTGAGCGAGGGCCGGCCGGAGCCGGACCCGGCGGACGGCCGGAGGACCGGGCTGGGAGCGGCCGGTGTCGCCGTCACGCTCGCCGGTGTCCTGGTGAACGGCCTCGCCTACCTGGTGCCGGTGCTCGCCGCCCGGAAGCTCGACGCGGACGACCTCGGCGCGCTCGCGACCGCCCTCGGCCTGGTGGCCATCGTCGGGGTGCCGGGGCTCGGCCTGCAACTGGCGGTCGCCGTGCACCACGCCCGGCACGGCCCGTCCGACACCCGGCGGCTCACCGTGCTGACCGCCGCCCTGTGCGCCGGGGCGCTGCTGGCGGCGACGCCGGTGCTGGTCGCCGCGCTGGACCTACCGGCGGTGGTACCCGCGCTGCTGGCGGTCACCACGGCCTCGGTGGTGCTCTCCTCGCGTTCGCTAGGCGAGTTGCAGGGCGGTCAGCGCTTCCTGCGGCTCGCCGCCGCGATGGCACTGCTCGCCGCCGCCCGCTACGGCGGGGTGATCGTGGGGCTGCTGCTCGGCGCGGGCCTGACCGGCGCGCTCGGGCTCGGTGCGCTCACCGCCGCGCTGGCGCCCCCGGCGCTGGCCTGGCTCACTGGTACGCAACGGCGTCCGTCGGCCGCCCCGCGCCTGACCGTCGCCCAGGTGACCGCCGGGTGCGGGGCGACGCTGGCGATGCTCGTCGTCTCCTACGCCGACCTGCTGCTGGCCCGGCAGCTACTGCCGCCGTCGGGCTCCGGAGCGTACTCGGTGGGGACGGTCCTGACCAAGGGCGCGCTGTGGGCTCCGCAAGTCGCCGCCGTCCTCGCCCTGCCGCGCCTGGCCCGCGGGGACCGCCGCAGCCGCACCGTCGCGCTCGCGGTGACGGGCGCCTGCGGTCTGGTCCTGGTGGGCGCGTCGACGGTCGCCGGCGGGCTGGCCTTCCGGCTCGTCGGCGGACCCGACTACACCGCGCTCGGCCGCTACGCGCCACTGTTCGCCGCCGTCGGAGCGCTCTACGCGGTGACGTTCGTGCTGCTCAACGACCGTCTCGCCGGGGGCGTCAGGTGGGCGGCGGCACCGCTGTGGCTGGGCACCGGCGCGCTGGTCACGGCCGCCGCGACCGTGCGACCGCGTACCGTCGGCGGTCTGGTCGTCGCGGCCCTCGCGACGGCCACCGTCACGACACTGCTGATGGCCGTGCCGGGGCGTCGGCGCCCAGCCAGTCGCCCAGCAACAGGTGATCGATCGAGTCCACCCGGCCCAGCGGCCGACCGGACGCGATCCGCTCCCGCAGCTCCGACCGGGTGAACCAGCGCGCCTCCAGCAGCTCCACCCCGTCGACTCGGACCTGCTCCGAGGTGGCGACGGCCCGGAACCCCACCATCAGGCCCGCGGGGAACGGCCACGCCTGCGACCCCTGGTAGGTCACGTCGGTGACGGTCACCCCCGCCTCCTCCACCAGTTCCCGGCGGACCGCGTCCTCCAGGCTCTCCCCGACCTCGACGAAACCGGCGAGCGTCGAATAGGCCCCCTCGGCCGCGCCCGCGTGCCGGGCCAGCAGGCAGCGCCCTGGCGGGCCGGGCGCCTCGACGAGCACGATGACGGCCGGCTCGATCCGGGGGAACAGCAGCCGCCCGCACTCCGCGCCGGCGCAGGTCCGGACGTGTCCGCCACCGCCGGCCACCGCCGCCGCGCCGCACGCGCCGCAGTAACGCTGCTGCCGGTGCCACAGCAGCAACCCCCGGGCGTACGCCTGGACGGCCGCATTGGCCGGGTCGAGCCGGCCGGCCAGCGCCCGCAGGTCGACCGTCCGCGTCGCGGCGGCCGCCTCCACGGCGGCCCGCTCGTCCAGCGCGGAGAGGTCGACGGCGAAGACCGCGGCGTTCCGGTCGACCCCGAGGAAGACGGTCTCGCCCGCGGCGGCCCGGACAGCCGACGCCTGTTCCCCGGTGAGCCGGACCGGGCCGTCCCCGTCGGCCAGGCAGCGGTCGCGCCACAGCGGCAGCACGACGCTCTCCGGGTCGGTCAGCCGCTCGGCCAGCCAGTCCGCGTCGGCGCGCCGCGCCGCCGCCCGGTCCAGCCATCCGCCGCCGTACGCCGGCACCCGATCCTGTGTCCGCACCAGCTCACCGTGCCACGATCCCCGCCGCGGCACCGCCCCGGAACGGGTGATCGGTGCGACACCGGCGATCAACCGACAGGACCGCCGGACCGGACACTCCCGGCGGGCCCGAGCGTTGGCTACCGTAGGTGTCTCCCGCGGGGGAAGCGGTCCCCGCGTGTACTTCCGATCGAGGTTGCAGTGACGATGTACGGCGAGAAGATGCCGGCTGCCGACGACCGTCCCACCATCAAGGTGGCGGCGGTGAGCTGGCCCGGCGTCGAGATGGAGCCGGTCGCCACACCACCCGGAGGCGGCGCGGCCAAGCCCACACGCTCGCGACGGGCCCGGCTGCTGCTGGCCGGAGGGATCGTCGCGGCCGTGCTCGCCGGCGGTGTCGGCCTGGGCGCCTACGCGTACGCCGGTGACGTGCCCCGCGGCACCACGGTGCTCGGCGCCGAGCTGGGCGGGCGGAGTCGCGCAGAGGCGGCCCAGGCGCTCCGCGCCGAGCTGGAACGCCGGGCCGACACGTTGAACGCCCCGCTCGCGGTCACAGTCGGTGAGAACAAGGCCGAGCTGAAGCCGTCCGAGGTGGGGCTCGCCATCGACGTGGACGCGACGGTGGCGGCGGCCGCCGAGGCGGACGCGCACGCGGTGAGCCGGCTCGTCGGCTCCCGGACCGTCGAGCCGGTGGTCACGGTCGACCAGACCAGGCTGGGGGCGGCCCTGCGCAAGGTGATGGGCGAACAGGGGCGTGAGATGACCATGCCCGCGATCATCTGGACCGGGACCACACCGAAGCCGGTCTACCCGAAGCCGGCGCTGACGATCGACACCGATGGCGCCGCCGCCGTGGTGAAGACCGGCTGGCTGGCCGCCGAGCCGGTCACCGTGCCGCTCGTCGAGAAGTGGCCGGCCACCACCCGCGAGGAGGTCGACCGCCTCGTCGCCGAGCTGGCCCGGCCCGCGGTGGCCGCACCGGTCACGCTCACCACCGACGGCGGCTCGGTCGCCATCCCGCCCGCCGCCATCGCCCGGTCGCTGCGCTTCTCCGCCGACGACGCCGGCACGCTGACCCCGAAGGTCGACGTCAAGCGGCTGCGTACCGCGCTCGGCGACAAGCTGACGAAGCTCGAGGTCGAGCCGCGGGACGCCGGGCTGACCATCAGCGGCGGCAAGCCGAAGGTGCTGCCCAGCAAGGCCGGACGCCAGGTCGACGCCGCCGCGCTCGGCCCGGCGTTGCTCGCCGTGCTGCCGAAGACCGAGGGCCGTACGGTGACCGCCGAGCTGAAGCCGGCCGCCCCCGAGCTGACCGAGGCGGAACTGGCGAAGCTCGGCATCAAGGAGCGGGTGTCGACGTTCACCACCCGGTTCACCGGCGGTCTCTCGTCACCGCGCAGCCAGAACATCGTCCGGGCGGCGAAGGACGTGGACGGCGCTCTGGTGAAGCCGGGCGAGACGTTCTCGCTCAACGGACACACCGGCGAACGCGGCTACGACCAGGGATACAAGGACGCGCCGACGATCGTCGGCGGCAAGCTGGTGCCTGGTGTCGGCGGCGGGGTCTCCCAGTTCACCACCACGCTGTTCAACGCCTCGTACTACGCCGGGCTGGAAGACGTCGAGCACAAGCCGCACTCGTTCTACTTCAGCCGCTACCCGGCGGTGATCGAGTCGACCATCTACTGGCCGCACCTCGACTTCAAGTTCCGCAACAACACGCCGTACGGCGTCCTGATCGACACGTCGTACACGTCCAGCTCGATCACCGTCTCGATC
Organism: Micromonospora sp. CNB394; assembly: GCF_000374985.1. Taxonomy (NCBI): domain Bacteria; kingdom Bacillati; phylum Actinomycetota; class Actinomycetes; order Micromonosporales; family Micromonosporaceae; genus Micromonospora; species Micromonospora sp. CNB394. The sequence continues at coordinate 1,417 of NZ_KB895835.1, read as the reverse complement.
TGGAGCACCAAGATCTACGACAGTGTGAAGACCGAGTACGGGCCGCGCCGCGACATCACCCAGCCGAAGACGGTCTACCTGACGCCGGGGCCGACCTGTATCGCCGCCGCCGGCGCTGTCGGGTTCGCCCAGGACGCGTACCGGGTTATCAAGAAGGACGGCAAGGTGTTCAAGCGGGAGAAGTTCAGCTGGCGCTACGACGCCGAGCCGCGCTTCATCTGCGCCCCGGAGCCGGGCGACGACTGATCCCCGAGACGTGAAAAGGCCCCGCCGGACACGTCCGGCGGGGCTCTTTCCATACTGCTCACGGGCGTGCCGCGGCCAGTCCTTCGCGTACGCCGTCGGCGTCCCGGTCGGTGCCGTAGACGGGCGTGTCCGGCTGCTGCCGCCAGCTCTCGTCCAGGGTGCCCGCGTCGACCGGGTCGAAGCCCAGTTCGTCCACCAGCCCCATCACGATCCGCTTGGCGTCCGCGTCGTCACCGGCCACCGGCAGGGCGATCCGGCCCGCCGTACCCGCCGGCTTACCCGCGTCCATCAGGTGCGCGGCCTGGATGTTGTTGAAGACCTTGACCACCCGCGCGCCCTTGAGGTGGTCAGCGGTCCACCGGCTGGAGCTGAGGCTGCGGTCCAGCAGCTCGGCGATGTCACCGTCGCGCTGGGGGTAGTAGTTGTTGGCGTCGACCACCAGCTTGCCGTCGAAGAGTGCTGCCGGGAGCTGCGGCACCGCCTTCAGCGGGATCGCGATGACCACCAACTCGGCGTCCCGCACGGCGTCCTCCACCGGCACCGCCCGGGCGCCGGTATCGGCGGCGAGGTCGGCGAGGCTCTGCGGCCCGCGGGAGTTGGCCACCGCGACGTCGTGACCGAGTGAACGCAGACGACGGGTGAGGGTGCCCCCGATGTGCCCCGACCCGATGATTCCGATCTCCATGCTCACTCCTGTACCCCGTGCGGTCGGACCCGATCACGATCCCGGCGTACGACACGTCACGTTCCCGCCACCGAGCCGGCGGGTGAGCGTGCGACGACGGTCCCGGCTCGACGGTACGAGACGGGAGCGGCCCGTTGTGGTGTTTTCCGGGGGTGAACGCAATTCAGGGCCACCCCGGAAGGGGTGACCCTGAATGGAAAGGTTGTCCGGCGGTGTCCTACTCTCCCACACCCTCCCGAGTGCAGTACCATCGGCGCTGGAGGGCTTAGCTTCCGGGTTCGGAATGTGACCGGGCGTTTCCCCTCCGCCATGACCGCCGTAACTCTATGAACATGTCAACCAACCCAACAACATGGGCGGCAGTTTGTTCAGAGTTGCACAGTGGACGCGTAGCAGCTTGGTAGTCAAGTCCTCGGCCTATTAGTACCGGTCAACTGAACCCGTTACCGGGCTTACATTTCCGGCCTATCAACCCAGTCGTCTAGC